>DAFQ01000007.1:0-142 GCA_002497985.1 Euryarchaeota archaeon UBA4
CGGAGCCGGAGCCCGAGGAACCCACCCTTTCCGACCTAACAGTTGACAAATTGAAGGCCATGGCAAATGAGCGGGGACTTTCAGGATACTCTAAGATGAAGAAGTCGGAAATTGTGGCTTTGCTAGAGTCTCCACCAGAGCC
>DAFQ01000007.1:552-4441 GCA_002497985.1 Euryarchaeota archaeon UBA4
GCCCCAGAAGTGGACGAGGACCAGCCTCCCATGCCAATCCCACCTCCTCCCAATCTAACATTCCTGAGGGAAAACAAGATTCCAGAAGAGCCAGAGATTGAGAATATATGGCCATGGGCGCAGCAGGAAATGTGGCCAGGAAGAAAGGTCGCACAGATGGTTAAATCGGCTATGGAAGCAGCTAGATCAAAGAACATAGCTCAAGCTACAGTTATTTTGGACGAGGTAGGCCCACATCTTGGAGACCGAACCAAGTTAGTTTATCCGATCGGAGCACTTCTCCAGAGGATAGGAAGGGTACAGGCCGTAGATAGGCTACTAGACGTCGCATCGGAGACATATCCCGAAGATTCCAACGTCTCAAATGCAAGATCAAAGCTACGGCCATGAGACACACTCATCCGGAGTACTGATGCAACAGTACTCGTCCGCAGGCATGTGTTACGACGTGCCACTTCGACGATCAGAGTCGATGAAAACCTCGTCCTCCGACCTGCGTCTAGCCTCCGCGCATCGGAAATAATCGAGGCGTATGAGGAGACTTGGCCCGAGGTTAGCAGAGCCATGCCATGGATAATCCCAGACCAGGATATCGATGACCAAATCAGAGAATTCCTATCTGAGACGGAGAGGATGGGAAGATCGGGGCTCCTCCATCATTGGGTTATGATTAGGCCATGGGATGACTACATACTCGGAATTATCGGTTTCGATAGGGTAACAAGGTCAGGTAGAGCAAATTGGAATCTGGGTTATTGGGTGAGAAGCTCTGAGCAGCAACATGGAATTGCCAGCCGTTCGATAGAGGCAGCGCTCTCGTGGCTGGGAGAACTGGAGGACGTCAGTGTAGAATTGAAGGTGGACCCGCTCAATCCTGCAGGAAAGAGCACTGTGATGAAGACCGTCACCAAGTGGTCCGGGCAACGGTGTATCGAGGGTGACTCATCCATAACCGTGGCCGGAGTAAGAACTCTTCACGAATGCCACGTTATCACGGTCGGTCCGAATAGGGGAACGCCCTGAACACACCTCTTTGTTATCGAACATTGAATAAACCACTAGGTGTGGGAAGCCTGCCCCATAGGGGCAGGAGTTCGACATGGCAGGTCCAAGAACACGCCCCAAACTTCCTGATTCTGATCCCGAGGAGACAGATGAGTGGCTGGAGTCTCTACGCTCGGTGGTCGACTCACAGGGGGTTGAGAGGGCCAGACTCCTCCTTCACGAATTGATGTCTGAGGCAGGAGACTTAGACATCCCAATTCGCCCGCCATCTAGGACGCCATACCTCAATTCGATTACATTAGACCAACAGCCACCATATCCCGGCGACCTAGAGATGGAGGAAAGGATCCAGAACATGATACTGTGGAATGCAGCCGTGGTAGTATCAGATGCGAATCGCAGAATAGACGGGATTGGTGGACACATCTCGACATATGCATCCAGCTCCACACTATACGAGGTGGGATTCAACCACATTTTCAGAGGCAAGGAAAGCAATGGCATTGGAGACGCAATCTACATCCAAGGACATGGCAGCCCCGGTATTTACGCTCGGGCCTTCATGGAGGGCAGGGTATCCAGAGAACAATTGGTTAACTTCCGTCAAGAGGCATTCTCCGACGGCCTCTCATCATACCCCCACCCAAGACTCATGCCCGAATTCTGGGAGTACACCACCGTCTCAATGGGTCTTGGCCCCCTAGCTGCCGTCATGCAAGCAAGGTTCTGGAAGTACCTGCATCACAGGGGGCTAGCTGACACGTCCGAAAGCCGCGTGTTCGCATTCCTAGGTGACGGCGAGATGGATGAGCCCGAGTCAATTGCATCCATCGCAATCGCCGGCAGGGAGAATCTGGATAACCTAATTGTTGTTGTCAATTGCAATCTCCAGCGCCTCGACGGGCCAGTCAGAGGCAACGCGAAGATAATCCAAGAGCTAGAAGGACTCTACCGTGGAGCTGGATGGACTGTCATAAAGGTCCTATGGGGCTCAGGTTGGGACCGAATAATGAACCAGGACTCCATGGGTTCGGTACTAGCAAGAATAGAAGGCATCACAGATGGGGACTGGCAGAGGATGAGCACACTCCCCCCATCTGAATTTAGATCGGAATTCTTCTCGGGCAACGAACAACTAAACTCTATTGGAGAGTCTCTAACTGATGGAGAAATAGAGAACCTTCGCAGAGGGGGGCATGATCCTCGCAAGGTGTACGCGGCCTACAAAGCGGCAGAGGCGGCGGATGGACCTGCGGTGATTCTCTCCCACACTGTGAAGGGCTGGGGGATAGACTCCTTCGAGGGAAGGAACTCAACGCACCAGAAGAAGAAGATGTCCTTGGATGACTTGATTGCATACAGGGACTCCCTGAAACTGCCGATAGGTGACGAAGAGCTCCAGGACACCCCCCTTTACCATCCCGGTGAAGACTCAGACGAGGTCGAGTACATCAGGAAGAGGAGGAAGGGATTGGGGGGATACCTGCCATCTAGGAGGTCTCCTCCCACTGACATACAGCTTCCAGATGAGTCCACTTTCTCCGAGTTCGATGAGGGGACGAGGGAGGGACAACTAGTCTCAACTACCATGGTCTTCGTAAGGCTCCTGAGGAACCTGCTCAAGTCCGATGTTGGCTCTAGGGTAGTTCCGATAATCCCAGATGAGGGTAGGACATTCGGAATGGACCCCCTCTTCAGCGAGTTTGGAATATTCTCCCAAGTGGGTCAGAACTACACTCCCGTCGACCATAAGATGCTGATGAATTACAAGGAGTCCGAGTCCGGCCAGATTATCCAGGAGGGAATAGCCGAGGCCACTTCCATGGCCACATGGACAGCGGCAGCCACCTCATACTCCCACTCTTCATCCCCGACCCTGCCTTTCTACACGTTCTACTCCATGTTCGGCTTCCAGAGGATAGCCGACCAGGTATGGGCCGCCGCCGACTCGAGAGCAAGGGGTTTCCTCATGGGTGCAACAGCCGGGAGGACCACCCTGAATGGAGAGGGCCTGCAGCACCAAGACGGGCATAGCCTGCTCCTCGCATCCACCGTCCCTGGATGCCGCGCATGGGACCCCGCATATGCCTATGAGCTGGCAACGATAATCCGGAACGGAATCGACGAGATGTGGGGTAAGGACCTCGACGTCATACACTACATCATGCTGTACAACGAGAACCAGCAGCAGGTCGCAAAGCCAGAGGGGGCGGATGAGGGAATAATCAGAGGCGCCTACAAGGTTCAGGAAAAGGAAAACTCAGAATCTCCGACTGTCAGGATTCTTGGATCGGGACCGATACTCCAGTATGCTCGCGAGGCCGCATTGACCCTGGAGAACGAGCATGGGGTCTCCTCCGAGGTATGGTCGGTCACATCCTATGGGGAGCTTCGCAGAGACGGCCTGGACTCAGAGAGGCACAACAGGCTCAACCCCCAGGACAAGAGGGTCCCATACGCATCGGAATGCTTCGGCGACGATACGCCCACTGTCGCAGTTTCCGACTACATCGCGGCTGTGCCGGAGATGATACACAGATGGGTAGGGGGCCGCTACGTGGTTCTTGGAACTGACGGATTCGGGCGCTCGGACACGAGGGAGAGCCTCAGGAGATTCTTCGAGATAGACACCGAGAGCATAGTCCTAGCCGCCCTCTCAGCGCTCGAGCAGGAGGGCGATATGCCCAAGGGCACGGTCAAGGGAGCAGCTAGCAAGATGGGCGTCAGCCTATCCAGGAAAGACAAGGCGGAATGAGCATGGGCAGAGTGAAAGGCGCCTTCAAGCTGGTTTCCTGGCTGTGGAGGAACAAGATATACCTCGCCACCATAGGATGGATGATTGCCAAGATTAGGGGCAGGAAGGAGCCCTAGAATCCGCCGCCAC
>DAFQ01000042.1 GCA_002497985.1 Euryarchaeota archaeon UBA4
CCCTCCTGCATCGCCACTAGGAGTGCCTGCTGCTCCTCCATCCTGAGCATCCTTATCTCATCTATGTAGAGGACTCCCTTGTTGGCCCGGTGCACTGCTCCGGGCTCGACCCTCTCGTGAGCGGGAGTGGCTAGATCGGCACCGGACTGAAACGGGTCGTGCCTGACATCACCGAGGAGCGCTCCAGCCAGAGTGCCGGTCGCATCGATGAATGGCGGATCGTCGTTTCTGCTCCTCTTTATCAGGAGCTTCGGGATGTTTGACTCGTCGCCCGCCGTGAGTCTGGTCCTCAGGAAGAAGTAACCAAAAATCAGCAGGAATGACCCAAAGATTAGCGTCATAATGTCGCCTGTTTGCAATACTGCTAGAATTAAGGCTGCGCCAATCACCATTACGACGAACAGAAGAGTCCGGTTTGTGCGCTCCCTCTGGAGCCTCGTCTGCGCCTTCCTCTCTGATATAATCGCGGAGCCCCTGCCAGCGGGAACGGTCCTGACCCTTGGCTCATTCTCGTCCTCCGTGTTCCTGTATACAAGAACGTCCTCGAGGCTGTCCTTGGGAAGGAACTCGGTCATTGAGCGGGCGAGCATCGACTTGCCTGTACCTGGGTCCCCCACCATTATCATGTGTCGACGTTGCTCTGCCGCCTTGCGTACGACGATTGAGGCGGCTTCCTGTCCGATTACCTGATCTACCAAATTCTCGGGAATGGGGACAGCAGCCGTGGAGGTGATGTCAACGCCATCTATCCACTCCTCTACGGGAGTCTCGCAAATGGGGTCCTTGTCCTCCCCAATTCCGAATGCTGGGCCCTCTTCCCACGAGTCCAGATGATCCACAGGGGACTCTTGGAGCGTATCCTGGGATTCTGAATCATCGGACATATTGCACCCTCCGCAGCCCTTGCTGAGGCTGACACCTTCTTGAAGGTGTGTTAGAGAAGTAATTGCGAGAAATGCTCACTTTCTCCTACTGAGGTACTCTTCTCCGTAGTAGTGCCACTGTTCCATGGACCAGCCTTCGGGGAGTCCCTCGGGAGGCAGTTTGGGGGACATTGGAGGTGGTGGTGGAGCAAGTCCGGGAGGCCTTGGGGGCGTGACAACGGGCGTACTTTGCCGCTGGGTATCGTATCCGCTCTCATAGCTGTCATAATCGTAGACCTCCTGTCTTCTCCTGAGCACGACCGCTAGGCCGAGTGCTAGTGCCACAAGGACCAGGAGTGCAGAGCCTGCAATTCCGACAGTTAGTAGCGAAATCGAGGAGGAGGATGTGGAGTCGGGGCCCTGTTCCTCTTCTGGCGATTCTATCACTTCAGAAGGCTTGGTGGCGAAGGTCTTGAATTGAGTTTGTGTAGCCCTGTCGAAACCATCCTGATCGACTGCGAAGACGCTCAGGGTGAAGTAGTCCCCAGCCCCGAGTCCCTCCCCTCCCACTGGGAGGATGATGAATGGGCCCAGACTGTAGGACGTTCCTGCCGAGTGGCAGATCCCGGTAATGCTGTTGCAGACAGTCCATCTCACTTCTATTTCGGACAATTCTAGTTCCCCGACATTCTGAATATGCACTGTTGGATTGGTCCCATAATCCTGGGTATCTATGGAGATATCGAGGTCGGATTCCCATTCGAGTGGCAGATCGTCGACCACTGTGAATGTGATGTCCAGGGATGATGACTCGCCGTGTCTGTCCTCCACCGTTATCGAGACGATCTGCTGACCTGCCTCTTGCCAGCTCGCAGATAGTATTCCGGATATGGGGCTGAACATTACAGCACCGGGAACGAGGTTGGATGCGGTCACCCAAATCTCGTCATCGGGATCGTCCACATCTGTGATCATTTCCAATAGGTTGTACTCGAACTCCTCCCCCACCTTGAGCATGATGCCCTCGAGTTCGGATGAGTCAATCCTAGGTGCGTCATTGACATTGAGGACATGGAATGTGATAATTGTGTCAGAGGCCATATTGCCGTCGTCGGCCCTCACCGTGATGTCGACCATCCCGAAGCCGTCGTCATCGAGGGCGTTGATATTCAGGGTCTGGCCGTAGATATTAGCCTCGACCAGGGACTCGTCCGATATTGAGATTAGTTCCAACGATATACCGGCCACTGAGACTTGCTGCCCGTTGTCATTGGTGTCGGAGAGGAAGGGTGTCAGGCCGAGACTGGATGAGCTTCCTTCGTTGAACGATTGTGTGGGAATTGGGGACCAACGTGGAGCCCCGTTTTCTATCACGTTGAACATTAGCAGTCCACTATTCGTGTCATCACCATCGCTAATCGTCAATTGTATTCCCTGTGGTACTGGGTTCCCTTGACTGTCCAAAATGACCTCGCTGAATCTTACCACTATCTCCCAGTTAACTGGATCCCACTCGATGAAGCTTGAGGAGCTACTGTCTATTTCCAGGAGTGAAAGGGGAGTCTCGGCATCCATTACCAGCCCGAATACGGAAATCCTCTCATCCGTGTCGACCTTCACAGTGGGCGTCCCGGCGAATTCGGAATCGCCGTTGCCGAGGACTGTTGGCAATGAGTTTCTCAGTTCGAATGCGTTTTCGTAAACCAGCCAGTCACTAGCCTGTCCTGATGAGTCTGTCCACTTGACCCTCAGGTCATAGTAGCCAATCTGAGCACTCAGTGGGGTATCTATGGTGTGCAGATATCTGGCATTGTCCCCGGTGCCCAGAAGTTCCGCGTCCCTGATCCATGAATCGTCCCATAGGCCCCCTCCTGTCGGACTATACTGCAGTATTGGGTTCATCGAGCTAGTGTCATCTACCATGTCATTCGGGATGGCGTTTGTTTCGAATTGAACCGAGCTGCCCCTGTCTATGGTAGTACTGGAAATCGCGGCCGGTTGGCTGGGAGTTGGGGGTAGGTCGTGAATCGCATATTCGTCCATGGCGTTGTTCGAGGCAACCCTGTCGCCCTCTAATCCGGTTATCCTCGCTCTGAATGAAGTTGAGCCTAGGTTCACCATCTCAATATCATTAGTCTGGAACGAAGTACTGAATGTCTGAGTTGAGCCCACTCCGAGGTTACCCAGACCAGTCGATGCAATCTCGACCTCATCAGACCCGTCCATCCTCAGGATGGATATCTGGCCCCCATCTGAATACGGGTCGACTCCGTTGTTCGTGACATCCACCCGAAGTTCCAGTGTGTCTCCCTGCTTGAATCCCGAATTTCCATTGGCATTCGAGATCGAGAAGTCCGAGACTCCCACGTCAACCAGAGGGATCATGTCGAGATCTGCTGATGAGAGGAAGTTGTTGTAGGAGCTGTGGGGGCCGTCCATGAGTGCCACAACCGGCCAGAAATTCTCGAATTGGGTATATCCCCCAGCCGCCCTGACTAGGCTAATTGGAACTGTCCATGACTTCTGAACGGGGTTGTTTGGAGTAAGGGTAAGTTGCTCGAACCCATTGTTTCCGCTGTTGAGCAGCCAGTCCCTGAAGTTGTGATGAGGCCTTACACCGTTGTCATATGCATCGCCACCGACCTTCTCCGTAACTGCGGCGAATAGATAGACACTGACAGATGACTGAGAGCCGAGATATGTCGAGTCGACTGTGATGGTGACCTCATCGGTCGTCGAGTCGTGATCGGCACTCAGAACCATAGCATAGTTCGAAACATCTGAGTCCATGCAACCCCCAGCTGAGTAATCGGCATCGTAGTAGTTCGTCCCACCGGCTCCGACCTTGTAGCATGTGCCAGATTGCTTGTCGGCGAATGAGAATGTTGGATAGCCGGAGGATGCTGACATGATGTGGCTCCTTCGGTTTATTGGCCCGTCAGATGGCCATCCTCCAGAAGACGCCTCGAAGAAAGAGACGAAGGTGAAGTCCTCTGGATTGGAGGTCTTCAGGTTATCCAGGGAGGGCGAAGCACTGCTCATGCAAGGTCCGCACCAGTGCGCACCGACGTATTCCCCGAAGACTGTGTGACCAGGGCTTGTGGCATACATCTTTACTGCATCTTGACGGAGTTGCTGACGCGGATCTTCTTCGGAATCGAATGCGAATGCCCCGGAATAGCCCATCAGAATCACCAGTCCGGTTACTGTGAGGGCCTGAACGACTGGGCGCAGGGTGGTTACTCTCATCGTTTGAGGCATTGTGAACGCTGGTATAACAATGATGCATCCAAGTTCATCGGGAGACGGCTCTATAGAGCCGCCATAGTAATTGATATTCTGGAAGTCCTCGGGATAACGTGAGTGGCGAGTGGTTGGCTCTCAGAGAGGACGATGGCAGGGCGTACCTGCTTAGGCGCGCCCCTGGCGAAGTTAAGGTGAAGGGGCTCGGTAGGTTTGATGCGGAGAAGCTCCTAGAGGGGTACTCCCTGGGTGATCGGATCACCGTTGGACAAAAATCCCTCACAATAGTCGACCCTAGCCTCCCGGAAGCACGAAGAAACATGGCCCGGAGAGCCCAGGTTATTGGAGCCAAGGACTCGGGTTTTCTGATTTCCTGGATGGGGATAGGGGTTGGATCAAGGGTTCTCGAGGGAGGGCATGGCTCCGCAGGACTTGCCATGCACCTAGCTAATGTGATGGGATCTTCTGGGACGCTTATCTCTGTGGAGTCGCGGCCGGAGCACGCTGAGGTTGGCCGTATAAACATGGATAGGCTGTCGGAGATACTCCCCGAGTTTCCTGACTGGCACTTGATTGATGGGGATCTCGTTGAAGTTGGAACTGTGGTCCCTGACATTTGTGGAGAGCTGGATGCTGCAATTATCGATGTAGCAGAGCCGTGGCTCGTAATTCCAATAGTGGAGCCCCTAATGAGGGCGGGAGGGCGGATAGCTTGCTACTGCCCCACTACTTCGCAGCTGGAGAAATCATGGGAGACCGCCCAGGACAACGGACTAGTAATCGAGTGGGCTGGAGAAATGATTGAACGTAGATGGGTGAAGGCCAGCAAGGGCGGAGTCAGGCCCGGGAACACCCCTATTGGGCACACGGCACTCCTACTGATAGCGGCCAAGGTGGCTACTTCTGAAGAGGAATGAGCACCGTTGATAACACGGACCTGTTCCGAGGGGCATGCGCGACAGTACCTCGTGGGAGCCTACATCATACAGGACCCATACCATTGGACAGGTTTCACAGAACGGTTCCTCCATGGTGGGCTCAGAGGTAACAATAGCCGGGTACGCGGAAACCGTCAGAGGGAGAGGCGCAATTTGCTTCCTTATGTTGCGGGATGGTACAGGGCGCATTCAGGCATTCCTGAAGAAGGACAATATGGACGAGGGGAGTTTCGACTCGATTCAGGCGGCTTCTCGTGAATCCACCATACAAGTTACGGGTGTAGTGGCCCAGAAGAGGCCGCCCAAGGTTGCCGAGGGGGAACCCGTCCCTCCACCAGAGTACGAGGTTAGCGTTTCCTCTGGCTCCGTACTAGCAGAGGCTGCCACCCCCCTACCAGTTGGTGTCACTGATGATGTCCAGGTCGGACTTGATGTGCGACTTGACAATAGGCATCTAGATCTCAGGCGGGCCCACGTAAACGCGATGTTCCAATTAAGATCCAAAGTTCTCCAGTATGGCAGGGACCACCTGATCAAGGAGGGTTTCCAGGAAATCAATAGTCCGAAGATTATTGCTGCAGCTGCCGAAGGGGGCACTAACCTATTCCCAATGAAGTATTTCGAGACTGATGCCTACCTATCCCAGAGTCCTCAGTTGTACAAGCAGCTGGCAGTCCTAGGTGGCCTCGAGAGGGTTTTCGAGATTGGTCCGGCCTTCAGGGCTGAGAAGCATGATACTTATCGGCATCTCAATGAGTTCATCTCCTTCGATATAGAAGGTGCTTGGATGGATGACGAAGATGTGATGGGCGTGCAGGAGAGGATGATTCACCACATCTGGACCGAGGTTTCGTCGAATGACCAAGGACTTATGGACATCGTCAATGAATTCAGAGCAAGTCAAGGCCTAGATCCTGTTTTCGTGGAAGTCCCAAGTGTCCCTTTCCCTAGAATACCCTACTGTGATGCCATTGAGATAGTAAAGGAAGGAGGGGGCGAGATTGAATGGGGCGATGATATTGAGAGCCACCACTGTGACCTGATAGCTGCTAAGTACCCCGGTTTCCACTTCCTCCCCAGATGGCCAATGGCGATGAAACCATTCTACATCCACCACAAGGAGGAGGAAAAGGGGTCTACTGGCGGTCAGCTCAGTAGAGGATTCGACCTGAACTATGGGCGTGACGAGATGACCAGCGGCGGTGCGAGAGAGCATCGTGTTGATGTTTTAGAGCAGAATCTCAGAAACATGGGCCTCGAGCCTGACGACTTCACTTTCTACACTGATGGGTTCCGCTATGGCGCCCCCCCACATGCGGGTTGGGGCCTTGGCGTAGCGCGTCTGCTGATGGTTCTGACTGGGGCTGGAAATGTACGTGAAGTGGTGCTGTTCCCACGAGACAGGAGCCGCGTAACCCCTTGATTGGAACATTACTAATGAACCGAAAATAACGGGTATCTGTAGCCCCTCCGCTAGACGAGGTCTATGGCGAAGCCGCGGTTTGCATTCCTGCTCCTCAAGGAGCACCCGTATGGCCGGGAGATGCTTCGACAAATACTCTCAGAGGGATTCGTTCCAGAAATAATCATTGAGGAAGATTCCCCGATCGGCGATGAGGAAAGAGAAAAGTTCCTGGAGAGGATAGCGGGGAATCCGATTGCGCCCACCATAGAGGAACAGTCCCAAGAGAACGGGATACCCGTGGTAACCGTCAGTATACACAAATCGCCACAGGTAATGCCTCACATCGAAGGAAAGGAGCTGGATTTGATTGTCTTCGGGGGAACTAGGATAATCAGAGGGGAAATTCTCGATTACCCCAAACATGGTGTGATTAATTCCCATCCCGGTCTCCTTCCCGAATGCAGGGGCTCGGCCTCTCCGGCATGGTCGGTCTACCATGACATCAGGATTGGATCCACATGCCATTTCTGTGACAATGGGATAGACACTGGGGAAATGCTACTCAAACGGGAGTTCCCTGTGAAGAGGGGCATGACATACGAGGACCTGTGTTACGAAACCCTGGTTCTTTCGGGAGTTCTGATGAAGGAAGCACTGATGGCATATGATGACGGACGATGGTCCGATATGCGGCAGGCCCAAGGAGAGGGGGAGCACCCGACGTTCAGAAATGCGCCCGAGGAAATACTCGAGGTAGTCCGGGAGAAACTGAGGCACCAGACGTATGCCCACTATGTGGATTAGGTGAAAAAATGAGTCAGAATTTGTTAGGAGAGGGGTTTCCCTTCGCAGAAGGAATATTGGAAGGAAAGACCGCACTAGTTTGTGGCGCTTCAAAGGGAATAGGGAGGGCAGTGGCATTGATGCTAGCGAGAGCTGGTGCAAAGGTCATTGCTTGCGCTAGGTCAGTGAACGATCTGGACTCACTAGTTTCGGAGATGCACGGTGAAGGGCATAGGTCCCTAGAGTTGGATCTAGAAGATACTGAAGCCGTTTCGCATGCAGTGGCGAATATGGAAACCATCCATATCCTCATCAATAATTCTGGAGGCCCCCCTGGAGGTGCGCTTCTGGAAAACACTCTTGATGAGTTCATTGGCCCATTCAAGAGGCATCTGCATGCTGCACACACACTAACCAGGGAATTAGTACCTCTAATGGAGAGGGAAGGAAATGGCAGAATCGTGAACATCATTTCCACCTCCGTAAGGGAGCCAATAGACAATATCGGCCTTTCCAACACATTACGTGGGGCTATGGCATCTTGGTCGAAATCCCTCTCAAGGGAGCTCCCGCCTTGCATTACTATCAACAATATCTTGCCGGGGTTCACGGACACAGGCAGACTGGATTCACTGGCCGACTCCATTTCTCAGAAGACTGGGAAAAGCATGGACGAGGTCAGAGATAATTGGCTGGGCGGAGTTCCTATTCAGCGTCTGGTCGACCCCTTGGAAACAGCAACAGCTGTGACATGGCTCTGCCTTCCCTCTAGTGGAGCGGTTCGCGGTGTGAGTCTTGCTGTAGATGGCGGAAGAATGCGGTCAATCTGAGTGATTAAATGGAGTTTGACATATTCTTCTCGATTTCGCAGACTCCGGATACCACCGGTTACACCCCCTCCGAGACGGAGATGTACTCGAACTTCTTTGAGCAGGTTGAGCTTGCTGATGAACTTGGATTTGGAATAGGGTGGGTAGCACAAGCCCACTTGTCCACAGAAGTTCAGAAGCAGAACTCGAAACCCGTGGTCCCCCACTACCCGGGCGAGGTTGGGCTCTGCACCGATTTCTTCCAGATCGCCCAGTCAATGCTGTCAAGGACGAATAGAATTGAGGTTGGCAGTGCTGTGATGTCGATACTGGCTTCTGGTGGACCCATTGCCCAGGCTGAGAGAGTAGGGTCATTCCTTGCACTTCATGGCATGAACCCTAGTGAGGGGCGGCGTTTGCATATTGGTTTCAGCGCTGGTAGATTTGAGTTCATGGCGAGACCCTATGGGATTGTCCCCAGGGATGAGGTCGAGGAAGCCGCATGGCCTGCTCTGAGAGGGCAGATTTTCGCTGAGGCCTCGGAGATATTCCTCAGACTCCTTAGAGGGGACATAATTTCGACCGACGACATCAGGGAGACCATACTGAGTAGAGAGAATTTCAGGAGCGATGAGGATTGGGGGGCCGTCCAGGAAGCAGCGATTCGCGTCGGGGGCCTTGATTCGCCGCCTGATGAAGTGAGGATAGCCCCGAGATACCAATTTGAGAATATCAAAACCATACCCCAGGAGTGGCGGAGGGAGCTTCTGAATCTAGTTCTCGGAAGTCATGATCCCCGATTGCAAGTCGAGGTAAACAAGTGGTTGCCAGTCCAAGTATTCAATCTCTCAATCACTCCCCCTCATGTAATAGAATCCACCCATGAAAGGATGTCAGAATGCTATCACTTGGATGGGGGGAGTTGGGAACGATCGATGATGCCTAGGACTGTGATGGTATTTCTGAATAATGAATCTGGACTCGAGGAGGACCAACGGAGCGCGGCGGCACACCAAGAAGCACGGGCTGCCTTGGGGACATACTGGAGCGCCCTAGAGGGGACCATTGATCCGTCAAAGGTTGAGCGCGCCGTTGACAACGCCGTGATTGGGAATGTTAGTGAGGTGGCACAGCAAATCAGGGATCGTTATGACTCTAGTGACCGCCTGATGTGCTGGTTTGATTTCTTCAACCACGATAACGGGAGAGTAAAGAGAGACATGGCGGCATTCATGACTGAAGTCGTCCCGCGTGTGAATGGGGATGATGTGGCATGACCGCGAAGAAGGAACAACCCTCATCGGTTTCATCGGGTAGGCCTGGTTCTGCACTTTTCCCTTCAACGCCACTGGGAGAGAGGCATGAGGGGATAGCCACTGGAAGGGACGTTGAATGGGAGCCTTTGGTTGATTTCAGAAGAATGGACGTTTCTGAGAATACGATCCATGGAGCAATTGCGTGGGCCCATGGGAATGAGATAGTGCATTCTTTCGGAGGGAACGTTCTGGTTTACGGGCGTTCCATGATGAAGCCGTTCATGATGAAGCCATTCGTAGAAGTTCTAGACGATATGGATTGGTCCCAGAAAGCGATTGCCTGTTCTTCACACAACGGGGATACTGAACATGTTGCTACTGCCCAGTCCCTTCTTTCCGAATCTGAGTGGGGATTGATGCAATGCCCACTGGATGTGCCTCTAATCCAATTTGGTAGACAGGTTAGGAGGCCCCGGAGATGGTTTCACACCTGCTCGGGAGAACATGCAGCTATCCTCAAGGGAATGCGGAAAATGGGAATAAATAGGGCCGGTTATACACTGCCTAGTTCTCCGTGGTTTCCACTATACCTCGAAGTTCTTCGTGACTATATGGGCAAACCAGAATGGGAGCCACTTAGAGTAGCAAAGGA
>DAFQ01000039.1:0-2447 GCA_002497985.1 Euryarchaeota archaeon UBA4
TTTCTTGGATTCTCTGATGGCAGTATCTGGGTCTCTATTAGGTCGTCTGAAGCGCCCCCGTTTACCGCACGAAGCACGGTCTTCGCCTTCTCGTAGTCGAATCTCTCGACGTAGATGGCAACTAGAGACCTTAGGTGTCCCTGACAGAATCGCAATACCTGCGACAGGTCATTGTCCATGTTATGGAACAGGGCCGCCTCAACGGCATCGGCCCCATCCATCCTGGAGGCGTACAGATCCATTTCTGCCCTGTACCCCAACTCACCTATGCTAACCCCTATTGATTCTGGGCCTTGTTGGAGAAGCTGGCGCATTCTAGTCGTATCGATTAATGCTGCCTTTCGGGCCTTAGCCCGGGCTGCGGCATTGTATAGGTTCGAACGACCATTTGCCATGCTTGCCATTATATCGCCTCAATTACTCTCCAAAAAGTGCTGTATTAACCGTTCCTAGGCTTGCCTTCCAGGCAGCCTCCAAACGACTATCAAAGCGGTAATCTAGAACCATTGATCCATCCTTTGACTCCAGGACAAATCCACCGAGCCCGTCGATGTCATCCCCCATTTGGAAATTGGACGATGAAAGGGCCTTGCGATCTGTGGAAACGGGCCTCAGTACCATGTCTGAGTCAGCTCCCTCGGCCTCCTTCAGTAGACCTGCTATCATCTCAGAACGTCCCTTGAAGTCCGGTGATGCCACTTGTTCCCTTACTGACCCCCATGTCAAGTCTAGTTCTTCCCTTCTGGCGATTAGCGCCCTCTTCTGATTGGACTGCCTTGCCGATGCTACGACCTCCACGGAAAGCTGCTCACTGTCTCGTGATGCTCGCATTTCCGCCTCGGAAGCAGCCGCGGCGGCCTCTGCCTTGGCATCGCCTTCGATGCGCTTGGCCTCTGCCTTGGCAGCCTCGATGATTGACTTAGCTTCGGCCTTCGCCTGACTGGCGATTTCAGCCGCTAAAGCGTCTAATGTCATCTTCTAACCTCACGTAATAATTCGTCCCTCGGCCTCGCAAACCTGCTTAGAGCAGGAATAGTGCAAGGAATCCGAACAGAACGATGGTCTCAGGTAGAGCTGTGAAGATTAGTCCAGTAACGAACTTACTGGAGTCCTCAGCAATCATTCCCACTGCTGCTGCTCCGATAGGTCCCTGGCTCAATCCAGTACCGACGCCCGCTAGACCGAGAGCTATTCCTGCTCCGAGCTTTGCTGCGTCCCAGTGTGCGGTGGTTGTGTCCCCCTCTGCTGCCGATACCACGGATGCAATCATTGCAAACGAGAATAGGGCCATCAGGGCGCTCATTCCTTTCATTGTGTTTCTGTTGTTCATTCTTTTTTCCTCCATTTTTCTTTCAAGCCTAGGCTTGGAATCTGATCTAATCTACCTCCACGAATCTGGAGCGCAGGCCGAATGGCCTGAACTCCTCCCCGCTTGAATCGTAATATTGCCTCATCCACTCTACGAAATGTAACCTCGCTGCGTGGATGTTGGGGCTGAAAACTCCGAGCCCCCATGCGAAGAACTGAACTGCCAGCCAACCTAGGAATAAGACTGGGACTAGCCAAGCCTCGCCACCATCGGAAATGATGTCCATCATGGGGGAGAATAGTTTCTCGTTTCCAGTCTCGGCTATCTTGACGCCCACAACTCCCACGGCGAATAGTCTGACGTAGGATATTACTGTAGGCATCATGCCGACCGCCTCAATGGGTGCCAATCCAATGTTTATCGGGAAGGGGACTCCATGGTAGTTGTACAGAGTCCACATGAGCATCGCAGTGGCTGAGACGCATATCGCCGCTCCGGGCATTAGCATCCACTCAGCGTCCGAAGGGCCTAGGAATCCGTAGGCGAAGAGGAAGCCCCCGACCAAGAGGATCATCCAGACTCCCTTCTCGAAGAAGGCGCAGACAAATCCTACTCCGCCGTGCCCATTCCCGTATAGCATGATGTCGCGGAATCCGATAATCAATCCTAGGAAGACGTGTATTACGCCAAGGTATATCGTGAGAAGAATGAGGTGCTCTAGATTCCCATGATCGCTGACCATGACCACCCTGTGGAAGGGGAAAGCCAGCTCTATCCCCAGTGGGAACGAGGCGCTCCAGGCGTGATATGCCCCTTGGTCGATAGCTGGGTAGAGGAACTGCAGGGCCTCAGCAGGATTGCTTCCATGATGAGGGAAGATTTCCCAACCGGCGAATTCGGCGTACAAGTAACCGAAGACGACGGTTCCAACCCCTATGTACATCAGGAACTTGCCTCCCAGGTTAAGCATCTCGTTGGTACCTGATCTTTGGATTAGCATAATTCCCAGCCCCATTGTAATCAGGCCGTATGCCATATCCCCTAGCATGATCCCGAAGAATATCGGATAAGTCACCAACATGAAAACTGTAGGGTCTATCCTTCCGTATGCAGGCCTCCCAACTGCATCGGTGAGCAG
>DAFQ01000039.1:2863-6709 GCA_002497985.1 Euryarchaeota archaeon UBA4
CCCGCTTCCATCTCAAATGGAGTTACTTCCGTATAGAGACATACCTGATTGAGTTCCTTCTGCACCTCCTCGGCGCGCCCCATAACCAGCCATCCATCCAATACGAAGGCATGTTCCGAAACAGCGATTCTAACGGGCGCCGTGAGGACATCGTGATCCCTCTCCAGAACCTCGAGGCCGCAAGCAAGCATCTCTCCGTTGGATTCCTCCCAAGCAGTGATTTTCTCCATTAGTGCGTTTTTCTCTCCCACTAATGCGTCTCTCGAGGAGCCCGCCTTCTCCAGTTTCTCTGAGGCCGAGCCGCTTCCTTCTGGAAGTGGCAGCGACTCGAAGCCCGCTGATTCGAGTGAGGAGGCGGTTGACTGAGATTCTTCTGAACGAACGAAGGCGGCAACAACGTTCTGATTTCCCTTCTTCGCTTGGAAGAGGATTCCCCCTTGGCCTACTGCCGCTGCCGCGGCATCTGCGTCTATAACGGTTCCAACAAACGAGGAAACGGAGTCGTATCCCCCGAGTAGTTCGATGTCTATCCCAAGGGGTGCCACCATTGAAAGTCCCTCCATCTCCTCTTCGAGGGTAGAAATCTCATTTTCCAAGTCATCCATTCTCGAACTTGCATGCAGGAGTTCGTCAATCTTGGAAGGTAGCTCGTCTGACAGACTCTTCCTAACAGGAGCCTGAGGAACTGGCTTGTCAGGGCCGTCTGTTGAAATTATCGATGCGGCTGAACGTGCTCTCACCAGCACCTTGCCAATATCCTCCGAGGAGGGATTGGGTGAACCCAAAGAGAAGCCGTCCTCGGAGCCGTCATAGTCGATGATGTGGAGCGCCTCTAATCGTGCGAGGGTGTTTACTGCCTCATCCAGATTTTCTATGCTTCCGGCGGCAACAAGTCTCCCCATCTGCTGGGTATTGACCTGTGACATCTGAGGACCTCCTTGTTACCCTAGGACCTGAAAGCATCCAGTACCGTCTTCACGGCTGCTGTTCTGTTCCCATCACTGCCCTTATGTATCGACTTTATCGACGAGTCTCCCTGATCTGATACCTTCTTCGCCTCTGCCTCTGCAGAGGCCCTAGCATCAGATATCAGGCCTTGGCTACTTGCTTCTGACTCTGAGCGCCCCTCTTGGACAATCTCAGTGGCGGCGAGCCTTGCTTTGGAGACAATCTCCGAGGCTTCGGACTCTGCCTTTGAGACAGTGTTTCTTGCATCATTCTCAGCCTTTCTTATGGCATGGAGTACGTCTTCTCTGCCCATTAACAGCACCTACGGTGCATTGGCGAACATTGTGGAGTTTATGATGGTAACCTTGTGACTATCACCGAAGCGAGATAGGGATGCAAAGAGAGGGGTTTCGGGAACCCTCCAAATACAGGCCGCATGACGGGTGGTTCGTGGACAGCGAGAGGATAGGGGACGAGGACTGGGCCGAGCTCCAGAGAAACCTAGAGGCCACTATCCCAGTATACGACCGAGTGAATCGAATTGCCACTCTCGGACAGGTCTCCAGATGGCGTCGCATGGTTAGGGGGAGACTACCCGAGAATTGCCGACTACTGGAGATAGGGTGTGGCCCTGGCAGCTTTGCTGAAGATGTCGAGGGGGGCGAGCTCTTCTGCCTGGACCCGATTCCGGAAATGATCAGGGTTGCGGAGCCGAGAGTGAACTCCTCACGCTCATCCAGAGGTGACTCTCCTGCAACCTTCGTAAAGGGGACTGCCGAGGATCTACCCTTCGAGGGTGATTCTTTCGATGCCGTTTGCTCATTGTTCTCATTCAGAGACTGGTACGACAAGAGGAGGGGGCTATCGGAGTCCCTGAGGGTTCTCAAGCCAGGAGGGAAGCTTGTGATTATTGACCCTGCAAAGATGAATAGGTTCCACGGATTTCTAGGGTGGCTGTGGATGAGGACGTACGTCAGCACATATGCCAGGATGATATACAAGTCTGGAGATCACCCCTGGAAGTGGCTGACCAAGACATACTCAAGCTTTGGAACTACCAAGGATTACGTCATGATGATCGAGGAGCAGGGATTCTCGGATGTCAAGTCAAAGGTGATTTTCCCTGGCATGGCGACAATCTGGGAAGCCACCAAGCCGAGCCATGACTGAGCAAGCCCTCAGAACAACAGTTTCCTACAGGTTACGGAGCGCCATACCATGGTCTTAGTCAGGCGATTGAATGCCAAATTGATCATCCAATCAGGGAGCCTTAGAATTAGGCTCCCCAACCGGAAAGAAAGTTTCGAGTTTCCCATCACCTTTCCCATCTGTCGATTCCACTCTACCTCATAATCCGTTAGTGGAGTTTCGTGATCCAGGTGCCTGACAATCGTTTGTCCTGCTATCCTGCCACCTATCATCGCGATTGTGATACCTGCCCCGTTACTCGGGAGGACCATTCCAGCGGCATCCCCCACTAACAGATAGTTTCCCTTCACGAAAGTGTCTATTGTCCCTGACATTGGGAGAGAGCCGGCACCACTGAATGTGACCTGACCACCATACCGTCCGACAAAATCGTCGGCGAAGATGTTGAGTGACTTGCCCTTCGAGAATTTCTTCTGAATTCCCACTCCTATGTTCGCTCCCCCTTCCTTGGGAAATACCCATGCATAACCCCCTGGGGCCATCGAGCCGAAGTGCAACTCGACCGCCTCTCCAAAGTCTCCATCCATGAGTACGAACTTGATGGGTATCTTTAGGCCGGACTCGTTCCAATGGTCTCTTCTGAGTGGGTCATTGTGGCCACCTGCCCCAACGATGACCCTGCCTGTGAACTTTCTGCCATCCCTCAGCAATACGGACTCTCCGGAAATCGACTCCACGTGCGCTCCAGTCAGATAATTGGCCCCCTTGGAAGATGCCAGTTCAACTAACCACTCATCATGGGCGACTCTGTCGAGCATTAGTCCCTCGAACGGGTACTTCAGAGGTCGACCGGAGGGGGGAACTATGTGCATCTCCCTCGTTCTCATGGATATCGCATCTTCTGGTGTCTGAAGTAAGTCGTCGATATCCGGTACATCAGGGCAGAGCCTCCTCATCTCATCATTGGAGGGGACGAGTTCTCCGCACTGCAAGGGGGAACCTATCGAGTCTCTGCTGTCCATTACCAATACCCTATGGCCGCCCTCTGCAACGTATCTTGCTACTGTCGACCCAGCGGGCCCACCACCAATCACAATCACATCCCAGTCGGCATCGCCATCTGACATGCTATCCCTGCGATTCAAATCCTTCTTTTCTTCGATACCAATGCCACTTCCGACATGAGATCTCTGGCTTCAGATTGTGGTAAAGAAGACAGTATTTCCTGGGATCTGTCTACGTGATTCCGGATAAGCTGTTCTACATATCCCAAGGAGTTGGAAATTTCCAGCAAAGAGTGTAACTCGTTCCACCTATCATCACTAAAGTTGTTCAGGACATCGGCTAGCTGCTCCCTCTCAGTGCCATGAAGGGTGGTCAGTGCATGTATCAGGGGGAGTGTCATCTTTCCCTCATGGACATCCGTACCCTTTGGCTTGCCCATCTCGGAGTCACCAGTTAAATCGAGGAGGTCATCAACTAATTGGAACGCCCTCCCGAACTCGGTTCCGAAGTCAAACATCAAGTCAGCTATTTCGACAGAAGCCCCAGCGACTAGGGCGGCACACTTCGCGCCCGTAGCAAACGGAGCCACTGTCTTTCCATCGATTATGGAGTAGTAGTCCTCGGGAGTAGTGGAAAGATCGCCTATGTGGTCAAACTGCTGCAACTCCCCTCTAGCGACGTTGGTGCATCCACTTGCGATTAGATCCACGACATCTAAGTCATAGGTGCCCCCTTTCGCAAACC
>DAFQ01000038.1:0-1269 GCA_002497985.1 Euryarchaeota archaeon UBA4
CGATTACGTGAAGGGAGTTTTGTTATGATGACAGTAAGAAGCCATGATCAGTATAACACTACTATCTATGGGATGGATGACAGATATAGGGGAATATACAACTCACGCAGGATAGTGATGATGAATCCCGACGACATGGAGGAGCTCAGGGTCGTCAAGGGACAGGAGGTCGACATCACCAGTCACTGGGGGGATAGGGAGATACACTCAGAAAGATGGAAAGTAGTTCCTTATGAAATTCCCAAGGGGAACCTCTGCTCATACTTCCCGGAGGCGAATGTCCTAGTCCCACTAGAGAGTACCGCTGAGGGCAGCAATACACCCACTTCAAAGTGGATAGAAGTGACTGTATCAACTAGAAAGGCAAGGTTCTGGAAATCTTCTTCTTCAAATCTCAACTGATACTTCTCAAGCACCAAGTGGTTGGAGGGCCTTTTGTCCTCCCATGTACGGCATGAGTGCGTCCGGGATTGATACCCTGCCGTCCTCGAGTTGGTTCTGCTCCAGTATTGCTACCAGCGCCCTGCTGGTCGCAACGGCCGTTGAGTTGAGCGTGTGGACGGCCTCGTTGCCCTCCGTGGTCCTGTACCTCATCCTGAGCCTGTTCGCCTGGTAGTCGGTGCAGTTCGAGCAGGAGACCACTTCCTTGTACGCACCGGCCCCGGGGAGCCATGCCTCTAGATCGTACTTCTTCGCCGCTACTGTCCCCATGTCTCCCGTGCAGATGTTGACGACCCTGTAATGGAGCCCCAGACTGTCCCACAGGCTGACCGCGTTATCCAGCAGCTCCTCGTGATGCGACCATGAGTCATCTGGGTGGCAAATGACAATCTGCTCCACCTTTGTGAATTGGTGGACCCTCCAGATGCCCCTGTCCGAGAGCCCATGCGCACCGACCTCCCTCCTGAAGCACTGGGAGACTCCGACCATCTTTATCGGCAACTCTGACGGCTCGATTATCTCGTCCATCCTCATCGCTGTCAGCGGATGCTCGCTCGTCGCAATCAGGTAGTACTTGTCCGGCTCGATGCCATACATCACAGTCTCGAAGTCAGACAAGTCAGTTACTCCCTCGTAGGCCTCCCTGTTCATCATCAATGGGGGCTGCACCAAGGTGTAACCCCTGTTGATCAGGAAATCGGAGGAGTACTGCTGCAATGCCATCTCCATTCTGGCCAAGTCTCCCTGCATGAAGTAGAACCTGCTTCCAGCCACCTTCGCCCCTCTGGCTTGGTCGACCCATCCGTTCATCTCGATCAGGTCGTTGTG
>DAFQ01000038.1:1648-18521 GCA_002497985.1 Euryarchaeota archaeon UBA4
GGTGTTCTTCTGGTCATCCTCGCCCACCGGGACGTCTGGATGCAGGATATTCGGGACTTTCATCCTCAAAGCATCCCTCTTCTCCAGGCATTCATCGGCATATGCTCCCAATTCGGAAATCCTGTTCCCGAGATCAGCTACTTCGGCTATGATGGAATCTGCCGAAGCCGAGTCTCCCGCTTTCTTCGCCTCCGCAATGCCCTTCGCAGCAGCGTTTCTCTCCCGCCTTATCTGATCGGCATCGTACTGCGCCTTTCGCCACTCCTCGTCCAGTCTGATGATCTCGTCTATGGCGTCATGGGGAATCCCCCTCCTGTCGTGATCGGCACGAATCAGGTCCGATTGGTCACGGAACATGGCGATGTCCAGCATGGCTACCGAACCTAATGGCCGGATTGCACACTTTCAAGGAATCGGGAGAAAACGGTCAAAGGAAGGTGATGTCCTGCCATAACTGGTCTAAACCGAGAGCGAAATAGCCCGAAATTAGGTATCCCAATATGGAACCCCCATTCAGGAGCGGGAGGCCGGCTTGCGGCTTGCCCCTAGCCACTTGGGTCATCAGTGCCAAGTATCCCACCAAACCCCCGATCAGCGTGCCAAGACCCACTATTAGAGAATCCGAGTACATCACGCCGAAGGCACTGAAGTAAGCGACCTCACTCCCTGTCTGGGGGAGGAAGGAAACCGATGAGATCACTAGCATCCCGGGGAATATTACGTCCCCAAGACCCATGAACAGGGCCTCGCGACCCTTCGGCTTACCCCTCCCTACCGGGACTTCTGGAACCGGGTCTTCCCAGTCCCTGGGTCCCTCATTGGGCACATCGTCCCGCATCACACTGTCTCCCTCGTCTAGGAATGAGTAGTCAGAGCTCTTCGGGGCAACTAGGAGGACTGGGAGCTTCAGGTCGATCATTGTGTCTGCTAATTCCAGCATGTGCTTGCTCCCATTCACTGCCCAGTGGTCATAAATGGCCGCGAGAATCATGAATGCAATGATTAGGACAGGAACGAATGAAATCCCAATCATCGTCACAACACCAGCTCCAACCATTATTCCAACCCCATTAACCACGTACCACTCCGGGTAAACGTGCAGTAGGTAGATCGAGCCAACACTGACAACCAAACTCGCTATGATTACTGCATTCAGGGACTCCATATTGAGGATGAATAGCAACAAGGCCGCATATGGCTGAACTGCGTAGAAGAGGCTCATCCACAGGGCAAAAAGCACAATCCCCTTGATCAACCAGTCAATCCCCTTGCGAGCAAGCCAGATTATTGCCACCGTGAAAATCCCAATCATAAGCAGTTCCAGTGCTATGAATCCCCCTTTCGATGTCCCGGACTCGCCGAAAGCCCGGGCTTCAGGAATGTTGTATATTGGTTGAATACTAAGCCCGATGAGAATGGTAGCCACGAACATGCCACCCATGCCCATCATAGAGGTCCATTGACCCCTCATCAAGTCCAGCAGACTTCCCTCCTCGCCATCTGCCATGTATGCACGAACTTCAAGGGCCATATCACCTTGACCCGTACACGCACAGCAGAGAGTGGCAGGGGGTGAACCAAATGAGCGATAGAGAATGGCTCAATGATAGACTCTCAATGGGAGTCAAACTGGGACTCGAGAACTGTAGGGAAATCCTCAGCAGATTGGGTGACCCACATCTCGATTTCCCGTCTATACACGTTGCAGGAACCAATGGAAAGGGCTCCCTGTGCGTAAAACTGTCCGCAGCCTCATCCTCGAGTGGCGATGTCACTGGACTGTTCACTTCGCCCCATTTGATCACAGTGGAGGAAAGAATCAGAATCGATGGAAGGCCAATATCGCCCGAATCCTTCAACCATCTCCTGGATATGGTCAGAAAGGCCTCGGAGAAAGCCCCTGAGATTTCACCGACGTACTTCGAAACCACCTTCCTTGTAGCCATGCTCTCATTCAGCCTCTCGGGGGTCGATCGCGCCATCATAGAAACTGGCATGGGAGGCAGGCTAGATGCCACTAGGATGGTCAATGCCGACTTATGCATACTGACTACAGTATCTATGGACCATTCTGAGTTTCTAGGGCCAACTCTCGCTGACATAGCAGCCGAGAAGGCCGCCATTCACCGTCCAGGTGTACCTCTAATCGCACTCCAGCAGAGCGATCGGGGAGTCATCAAGGCAATTGAGGATGCCGCGGGGAATGACCTGATGTGGTGGCCCGTGGATACTTCAACCCCGAAAAAGTGGGATAGCTACGACTCACTGGTGGGGGCAGTTGCAGCTTACCTGAATTGGGATCACTCGTCTTCCGAGTGCATTTGGCCGGGCCGGTCCCCGAACTTCGGAAAGGATTGGGCAGAGGGAGTCACAACAAGACTGAGCGCAGCTCACAACGCAGAGAGTATTGAGAGCGATCTAAGTGAGGTAACCGCCCCAACTGTGATTCTATTCGGAATGACCAGAAAGGCCGATCTAAAGTCAACTCTCTCCCCTTTGGTCACGGAGATTTGCATGGACCGAGTGTTCCCGAAGGTGATATTCACCGAGCCCAATAGTGGCAGGAACCCAGCTGTAACAGTGGAGGAGCTCTCGGAGGCAATGGAACAACTAGGGGTTGGATATGTTCCAACAGAAGCTGTGAAGGATCCCCTGAAAGCGTTTGAGATTGCTGGCTCAATGGCTAGGGAGGAGAATTTGGAACTGTTGGTAATTGGAAGCGTGTATCTGATTGGGGACCTGCTGCAATATGTGGTGGAAAGGGACGGCCTGGACCTCTGGGAAGTGCTGACAGCCCACTAAGAACCCAAGTATGATGACTATCTGTGAGGGGTGTATCGCATGTCGTCCAGAGATGAGAACAAGCCCGAGATTACAGTAGTAGTGGAGTCCAGAGACACCACCTCGAAGGTCATACTTCTGGCTATGGTAATACTCCTGTCAGGCGTTCTAGTGGCATTGCTAACAACTGAAGCAGGGGAGGATATCCTGGCAAAAAGCGGAATCGGCTCCGGTAATTGCGGTGACGGCATTGACAACGACAAGGGGGGCCAAGCCGATGAGGATGATCCAGATTGCTATAACAATCCCGAGGTTTGGGAGGGATATGACGAGAATCGCTCTGAGGCCAACAGAGATAACGACCCCCCGGGTGGGCAACCCTGAGGTGTAATCATGAGCTCAAAATGGGACACACGTTTCCTAAATCTTGCAAAGCACATCTCGGATTGGTCGAAAGACCCCTCAACCAAGGTCGGTTGCGTTGTTGTCGGTGAAGATCGAGAAATCCGCTCAACCGGATTCAATGGATTTCCAAGGGGGATCGAAGACACTGCAGCTAGGCTGAACGACCGCGAGCAGAAGTATCCAATGATCTGCCACGCTGAAGAGAATGCAATAATGCATGCTGCTAGAATAGGCATCTCTCTCAAAGACTGCACCGCCTATGTGACTTGGCCACCATGTTCACGTTGCGCCCGCTCTCTGATTCAAGCAGGCGTTGGAGAAGTAGTGTATCCTTCAGATTGCGAGATACCAGAGAGATGGGAGGCTGATTTCGAGATTGCAACGAGTATGTTCAATGAATCAGGCGTATCCTATCGCTCAGCCTGATTACTTGGATAAGGTGACCCATAGCTCCTCGAGGTCAGAGTGCAACTCCTCTAAGCTCCCATCATTCACCAATATCAGGTCTGCTAGCGCTGCGGTTGCGTTCAGAGCCTGCCCTGATTCATCCTTGGCAACAGCCTCTTTCTCTTCATTAGCGAAGAAGGTCTCTTTGTCGGAAACATCTCCAGTCCTTGCACGGGACTGTGCTCTTTGCCAGCGTTCTTCCATCCCCGATCGAACTTCGATTAGAATGAAGTCATCACGCTGCCGTAGGGCTTCGACCTCACCAGGTGTCCGTATCGAATCGATGACAGCATCCCCTCCCCCTATCCTCTCGAGTAACATCTCAGCGAGGATGCCAGCCCCACCGATTCGGCGCAATTCATTACCACCCTCGATCAAGCTCTCCCGAGACTCCTCTATTCCTTTCTCTTCGAGATGAGAACGAATGGAATCAGAGCAGGATTCGCTACCAAGTCCCTTGGAAACAAGCCAAGCAACAACTGTGGATTTACCCGAGGCATAGCGACCGGTCAGTCCTATCAGCACGTGCTGATGCGCGGGACCTCCGGGCATAGTGGTTTCTAGCCCCAGAACCTTCTAGTCCTAGCATATTGCAGTTCTGCGTTGTGGATTGCCCGAAGTAGCCTTACCCTATCTCCGGGCGGTCCTCTCAGCAATCTTGTCGCAGTATCCTCACCTACCCCCCTGCCCATGAGGCATAGAACAGCATCCTGTCCGTGAGTCCTGAGAAGCTCCGCGTTCCTCTGCATCCTCCCACTGACCTTAGGGTCCTTGCTCGCCACCCACTCAGAGAGCATCGACTCCATCCTCTCAGGGGCGCAGGCCTGCATAGTTCCACCGCATGTGGAGCATGGTTCAATGACAGTCATTCGTTCCACCCTCCTCCTGGTCTTGCCCATGCAGTTCAGACAGATTAGGACGGTTCTTTCGTTCAGTAGTCGAGTCTCCAGGCGCTCCCTGATTTCTGCATCGCTCCATGCAGGGAGGAGCAAGTCCCTCTCTGCTCTGGGAGAAACGCCGAGCCTTCCAGCGGGCGTGTGGTGAATGGCAATATCCCCTCTCTGTAGGCCTCTGAGCAAATCCTGGGTGGCATCAATGTCCATCCTCTCATGGAACAATTTGTCCAGGGCCTCCTCGATAACGGGAGTTCCCCTGTATCGGCTCATCAGACCCTCGAGATTGACCTTCCTCGGGTCAACTCCCTTCTTCAGAACCCCCATCCTCCTAGCGACTTGGACCACCCTCCACCTCACAGCTCGGCCGTTCGGTATCGTCATCCTCATTATCGATGGAAGGGCCTCTGCCGAGGTCCCTGTTAGCCACTCTATCACATTGCCCGGAGTGACTCCAGGTACCTGCAGGGAAACTCTGTAGGGGTCGATAATTGCCCTCCCCATCCTCCCCTCGTTGAGCGAACCCATCGCCTGTAGGAAGTGTGCCAGGGTCTCGTTCACTCTTGATCCATGGCAGGTGTTCAGGATTACAGCCCCATCCCTCTCGGAAACGGTCATGGTCCGGTCGTCAGGAAGTATCCCGGAGGAATCAAGATGCTCTGCAACGCTTCCCATGAAAGCCTCCCTGGCATCATCGGACAATGGGTACGAGCCCAAATCGGCGACACTCCCCTCATCATCCATCGCTCCCATTGCAATGGCAGCGCTCCTCCTCAATTGCCCGACTTCAATAGCCACTTCGATTGGAACAGGAGGCAGTTCCCCGGACCAGACGGGCACCTCTCCAGTGTCCTTCACCGGGACCACGAGAAGCTCTTCCTGCTCTGGGTCGGCATCAACTATCTGCCAAGTCCTCCCGGCCATTACGAAAGTCCTGGTTCTTGCTAGGTCCCCATCGTCATCCCCTCCGAGAGACAGAACGAATGCCTCATCCACTGTACCAAGGATTCCCCTGCCAACAGCATCCCTGACTCTGTAGGAAAGCTCATCCGGAATCATCGAGATATGCTCAATACGAGTTCTCCCAAGTCTCCCTGAGGGGGAAAACCATCCCTCGGAAAGGGAATCGGGTAGCGCACCCATAAATTGCCTCTTCCACTTCTCCTTGTCGGCCTCTGAATGCTCCTCTTCCCAGGACGGCCTCTCTTCAGGAGCATCTCCATCCGTCCTTCTCGAGAGCTCCCTCCACAGGCTTGCCGGCCATGTCGTGACATCAGAATCTGCAGGCTCCTCAATTAGTCTGATCATCCACCTGTCATTGAGGACCCTCAGTATCGAGATAGTGCTACCCCCATTCCAATCATTGAAAATGGAGCAATTGGATATTATCTCAGTGGCAAGTCCGATGGGCACGACCCCCCTTTCGATAGACATCTGAAGAAACTGGTTTGCAGCCACTACAGCAGGATTAGTCCGCCATTCCACGCCCTCCAGTTCTCCAGCCATGGCCCTCCTCGAAATTACGGCCCCCTCGGCAATCTCATCAATTTCCCAGGCTAGCAGCTCACCCCTCCCCGAACCGCCTAAGTGATGCTCAGCCCTCCCCATTCTCTGTAGAAGCCTGTCTACCGCTCTGGGACTTTGTATCTGGTGAACTCTTCGAATACTCCCAATGTCTATTCCCAACTCAAGGCTGCTGGTGCAAATAATCCCATGCAGAGAGCCACTCCTCAGTGCCTCTTCCATCTCCCGACGAGTCTCAGCTGCAAGGCTCCCATGATGAACACCCAGACGAAGGTCGCCATTCATGTTGCCAAGCCTCTGGGCAACTGACTCTGCAGCGTTACGAGAGTTTACGAAGACTAGAGCGGGACTTTCATCCAGGAGTGAATGTACTAGGCGTCGGTGTGCCGCTACGGCATGTGGCGTGCTGGACCAACTCACCGCCTCCGCCTCATCAAAAACGCTAGGAGGCTCTCTGTGAACCACAACTTCAGTGGTCCTCGGAGCAGGCCCATGTATGGCTGATGCATTTGTAGAAACCCATCTTGCCATCTCTTCGGGATTGCCCACGGTTGCCGACAAACCGACTCTCTGGAAGTCACTTGGGCAATAGGCCCTGATCCTTTCCAATCCAACCAACAATTGCGCACCCCTCTCAGAAGATGCAAGATCGTGCACCTCATCCAGAACTACGGCCTTTACTCCAGCCAGATGCGTCCTAAGCCTGCTGCCTAGAAGCATAATCTGTGCAGTTTCTGGAGTGGTGACCAGGAGATTTGGGGGGCTCTTGGATTGCTTGGTCCTAACTTTCTGAGGGGTGTCCCCATGTCTTAGCCCAACACTTAGCCCCAGTGGCTCAAGCATCTCTGCAAGCCTCCTGTCTATGTCTCTGTTCAAGGCCCTTAGTGGTGTGATGTAGAGTATTGAAAGGCCACTCCAACCCTCTTCCAGGCATCTTGAGACTAGGGGGAGAATGGCTGCCTCAGTTTTCCCGCTTCCGGTGGGGGCAACCAGAACTCGGTCAAGTCCTTTCATCAGGTCAGGGATGGACGCCTCTTGGATTGGAGTCAATTTCCAACCAAGATTAGAAACCAGCTCCCCAACTTTTGGATGGAGGGAACCGGCCGACTCGCCACTCATGCCTCTCTGCCAGAGTCATCCCGGAAAACCCTCTCCCTTCATGGATGGGGGGGAACTTCGTCGGACCAGTGAGACATCTTGTTCATAGTGATTGTAACATTCGTTATTTCACCATCTTCCCAGTAGTCCACTGCAACGAAAGTTGGTCTGTCGTCCATTATCTCCCAACACTCAATTGACCTGTTCAGTAGGAAATCATAGTCATTCACCTCTCCTGCCCTCAGTGGATCAGGAAGTCCGAAGGCGTTGGAAAGCCAGTTGTTCAGATGCCAAACCGGCTGGGATCCATCACCCCTGTAAACCGTGCAAGTCATGTCTTCGGGATTGTCTTCGGCATAGTCTGTCGTCCAACTGAAAACACCGAAGTCATGTATCCAGGGGTAAGATTCGTCTTGCCCCTGTTCCCAGAAGACAACTAGGTCCGTTCCATCCAGAACCATGTCTCCGATGCTTGGCCAGGAACTTCCCAATGAATGGGTGTAAATCCTGTCTGACATACCTGTCTGCTCGAAAAGGTACTCCAAATGGGATGCAGGCACAGTATTCTCGATTAGCAATGTTACGACATCTCCACTGCTGTTGTTCATCAGTGAGTTCAACAGGTCGAGCCAGTCAAAGGCATCAACTTCGCCATATTGACAGGGATGGAAGAATTGCCCAGTACCGTGGCAGAATCTGACATCCTCTTGTGTGGTGTTCTCATATGTTCTGTGATGGGTGTCGACCATGAATGCCCTGATCCCCCCATCCCACTGGGATTGAAGTCCAGTATAGTGGTTGACGCCAATCAGAACGCCGTCCTCAACTGAAGAGTAGGCATTGTGGGTCTCCGGGAAAGTGAAGTCATCATACGACCTCATGCAATATACGGACTCACCGTGACAGGACATGTAATCATCGGGATCAAGGGGGTCAAAGCCCCTCTCTTCCTCCCAGTCATTGGGAAGTCCATCCCCGTCTGCGTCCTCGTCATTCATGTCGCACTCGCCATCACCATCTAAGTCACTGGGAATTGACGAGGAATTGGAAGGGTTGGTTTGACAGGACTCCTCATCAACATCGCTCCAACTGTCCCCATCATCATCATCATCCAGTAGACTACAGATGAAATCACCATCCTCATCGTCCGGCACGTCATCTCCGTCGGAGGGATCCGAACTACAGTTGAGCTCCACTTCATCTGCCCAACCATCACCGTCGTCGTCGATATCGTCGGAGTCGCTAATCCCATCTCCGTCCAAATCTGGAGGTGCCGAGGAAAGGCACCCAGAGCACAGTAGGATGAAACAAATTAGCAGAGATAGCGGCCTTTCTCCCATAACCCTCACTCCGGCACCCCACTCATGAATTAATCGGATTATCATAGAATCGAGCCATGGATTAGCGGAACGGCACGTCGGAAGGCACTAATCATGTGTGCCTGACGCCGGTATGAGAAAATGGCACGGGCAAGCGCTAGGAGGAAGGGGTTTTTCGCCAGATGGTGGGATTCTCAGAAGGACCGCCAGTTCCAGATTATCGTGTACTCAACCATACTTTCCACGGCAGCTTTCGTATGGGGATTTTTGTTCCTATTCATGCTAGGTGGTGCGACTGACCCAACTCATGAGGAGTACCTGATACCGTTTAGTTGGGTTCTCCTTGCTTTCGGTGGTCTGGTTGCCTTCTATGTGGTTCCCGAGTTCATGCACTACATGGGCCACAGAGCGGTAATCGAGGACATCCTGTCACTGGACTCACGTCCTGAGGTTCTGCGAAGGAGGAAGGAGGCAGAGGATGCGGCTGACATACTTGGCAAATCTTACCAGTCTAGGCTAATGGGGCTCTACTCCGAGTTTGAGATAAAGGGAGGGAAGAGGTACAAGGTCCCATTCCCTAGTTCCAGAAATGACATTATCTCCTCTGACAAATCATTGGCTGGGAGAATGTCATATTGGTGGGGGACTGAGGAATCCCGGATTTCAACTTGGTTGCCGGGACTACGAACCCTCGAGCAGCAGAGCTCGAACAGGGCAATAATTGTGCTTTCCGCCTCATCCCTATTATTCTTGATATGGAACACGTTCTTCGGAATGGCAAAGGGTGGCAACGGCTCTAGAGACCACACACTAGACCTCTCTGAGTATATCGGGGGAGCCGATCAGATCCATCATCTCGCTCCCCACTATGACTCGGTATCTCTCCTCCTAATCGCCTTCATGGGTTCGGTCCTGTGGTCGACAATGCCTGAATCTGCCTTGGACGAGGAGGAATGACGGTGACTAGAGTAATCCTTAGAGAGGCCTACCTAGCTTTGGGACTAGTCTCAATACTCCTGGGATCAATGTGGGTGGCAACAGGATCATTTCCCCCGATGGTAGTTGTTGAATCCGGTTCGATGATGCATGATGACGATGGCTCAGTGGGGGCAATAGACCCCGGAGACCTCGTTCTCGTCATGAACCCAGATAGAAAGGAGGTCATTACCTTCGTAGAGGCCATGCAGGAAGGGAACGAGAACTATGGGCACCAGTCCCATGGGATGCCCGGCGATGTGATAGTCTACAAGAAGAATGGTGGAACGGATACCCCGGTGATCCACCGGGCCCTACTGAAGGCTGTCTCAAATGACTCCGGGGGGTGGGACGTTCCCGGCACCCCACTTGTGAATGTAACATCCATAGATTGGACACTCGACTACCAGTGTCCATACCACGGCGGTTTCTACAATCTGGAAATTAAGGATTGGACCCCTCCTCATGAGGGATACTTGACAACAGGGGACAACGAAGATACCAATGGCTGCGACATAGACCAGAGAATAGCTACAGGAGGAAATCCAATGCAGGGCCTGAAGGACGAGTCCGGGAATCCGGTAACTGCGGTCAAGGACGAATGGATAGTCGGCGTGGCTTCATCAGAGATACCTTGGATTGGAGCGGCAAAACTGATCCTATCTCCGGACCCGGGGGCCTCCCAGGTTACTGATAAGACATGGACAAGTCTTGCCATGGTCGTCGCCATGATTTTCATTGCCCCGATGGCAATCGAGTTCATCTCCGGAAACCGCACTCGAGAAGAGGAGTGACTAGTAGAACAAGGGAATGATCAGCGGTATTACCACTATGCTGAGGACCACAATCGTGGTGTAGTAGCTGAATTTGTTCGCTAGCATCTCCACTTTCATCGGATTCTCACCTCTGAGCACTCTCGAAAGCAGAGAGTGAGAAGTGTCCTTGACAATGTGCCCACCATCGAATGGTATTATCGGTATGAGATTCGCAAAACCAAGAAGGAAATTTATCCATGCCATCCAGAAGATGCAATCAAACAGATCCAGCATTCCTTCAGTGCCTAGGGATGAAGCCAATGCTCCATCCCCTGCCATCAGCATTGACCTCTCATGAAGGTCCATCGTCTGACCTTCATGTTGCATAGGTGTGCCTAACATAATCAAAGGAGAAACAGCCGTCAGAACAACGGTATCTCGCAAGGAGAACCTGTCATCTACGATGTACGAGAACCTGTCAGTCTGAACGGTCCCGGAACGAATATTACTGACCCCGAGGAATGCATCTCCCTGCTCTATCCCAAGGGAATTCAGAGTTGTTTCGGTTTCTTCCAAACACCCTTGATCACCTTCACAAAGGTCAAGGTAGTAATGATACCTGTCACCAAGAATTACCATTCTTTCTGAGGATTCACCACCCTCCTCCGAATATGGTATGATTGTGAAAGAAGCTTCGTCCCCTGCCGACAAGTAACTCATTTGTTCAGAAAAGGAATCGTAATCATGGACTTCCTCCCCGTTAATCTCAGTAATGATGTCATAAGGCATTATTCCTGCCTCATCCGCCCCACCGTCCTCGATTATTGCCAAAGCATGAACACCCGGATTTACGGCAACGAATCCACTGGATACCACTCCAAGAAGTACAAGGGATATGAACGTGGCAACGATATTGATTGACGGACCAGCGGCATAGAGTCTGATCCTCTCCCTCCTAGGAGCGATTGACATGTCCAGGTGCTCTGGTTCCGCGAAGGCTCCCACGGGAAGCGGTCCCATCAATAACAATCCAAAATTCCTCACCTCCATACCGTGAGCACGAGCCTGAATTCCATGGCTGTACTCATGAATAAGTAAGGCCACTACCAATGCCAGAACTGGCCACCAAAAGGGAACAAAACTAGTCACTCCGGGAATCAGCAGAATGTCAGTGGCAGGAAGCACTTCCTGAGGGGGGTTCCTTATGGACGAAACCAATGAGCTAGAAAGGAGATAGACTACACCAGCCATTAGTAGAAAGCAGATCCAAATTGATAACTCCCCGAAACCCCTCCAGAATTTACGATTCCTGGAAACGTACTCCAATAGCGATTTACCCCTTTTTGTTCTGGCCATGAGGATAATTCCGAGAACCCTGTCGAAGTTCCAACTGTCCAGATGACCACTCTCCTCAAGATAGTTCAGAGAATAGTACCAGATGCCGATTGATGCCACTAGCCAGAAGGGCGCAACACCGTAGTAAACAAGCATAATCAGGATCAATATGGGTACTACCGAGACTCTACGCTCCCCCTCCTCATCCATGGTCATAGCCCGAAGTCATGACTATTCAACTTGCACCATCGGATAGTAATTGACTTGAGGGACGACCAACTCCCGGGCATATGGGCGAACTTCAGGATGAGGGGGAAGGCAACCGCAAGGTGAACAGAGAGATAGACTCGCTCAGAAGGGAAAGGGACAGCGTTCAGCGTTTGATCAACCAAGTAAAGTTGGGTGATGTCAGAGCATCCCTGGAGTCGTTAAGAAGCAGGATGGATGCTATAGAAATGATTCTTGAAAACTAGTCTATCGCTATACCAAGGGAATCCGAACTCTTGGAGTTTCCAATCAATCTAGCTCCGTCCGACCTACAAACGAGGGCTAGAAATCGGTGAAGTGGCATCCCTTGTTCCCAATCGAGGAATGGCTTCCCATTCCTAGTCAGAGGCAGGGATGGAATGCTTCTCGAGAGGTGCCTCAATTTGCCACTTAGCCCCCCAACATCGACTTTCATAATCCTCCAACTATCTCCTCTGACCCCCTTTAGTCTGTATGCGTAGAGGGGCAGCAGACCACATCTCTCACCCGTATCCTTCAATGACTCATATTGGTCCCAAGTCCTTCCCGAAAGGTACAGTTTAGACGTCTTCGAGGACTTGACTTCCACGGGGAAGCACATATCCCCCCTCAGTACTAGGAGGTCACCAGTCCCCTCCGAACCACTTCCCGGGGCGCGAACGACTAGGAATGGCCTCTGAGTGACTTGCATAGCTCTGGCTCTCTCCATCTCAGAGCAAGATCTTGTTATGGCTCTGACACCCTTGACCTCTCCAGCAAGCACCGAACGGAGCTCCCTCTCATATTGGCTCCCGATGCTTCCCATGGGATGAGCTGATTCTCAGGGTTCTTGAGGACATTGGTCAATGTTCACTGGAACTTGCCCTTTCTGAAATCCCTAGTCCTGTCCACTCCGGGGAATTGGTCCTCGCTCTCGCGGTACACTGTCTTCATGTTGTTTAGGAAGTTAACTTCGTCAGTGACAATTAGCACCATCCTCACCCCCGGATCTTCATCTGCGTCCATCCAACCTAGGATTATTTCCATAGTCAATCTAGCTCCCTCCCTGTGCGGATATGCGAAAACGTCCATCCCTAGTGGAGGGGTGACAAGAGTCTCCCGCTTCTTGATGTTGGAGACTTGCTCAAACAAGGCGTTGTAGGAATTAGCCAGGAGCTCCCTCCTGAAGTTGTCTTGATTGGGCCTGCGACAGTCCGGCCCAACCACGTGAACTAGTTTGGAAGCTGGAAGATTGAAGGCTGGCGTTGTTACCGCTTCCCCTACTCCACAGGGCTGCTTGCCCTCCTTCCTTCGTTCAACAGCTATTTTCGTGCAGCATTCCCGGAGCTCTTCACCAGCTGCCAACTGCATCTTCTCGTCCAAACCCTCTCTTCCTGCCAACCTGTTGTTGGCTGGAATTACCATCACATCCCCCTCGACTCTGATAACGTTCCCAAACTGGACCCTGACCTGGCCGTGTTTGCATTCTCGGACGATGATAGTCTCCGCCATGAGATATCAAGGTCAAGCCATCTGATAAGTAACCATCGTACGATTTTCGACATTTCCGGCGATGCATTCATTCGTGGGTGCTCCTTACCAAGGCCATGTCCGCTGGATACGTATTGGTGAATGTCGAACCGGGAAGCGAATCCTCTGTGCATGAAGCGGCTCTTTCCCTTGATTGTGTGACCGATGCAAACATGCTTTTCGGCGACTACGACTTAATTGTGAAAATTGAGGCTGAAGACATGGGAGAGATTGCAAAACACGTCGTCGAATCAATCCGATCAATACCTGGAGTGGCCAATACCAAGACATTGGCCTGTGCCGAGATGTGAGGAAAACACGCCCCGGAAAAACCGAAAAACCCCCAATAGAGCCTCAGTGAAGCGTTTACCCCCCAATAACTTCATTATCTCTCTAGAGCCCCAAAACTGCGGAGGTATTGTAAAAATGTCAGGAAAGAAGTACTTCGTACTGATGGAAAACGGCGATGACACCAGCCAGGTGTTTGTGAACAACCAGCCCCGCGGTGCAGCTTTGAAAGCTGCTCGAAGGGGTCACACAGACATCCAACTAAGGGAGCGAGGCACCAACAGGGTGCACTGCTTCGATGGCTGGAGGGATCTCGTTGCAAAGGGTGCAGGCGGTCCAGCGTACCTTCCGGATAAGATCTGGAAGGCCAACGTAAAGAAGACCGGCATAAAGCGCCTTTAGTTGGGCCTCAGCCCATAACAGACTAACGTAAACCCCTCGGCCGGGTCACTGGCCGTGGGGATTCAAAACACCGCTCTAGCGCCTAGCTACTTTCCCCAAATCTGGAGTAGCCCTATATTCCCAGTTTCCGCGTTATTATTGCGAGGGGATCGTAGTATTCCGTGACAACCCTCTCTTTGAGGGGTATGATTGCATTGTCTGTGATGTTTATCCCGGCTGGGCATACTTCAGTGCAGCATTTGGTAATGTTGCAATAACCAATTCCGAAATCGTCCTTTATTTCCGGGATCCTGCTTTCTTTGTCCAGGGGGTGCATTTCGAGGCTTGCTAGCCTAACGAAGAACCTCGGCCCAGCAAACTCATCGAATTTCTGATGCTCCCTGAGTACGTGACAAGTATTCACGCAAAGCATGCATTCGATACAAGATCTGAACTCCTGGAGCCTGTCCGCTTCTTGTTGATTGAACTCCCAATCAAGCTCATCCGGTCCGTTTATTGGTACGATCCTTTGATCTGTTTCGTACGCCCAGGAAACATCAGTCACTAGGTCCTTGACTAGTGGGAACGATTGCATGGGCCTGACCAAGATGGGGGTGCCCTCTGGAGTCTCCTCCAGAATGTCCTCCATTCTTGTCATGCACATCAGTCTCGACTTACCGTTCACCTCTGCACTGCAGGAACCGCACTTTCCTGCCTTGCAATTCCACCTGCAGGAGAGGTCAGGGGCATGTTCCGCCTGAATTCTATGAATCACATCCAGGACGACCATCCCCTCGTCCATATCAACGGTGTAGTCGACCATCTTTCCGAATGGGTCCCCTACAGAGTCTGGAGCACCCCTGAAAACTCTGAATGTTACTTGTTCGCCCATGCAATCACTCCTAGTTTAGATCGTCCTCATCAAGCAGAGACTTCAGGTCATCCGGAATGGGCGGGTAGGAAACGTAGTCAATGTTCATTGATCCATCCGCTCCTTGTGATATTACGCTGTTTATCTTGCCCCAATGGGAGTGGTCAGGAGTTGGAAAGTCGTCTCTGGTATGTCCTCCACGGCTCTCTTCCCTACGTAGAGCCGCCAATGTGCACATCCTGCTAACATCAATCATGGCACCAATCTCGAGCGCCTGGTGCCATCCCGGATTGTATGTCGTTCCAGAGCCTCCGAACGTTTCGTGAGACCTCGATTCAAGGACATCCAAGTCATCCAGAGCTTCTTCCAGTAGGTTCTTGGTTCGGATTATCCCGACTTTGTCTTGCATCATCCTTCTCAAGTCCTCAACAACTATTGCTGGATTCTCTCCTCCTTCCCTTGAAAGCGGTGCCAGGGTCTCCTCGATTACTTCATCAATTTCAGATTGTTCGATTTCAGCGAATTCACCGATTTTCGATGCTGCTTCTGAGGCCTGTTCGCCCGCGATCTTTCCGAAGACGATTAGGTCCGATAGTGAGTTGCCACCGAGCCTGTTTGCCCCATGGAGGCCGGTCGCCGCTTCTCCTGCAGCATATAGTCCTGGAATCGTAGACTCCTGTGTTTCTGGGTCGACTTTGACCCCTCCCATCACGTAGTGCGCAGTCGGTCCCACTTCCATGGGCTGCTTTGTGATGTCAACCGCCGCGAGCTCCTTGAACTGGTGATACATCCCAGGGAGCTTCTTCTTCACTTCTTCTTCATCCCTCCAAGAGATGTCAAGGTAAGCTCCTCCATGTTCGGATGCCCTACCTGCAGCCCTCTCGCTGTTTATCGCCTTGGCAACAACGTCTCTGGTCAGGAGCTCAGGTGGCCTGCGCTTCGTAGCAAGCTTTCCAGCGACTACTTCATCGACCCACTCCAGAGCCTCCTTTTCCGTATCGGCAAACTCATCGGCATACATTTCTGGAACATAGTTGAACATGAATCGGTCCCCCTCTGAGTTCGTTAGCTTCCCGCCTTCGCCCCTCACACCCTCTGTAACTAGAATCCCCTTGACAGATGGAGGCCATATCATTCCAGTGGGGTGAAACTGAACGAACTCCATGTCGCCCATCTCGGCTCCGGCCCAATAGGCAAGAGCATGTCCTTCTCCCGTGTATTCCCAGGAGCCCGAACAGACCTCCCAGCATCTGGTAATCCCGCCAGTGGCTAGAACAATTGTCTTGGCCTTGAATAAGTGCAACGAGCCATCGTTCCTATCATAGGCGAAACACCCTGAAACCCTTCCGTCGGTTGTGAAAAGCCTTCGAACGGTAAATTCCATGAAAACATCCATTCCCATGTGGACCCCCTTCTGTTGAAGAGTCCTGATCAGCTCAAGACCGGTTGCATCGCCTATGTGCGCCAGCCTGGGGTATGTGTGCCCTCCGAAGTTTCTCTGACTGGTTTTGCCCTCTGGAGTCCTGTCGAAAACAGCACCCCACTGTTCCAACTCCCGTATCCGGTCCGGAGCCTGCTGCGCGTGTATCCTGGCCATCCTCCAGTCACCGAGGTACTTCCCCCCCTTCATCGTGTCACGGAAGTGAACCTCCCAGGAGTCCCGTGGGTCCTTGTTTGCCAAAGCAGCCGCTGCCCCGCCTTCGGCCATTACGGTGTGCGCTTTGCCCAGCATTGACTTGCAAATCATTGCAACACTTGCCCCACTCGAGCTCGCTTCTATAGCTGCTCTGAGTCCAGCACCACCTGCTCCGATAATCACAACATCATGTTCGTGCGTGATAACCTCTCTCATCATATTCCACCCCAGATTACAATGTCGTTCCATCCGAAGAGTGGATCCGTGCAGGCATAAACATAGAAGTCAGTAAACATGACCCAGAATAGGCTGTAGAGTGCCCATTCTTTGTGACTCTCGTTGAGCTTCGTTGAAACTTTCCACATTCTGTACTTTATCCTGTTCATGGGGGTGCCGGTCCAATCGTTGCT
>DAFQ01000057.1 GCA_002497985.1 Euryarchaeota archaeon UBA4
GCGATAGTCGTGATTGGGGGCCTGCTCTATTCGTAGAGATGGGAGGGGTGCTCTACTTCTCCGCTGATGATGGGGAACATGGTTGGGAATTATGGCGTAGTGATGGATCCGTTGGTGGCACATACATGGTCAAAGACGTACGGGAAGAAGAGTGTACTCCAGCCACTGACCCAGAGACAGGGGAAGAGACCGAAAATTGCGTAAATTACGGAAGCATGCACCAAATGTGCTGGACAGGATATGCAACGAATTGTTTCATTCCGGAAATGGTTGCTGGGAATAACAAAATATTCTTCACTGCTTTTGATTCTAACCCGGGCGTAAATTTCCCACATGTTTTCATCAGTGACGGGACTGAGGATGGGACATATCGAGTCAGGGACCAGTGGATTGGTTGGGACTACAATCATCCAGATTCTGATTTTGACTACTCTGGACCGAGTAACCTGATCGTGATGCCCTCTAATGGATTCACCCCAGACAGGCTCTTGTACACAATTGTTCAGGCCATCTGCGTGGGTGATAACTCTTGCAATCAGGCATTTGATCCTGCTTCCGGAGAGGAGCTTTGGATTACGGATGGAACAGATGTCGGTACGTACATGCTGGTGAACATGGTCCCGGAGGACAAATCTTGGAACAACGGCGATTATTGCTGCATGGACGACAAGGGAGGTATTCCCAGGGACCTGATAATGAAGGGCAATACAATCTGGTTCACGGCTCGAACCGATAGCTACGGAAGGGAGCTTTACCGATATGGGATGAACATCGGAGGTGGTCTTTTCCTGGTCAAGGACATCAATGAGGGCGCCAGTGGAAGCAATCCAATGCATCTGACATCAGTGGGCCCGGGAGTATATCTATCAGCGGACAATGGCACGAATGGCCAGGAGCTACACTACAGCCTTGGGAACACCTTCAACACCGTTGTTGTGAAAGACATAAACCCAGGCGCTAACGGCAGTAGCCCCCAGGAGCTGACCAAGCTTGGCAGCAATCTCTTCTTCACGGCTGATGACGGACAGAATGGCCGCGAGCTCTGGATTTCGGACAGCACCGAGGAAGGGACATTCATGGTCAAGGACATCAACACCAACGGATCTAGCTCCCCCAACTGGCTCAGGGTAATGGACGGGACTCTCTATTTCATGGCGTACACCGAGGATCACGGCAGGGAGCTTTGGAGGAGTGATGGGACTGCCGATGGGACCTACATGATGAAGGACATATACCCTGGAAGCAATTCCAGTTTCTACTGGATACCTGATGTCTCCTCCTCAACTACCGCCATCTATCCTCACCATGAGATGTTGATAGTCCATGGCGATAGTCTGTATTTCGCCGCCGACGCAGGAGAGCAACATGGGGTTGAGTTGTGGAGGACTGATGGGACTGTAAATGGGACTGAGCTAGTGATAGATATCGTCCCGGGTAGTGAAAGTAGTTGGCCCAATCGCTTCTTCAGCTTCGGTGACAAGTTGTACTTCACCTCATACAGTGAGGAAAGAGGGCGACAGTTGTGGTTCTACTGGGACAACCCGGGCCCGATAATTGGGTGAAAATAGAGGCCCTCTAGAGGTCATAACGGTCTTAAGTACTCCTTCGTTGGAGTAGTAAGGTTCTGATGCGTGTAGAGCACGATGTGAAGCTTACTTTTGATGACGTACTGATTAGACCTAAGCGCAGTACGCTGGTTTCTAGATCTGATGTTACTCTTGTAAGGGAGTTCAAATTCAGGCACACGGACATTACATGGACCGGTGTCCCCATAGTTGCCGCCAACATGGACACTACTGGTCTATTCGAGATAGCCAAGGTCCTGCAAAATCACAAGATGCTTACATGCCTTCAGAAGTTCTACTCAACAAGGGAATACGAGAATGCCTGGTCAGATGGTGTCGATCCATCGTTCGTGGCGATCACTTGTGGGTCGACCGAGGACAGCTTCGAACTCCTGAAGAGGAAGATTTCCACAAATGAGGGCACCTCCATGATTTGCGTGGATGTAGCCAATGGTTACAGGGAGATCTTCTTGGACTTCATCAAGAGTGTCCGCGAAGGTTTCCCTGATTCGATTGTAATAGCTGGGAACGTTGCCACAAGGGAGATGACCGAGGCCCTGATTCTAGCGGGCGCTGATGTTGTCAAGGTGGGAATTGGCCCGGGCTCAGTATGCACCACCAGGAAGGTCGCAGGAGTGGGGTACCCGCAACTCTCGGCGATATCCGAGTGTGCTGATGCCGCTCACGGACTGGGGGGCCACGTCATGGCAGACGGTGGTTGCTCTTCTCCCGGAGATGTGGCGAAGGCCTTCGCAGCCGGAGCTGATTTCGTTATGCTTGGCGGCATGTTTGCAGGTCATGATGAGTCAGGAGGGGAGCTTGTTGAGTCTGACAACGGCAAGAAGTACAAGTCGTTCTACGGAATGTCGTCCGCCAAGGCAATGGAGGAGTACTACGGAGAGGTGGCGAAGCACAGGGCACCAGAAGGTAAGGAAGTTAGAGTACCCTACAAGGGGTCTCTGGAGGACACTATTCAATCCATACTTGGAGGAGTGAGGTCCGCATGCTCTTACGTTGGTGCGAGGAGGATCAAGGACCTTCCCAAATGCACCACATTCATCAGAGTGACGCAGACGACTAACGAGGTCTACCAGAGATTCAACGTGGATGAGTGACCCTACACGTCTAGGACCACTTGAGCGACCCATCCGGGCCCTTCAAATGACGGTATGTCGTTCCCTACTCCTGCCAATACCTCTCCGTCTACGACCTCCCTCAGCAGGAGCTCGTGCATTGTAACTGCCTTCACCTCGATCTCCCGCTCAACCAAATCTGAGTCGACCCAGGAAACCTGTGCCGCGATTTCCCCGTCAGTTATTGAAATCGAATTGTCGACCAGCCACTGACTCTCGCCATCGCACCTGTATAGGACCTCCTCCATCCACCTGACCATTCCCCTCTGAATGTCATCTCCACCCATACTCACAACCCATGTTCCGGTATTGCGGGGTAGCGAGTTCGCGGAAGCCGTGCCCAACTCGGACATCTGGATTGACTGCATGCCCATAGTCGCCTCGGCTATTGCCCTCTCAGGACTGCTTGAGAAAGCGCGGATGCCGATGTCGGCAGTAGTAGGGAGGATCCACCATGACATCCTATCGATACTCCCAGTGAGGGCTACGCAATGAACGGCGCGGTCATGAGAATGAGTCGCAAAGCTCCCCTTGGGAGGGGAAGCTGGTTGGGTCCTTCGGGTGTGTGTTCCACTTATTCTCGCACTTATTGGTGAATCCGTCCCCATCGGAGTCCACGTTTGAGTCGGCTGGATCGAATGGATCGAATCCGAAGTAATACTCCCATCCAGCCCACATAGAGTCGTCATCCTGGTCCTGGTGGTAGACTTCCGAGCCATCCTCCCAAATATCACCGTCGGTGTCAGGGTTCACTGGATTGGTGCCATTCTGGAATTCCTCGAAGTTCGTATAATTCTCGAGATCGTTGTAGAACCTCTCTCCCTCGCTTGTCTGTGGATCGATGTGGCATTCAGAGTTCTGGGGGTTGTTCCATCCTGGACAGTAGCGATTCATCAGGTGGGTCCGATTAAGTCCGTCACCATCGAAATCCTGTTGCCCGTCGTCGACACCATCGAGGTCGGAGTCTGGCATTCTCGGATCCATCGGGCCCCTAGCTCCGAGTGCAGTGAGGGTGTAGTTGTCCACAAGTCCGCCCATAAGTGCCTCCTCCGAGTAAGTTACCTCCCACCCGTCGGGAAGTTTGTCCCCATCGGTGTCATCGTCCACCGGGTTAGTATCCCACCTGTCTGGTGCCTCCATTGCATTGAGGAGTGTGTCGTTGTCGATATCGAATGCTGAGTCGGGCATTGAGCCATAGGATGGATCTAGCGCCCATCTTCCCTCGGCAGGGATGTTGAATCCCGAGATGTTCATCTCCCACAGGAAGTACTTGGGGTCCATCTGCCCGTCACCGTCGCGGTCCCCTGATGTTGAGAATCCTGTTAGGTAGTTGCTCCAAACCCATCCCCCTGGACCCAAGCCACACTCGACTATTGAATCGCACCCAGGGGGTAGCCACCAGTCGGTGACAACCCAGAGGCTGTGGCTGTTCGTATTCTGCTGGACTGAGAATACCTGCATCTCCCACCCATCGGGCTGCATGTCCCCATCTGTGTCGTTGTTGAGGGGGTTGGTGGGCTGCTGCCATGGACGTGGCACGTAGAGTACCTCTCCACCATCGTTTAATCCGTCGCCATCGCTGTCTGCGTTGTTTGCATGGGTGATGTACTGATCAGCTCCATCGATTACCTCTTCCCCATCTTGAAGGCCATCGTTATCGGTGTCGAAGGCAGAGGCATTGGTGAAGTAGACAGATCCGTTCCAGACAAAGCCGTCCATTGCCTCAGTGAAGTCCTCCAAGCCATCGGAATCTGTGTCACTGTCCGTAGCATTAGTGAATGTGGTGTAGTATTCCATCGAATCGGAAAGGCCGTCTCTATCCGTATCGTATGCGCCGGGATCGCTCCTGACTATGACGTCCCTGACTCCGTGATCGACGATTCTTATCGTCCAACCTATGACCTCTATCCCGTCTATTAGTCCGTCGTTGTCGGTATCCGGGTCAAGCGGGTCTGTAGAACGGCCATCTACCAGTCCATCTCCGTCGCGGTCTCGAGCGTTATACTCGTCCAGGTTGGTGAAACGCTCCCCTTCCTCAACGACGATTACCAAGTCCTGGAGCCTACTGGTGACCTCCTGTCCCACCGAGACCTCGATGTGATACACCCATCCAGCTGTCTGGGTCTTGATTGGTATGTTCACATACTCGCTATCCTGAACTGTTCTGACGTAAAGAACTGTATTGTTGACCTGGACGAAGTCTCCTACCTCAACCATAATTGCCTGAACTGTGGAGACTCCAACCATCTCGTCATACCTAACCGCGCCATCCCCATCCGCGTCATATCCATCGAAATCGGGGTCCTCGTCTGCGTTACTACCATCATTCGGGTGAATTCCATTCAGGTACTCCCACCCATCCGGCATCTCGTCATTGTCAGTGTCGGGATCCAATGGGCTGGTGAAGTTGGCTGGCCCCCATGTGTATGCCACCTCGTACTCCTCGACGTTGTTGAGGCCGTCCTCATCATTGTCGCCATATGCGTCAGTCGCATTAGCTGGATCGAGTAGGGTGCCGTAACAGTACTCGAAGCCGTCGGGCATCCCGTCTCCATCGGTATCCCAGTCGCCCGGACCATTCAACCTTCCATCTCCGTCCATGTCCTGTTCGAACCATGTCAGGTCCCCGGGTCCGCTCATGAACTCGGTGTAAGGTGCCTGTAGGGTTAGGGTTCCGAAAACTGGGACCCCGCAATGGACCCCTAGATCGATGTAGCCAAATGCGATCTCGTGTCGGTCTGCAATCAAATCACCATCGCTGTCCTCCTCCAGGGGATTAGTGTCGTACCTCTCTTCGATGAAATTTCTCAGCCCGTCAGGAGTGGGCTGTTCAAGATCGAGTGCCGCGTCGCATGAAATCTCGTCATCTGCGTTGGAAACCAGTGCGTATTCGGCATTGGTGAGCTCGTTCCTAATCTGCTCCCTCATCTCTGGACCTTGGCTGTTGATCGTCCCATCAGGAGTTAGGAAATAGCAGTCCCTGTTGGCATTGAGTGGGTCCAAGAGCCTGAGAACCCCTGCAGGGGTGTCGATTTCGTGGACGTATGTTGATTCCCACTTGTCATTGAGCCCATCGTCGTCGGAATCACTGTCCATCGGCTTGGTGCCCAGCTCAGCTTCCTCAGTATTGGTCAGACCGTCCCTGTCGGGATCGCCGTACGGGCCATTGTCTGGATTGGGGAACGTCTCGTTTTGCTCACCGGTATCGTCCTCGTTGTCGGTTGAGTCGAATGGTATTTCTGAGTCAGCGGGCAGCCCGTTATCCAATGGGTCTAGTCCATTACGGACCTCCCAACCATCACTCAAGCCATCATCATCAGTATCGGCGTTCCTCCAGTCGGTCCCATAGAGGGTCATCTCCATCCTGTCCGAAATGCCGTCACCATCTGTATCGATTCCTCCTTCACCTGAATTTCCGGACATGTCTATGTCCGAGCCGGCTGGGTTGAATCCGCCTGATTCAGTCGTTGAAAGTCCGGCCCCTATTATGGTGTAAATTCCTGCGAGGCAAAGTGTTGCAACGATTGCCGTAACGGCATATTGGTTGTGATTCATGGCCATTGGAACCCCTCGGCCCCTTAGGGGGCCGACCCTTTGACATTGGGGACGGATATAACGTTTCACCGAAGGGGTGCAGTGAGTGAATCAGGAAATCTCTCTCGAAGGGAGTATTTCAATTGTAATTTTATCATCATCCAGGAGTACCAAAACCTTGCCATTTCTTCCGAATGCCCTCTCCCAGCAACCCAGCAGTATTCCTCCTGAGATAGCAGGATGGAACATCGAAGAGAATGTCATAATGACACCGCCATTGTCCCCCACAGGGATTGCCGACTCTGCTTCCCCGAGGCC
>DAFQ01000022.1 GCA_002497985.1 Euryarchaeota archaeon UBA4
GCTAGCACTAGGAAGGTAGACTGGGGTTTGCTAGACAAATGGGCAGTTCACGTTGGGGGTGGTCTTACTCACAGGCTCAGTAGAGCTGATGCGTTGATGATAAAGGACAGCGAGGTTTTGGCTGAATCCAATGCAGGGGAGAGCGAGGAGGGGGCTCTTAGCAGGTTGGTGTCCTCAATAGATATGGAAAGGGAGGCTGGGTTCACAGTGGTAGAGGTTAGATCGGTAGAGCAGGCAATCACTGCTGCCTCCATTTGGGATTCAGTACAAAGGGAAAGAGGCGGTTGTGAGAGACTGGTGCTACTCTTGGACAACATGGGCCCTGAGATGTCCAATGAAGCCTCAAACTCACTAGAGGGTGCCGGGCTTCGCTCTTGGTGCATACTGGAGGGTTCAGGAGGAGTCACACTAGACTCACTCGAGGAATGGACAAAAAGCGGTGTTGACCTTGTTTCTTCCAGTTCTCTGAACAGGGGGGTTCCCCCTCTTGACATGTCTATGAAATTCGAGGGGGGCTATTGATGGCGGATATACCGGACAGTCATCCCCGCAAGGCTTCGCTACTGGCCAGGCAGAGCATGACTGAGGCGGCGGCACGAGGTTTGCTGGCAGATTCTGCAATGATAGCGCATGGCCGCGGTGAGGCTTTCGACTACCTCCTAGGGGAGAGGACCATTGACTCTGCTGCCTCGGCCATCTCAGAGGCTGCTTCCAGGCTTAGAAATGCGAAAAGGCCCGTGATTTCAGTTAATGGCAATACCGTGGTACTGGCAGGAAAAGACCTGGTTCGCTTGGCTGCTATTATCGAGTGCCCGATAGAGGTCAATCTATACTATAGAACCAGTGAGAGAGTTAGCGGGCTTCTTTCTCTTCTTCATGAGCATAGAGAAGCAGTTTCCTCGGGCCCGCCCCCTGAAGGCTGGTTAGGGGATTGGAAGAAAGGGGTGCTATCTGTAGATATTCTGGGGGCCGATGCAGATGACAGGATTCCTGGTCTGGAAGGGCCTCGTTCGCTATGCTGTGCAAATGGGATAGGTGGTGCGGACGTCATCCTCGTCCCCCTCGAGGATGGGGATCGCTGTGAGGCACTTGTCGACCTTGGGAAGCAAGTCCTTGTTATCGACCTGAATCCACTATCAAGAACCGCTAGGAAAGCAACGGTGACAATTGTGGATGAGGTCTCTAGGGCCGCATCGGGATTGGTGGTTGGTGCGTTGGCCGAAGGAGATCCTACCGAATGGGACAATGAAGAGTGCCTGAAAGACGCGTTGAGTGCCATGATGGCTAATCAGCTGAACGCATTCTAGTCATATTGCTCTCTGAGCAAATCAGCGCATCTGGCCGCTATTGCCTGACCCACCTCTGTAGTGGACGCCTCTCCGCCGAGATCGTATGTGACTACGCCCCCCTCGGCAAGGTGTTGCGAAATTGCGGTCTCGAGTATGTCCGCGCAAAGAGTGGCGTTGTCGTCGCTGTGCCTCGATCCAAGGTGGTCCATCATCAGCTGTACTGAGGATATTGCTGCAATCGGGTTGACCTTGTCCTTCCCAGCATACTTTGGGGCTGAGCCGTGAACTGGTTCGAAGAGCATGTGGTTATCTCCTATGTTGGCACTTGCCGCCATGCCCATACCACCCTGCAAGACCGAAGCCAAGTCGGTAGCTATGTCGCCGAACATATTCGGAAGGACCACCACATCAAGATCCTCGGGATCCCTGACGAGCCACATTGTGAATGCATCAATGAACGCCTCACTAGTCTCAATGCCTGGATATTCTTGGGAAATTTCTCTGAACACCTTGCGGAAGAGCCTGCAACCTCTCGACACGTTGCTCTTGTCGACGCACGTAATCTTCTGACCTATTCCCATACGGTCCTCTCTTTTCTTTGCAAGGTCAAAGGAAAAGCGGATTACCCTTTCACTTCCATTCCTAGAGATTGGGCGTGGGTCCCATTCTACCTCTCCCTCTAGCCCGGGGAATTTCTCGATGACTATGGGTTCGTCTTTCTCGCCCCCCTTTGCTGCTTGGGCAGACCTTCTGAGGAGGGAGTGGTAGAGTCCCTCGGTGTTTTCTCTGATTAGGACCATGTCTACTAGGTCTGGCTCCCAAATGTCGGTGAATAGCCCATGGACCTTGTGCTGAACTCCTTCGTAGAGTTTGACCGGCCTCACGTTTGCGTATAGATCGAGTCCGGAACGCAGCCCCAGGATGCACTGCCCTCCTGCGTTGTCCCCATTTGGGAGTTTGGCATCGGGCCAGCCGATGGCGCCCAGTAGGATTGCATCTGAGTGGTCCCTGCAATGCTCGAAAGAGCCTTCTGGCCATTCCAATCCAGTTTCCAAGTAGTACTCTCCGCCACATGGAATTTCTGTGATGTTGAATGACAATGGGCTAAGTTCCTCGAAAACATCCATGACTCTCCTAGCCTCTCGGATGACCTCCTTGCCAGTGCCGTCACCAGGCAATACAGCCACTCTGTACTCCGACATCGTACTGTGCACGTGCTTTTCATTCATCAATTCACCCCAAGGAAACTTTGGATGCAAATAGACGGTATAGTTGATAGACGGTCACCACGAATGACACTGATATGGAGCGGGGAACCGAAGATGGTGGGGGGTCTCCACGTATTGATGTCAGGACCCTCCCAGAGTCTGTTGCGACACTATGGGAGACCATGCTCAGACTGGACCCGTCGTGGGACCTAGCGAAGTGGTTGGACGAACGTGCCAAGGATGAGTTGGGCCTGGTTGAGAGTCACCTAGGCAGGGAGAAATTGCGTGTTGAACAGCGTCTTCATCGAATAGAGACCCTCGTCAAGAGGCTTAAGCGACAGAGGGAAGTTCAGGGAACTCGTTTATCGGATCCAAACCAGAAGAATCTTTTCGATGTTTTCGGTAATGGGAGTAGAGGCTCGAAGGCGGAAGAGGTTGGGTCTGAGTTTGAAGATGAACAGGCGGCCGTTGACTTTGGATCAATGGATGTTGGAGATGATCCCCTGTTGGCCATTGTTTGTGAGCATGTAATGGGAATTCTGGAGGTCTCCAGATTGGAGGTTTCTGCCCCAGTTCACTTTGATTTGCTAGTCGGGGAACTTATTCCACTAGGAGTGAGGGTCGATGATTTGGACGAGGCGATTGCGTGGCTTCTACAGTCTGAAGCAATTGTCGAAATCGAAGAGGACTCCTTTGCCTTAAGTGAGTGAGTTATTGTTTCCTTACAACTAATACAACCATTCAAAAAAGGAACGTTTGTCGCCCTGTTTGGTCACGATGGTTAGTGATGCTTCGGGCTGGTATGCGAGACTGGATCAAGAGTGTCCCGACAGAGTTGAGCAGATTCAATTGTGGTTGGACTCATGGGAGCAGTCAACCAAGTCAAAGGCCCCCATTGCCGCTTCACTTCCAAGAAGTTGGCCTACCCTCCCAGCTGGGCTTCTATATGACCCTGGGGCGGTCCTAGATAGGCTGCTGTCACGACATGAGGCGGTTTCTGACGGGCGTTCTCCGAGAGGAGCTTTCTCGACCCCCGGACAGTTGGTCCAGGCAATTATTGCCGATGAGATTGGCCAGGCTGGCAAGAGGCGAAAGGAGGAGGAGCCAGTCACTCTATCCATGTCTGCAATTCCTCCCGGATTCAGGGATTACGCTGAAAAGTTCAACAATACCGTTTCTGGCTCTAGTAGCGAAGATGAGGAGGAGGCTTCCTCCTTGACCAAATCTGGGATTCCCCTGCCTTTTGCCGACCCGTCCTGTGGGGCTGGCCTTGTTGCATCTCAAATCATCCGTATACACTCTCAAAGACTAGATGGTGAGCGTGACTCAGTAAAATGCAATGATACTCTGAAGTTGATTGAGGGGTTACAGCTTCTTGACTCATCTGAAATAGCAATCGAAGCCTCTCGTAGAAGAATACTCATCACCTTAGGAAGGGCTGGCCTTGTAGATCTCGAGGGGGATGGGCACGAAGGAATGATTGGCAGGGGGGAAGCTGAGATGATATTGGAAAGTAACATCAGAGTTGGTGACCCACTTCTTGATGAGTGGCCTTGGAATGAGGCTCCAGAACTGATTATCAGCAGGCCCCCATGGATTCGGATAAAGGACCGTTTCAGGGGTCATGAAGATGGCAGCAGACTCAGGAAGGAGTTGTCCGGTAGACTGCGAAATGCAATTGATTCCGAAGGAGAGTTGAGGTTCTCGGCCCTGAAGGGGAATGTGAATCTCTACCGACTTTTCTTGGAGAGGTCACTGCAGTTGGTTTCTGAAGATGGCAGGGTCAGAATTGTTGTCCCAGACTCCCTTTTGAGAGAGAAAAGCAGCATTCCACTTAGGAAGTTGCTCGTGGAGAGGAATGACTGGGTGTCTACTTGGTGTTTCCCCGATCCCCAGCGGGTTTTCCCCGGAATCTCACAGGGGTTTGCCGTATTGGGAATCACAGTCAATGGAAGCACAGATGTAATGACTAGTTTTGGCCCTCTCGGCCCCAATGAAGTATTGCCCGAAATAGGGGTCTCGAAGACTTCGCCTTTCCTCGAATTGGAAAGGGGTCCTTGGTCCTCGTGGACCGATGCGACTTGGGCTGTTCCCAGGATGCCCTCTGATGAGTATGATAGGAGAAGGGTGCTAGACGCGATTGGGAATCTTGCTGACAAGCCCCGCTTATCCGAAGATGGAAACTGGTTATGCCCTGGTTCTGAATCAATTAGGGTGAGGGTTGGGGAAGTAGATCAGAGCAACTCTTCGAATAACATCAATAATTGGAAGGAAGGGGCAGAGGGGGTGCCTTTTCTCAGGAGTGCGCACTTCTGCCTAGAGGGTGATGAAGTGGTAATCAGGCACCCTGCTTATGATACAAATATCCCCGATGATGCCATCCAGATGTCACATTCAATGTGGTCTGGCCCATTAGAGCCCAAGGGATTTGCTCGGATTGCCTGTCAGGCAATTCTCAACTCTGCAAATGAGAGGCGGTTGCGATGGGCTGTGGTTCCTGGTGACTGCGTTCTTGGGAATTCTGTGAA
>DAFQ01000014.1 GCA_002497985.1 Euryarchaeota archaeon UBA4
AGAGTTCGACAGCGAGAACTACCAAGTCAGAGTGCTCGAAGCACTAGCTGCCGCTTCGGGAAGAACCAATCTAATCCAAGAAGCTCCCGAACCCCCTGGTGATTCAGGGCACGACAGCAATGATGCTGAACCAGGCGTAGTTGCCCCAATAGAGCCAGCGGGCGACCTCCATGGGACTATTATAGCGACAATCAAAGCTAGAGACTCTGGAGAGGGTGTTGAGTATGACTCAATTATACTCTCATGTGTAGAATCCGGCTTCTCGAGAGAAGATGCGGAAGACGCATTGGAGAGCCTTAGAGACATAGATGGAGCGATTATAGAGCCAAGATTTGGCTTCTTCAGGATTCTGCCAACTAGTTAGCACCGGTCCTTTCTATGGTCCTCTGGGCTCCCTGCATAGTTTCCTTGATCCTAGCTCTAGATGTGCTGCTAACCACTTCCTCGCGAAGTACGTTCCTGGATTGCTCCATTCCGAACTCCCCCAACCTTGCCCCCTTTATTTCTGCCATGTCCGTGGCAACCCTTGACAGTCTAGTTCTGACTGCGTCATCCTCTATCGGCCAACCTCTCCTGATTGCCAGCCTCAGGACCAACTCCTTCTGGGCTTCACCCCATCTGCCACCATGTCCCCTGAGGATGGTTCCGACCATTCTTTCCAAGTCGCCAATCTTGGATACCACGAACTTAAGGTCTGTTTGAACACCCTGATCGAGCCTCTCAGCACCCATTATCATGGCATCGGCAGCATCTTCGAGAACTGCTTGGGGGGGAATCTCGTGGAAGTTAGAGTCAATCTCCAATGGGACCTCTTCAACAGAAACACTCTCTTCGCTCGTATGTTGAACCTCTATTTGCCCCATGGCATCTGGTATCCCGTTTCTTCTGAGGCTCCTCTTTATCCTGCCCCACCCATTCAGTTGATTGGTCAATACTCCAGCGACCCTCCCCATCAGAACGGTGCGGTTACCCGTTAGCGGACTTTCGAGCCTCACACACATCTCATGCAGGTCGTCCCTATCCATCTCAGCGAGTTTCTCTATTGTCATCCTCCTTGAGTCGAAGTTCAGGTGGAGCCATAGGCGTTGCCTCCTTTCTCTCTGCGAACCAGAAGATTTGACTCCGAAAACCTTCAGCACTTCTCCTAGACTCCTATGGGACATGGATTGGATCCCATCCCACGAAAGATCGAGGTCGGGGAGAACTAGATGGTGAATCAGTCTGGCCCGTAGAACCTCCACAGACCCGCCCTTTGAGATGCCCAGGCCCTCGGCCCTTTCCCTGAGCTCGACCAGCCTTCCCCTGTAGAGGGCGTCCAGCACGTACATGTCGTAATCCATAGCGCTCTCAAACCGCCTCCGACATCTCTACCATGATATCGCTTGCGTGTCCCGAGGAGTTGGAATGCGTATTTTACGCGTCCCGCTCAATCTTCCAGTACGATGAACGATGGAGTGTCCGGGTCTGTCTCGTAATCCTTCGGAACATCCCTGGATGTCTCTTTGAGCAGTATTTCCCAGTCACGCAATGAGGCTATCGTAGCCCTCTCGAAGTCGGAGTGCCTGACCACTCTGTGCAATCCAACCGTCTTCTTCCCGTTCTTGGAAACAAACTCGACCCTGAACTCGACGTGGACCTCATCCTCAATGACCTCTCCTTCAGGATTTTTGCAGACCTGTTCAAGAACTAGGTCGCGAGTATTCTCTGCTTGTTTGATCAGGGACCTAACTTGCCTATGCCTGACCAATATGCCAGTCTTATCCAGCATGTCTTCATCCAGAGAACCAATTAGGCTGTCATGCACCCACCAGGACGTCTCCCCCTCCTTCTCGGAGATTTGTTCCGAAATGCTAGCAGGGAACATCCTCCTGGCTATCAGGACTATCAGATCCGAGTATGGGAGGGGTAGGAAAATGGGTTCCCCAGCATTCTGTGGGTCCGGGAGGAGTGAATGCCTCCTGCTGACTAAACCAGCCTCCTCGTAAACTCCCCTTTGTGTGACAAATCCATCAATCTCCCCCGAATCCCTGAGCTCCTCCATCCACCTAACCGAGGAAACAGGGTCTTCTGGGGGGTCTCCCTTTCCAGATATCGCTGAATATGCCCCTGGATCAAGAATCCTGATTCCCTTTCTTGCCCTCCTAAGTTGCCTCCTGACCAACTTCTGTCCGCACAGTATGATTGCAGATTTGGGTTGATACTGCAATTTGTTGTCAGAGACTAGAATCGAATAGGGCCTTTGAGGCGTCCTGGCTCCAACGATTTCTAGTCCTGCTTGCAGAATCTCCATCCTTCTTCCGTGGATTACGGAGGCTGGAACGGCCAAGACGTCAGCATCCCCAGAATCCAACATGGAAAGGCCACTGCCAAGATCCTCAACTTCTAGGCACTCTACTTCTACCTCTGGGGGACTGCCAGAATTTAGGAAATTGGCGAAATTATTGGATACGGAGCACCCGACTGTGTCCAACATAGCAAGGAGTAGTTGTTCCGTCATCGCATCCACCTCTAGGGAGGGAGCACGCCTTGTGCCCGTACGGGCCGCGCGCACACTTGTTGATATATGCGACCCTATTCGAGAAGCCTGAGGGACATGGCTTCGAAACTATCAGTCAAGCGAGGCTTGAACAGCAGATTGAACCTCTTCGAGGAAGAATTGGAGGCATTGGTCCAAGAAGCAACATTGTCCGCGGAGTCCCCAGCAATGTCCCTGGCTAGGGACGTACTCCTGTCCGGCGGAAAGAGGATTAGGCCCCTACTCGCCATTCTTTGTTACGAGGCCGCAGGAGGAAAGGACGTAAACGACGTAATGAACCTAGCCTTGTCATCCGAGCTGATTCACACGGCCACCCTCATTCACGACGACATCTACGACCAGTCTCGATTCAGGAGAGGGAGGCCAACCATCCACTCCTCCCACGGTCTTCCTCATGCGATTATCGCTGGTGACTACCTATTCGCGTTGGGGTTTGCGAAAGGGGGCACCTATGA
>DAFQ01000018.1 GCA_002497985.1 Euryarchaeota archaeon UBA4
TCCAGAGGCTTTTGATGGGAAAAGCCATCTCGCCCGCTCCCGCCAATAGAATTATGCCAATTCCACCAAGTACAATCTCAACAAAAGACGAAAGGTGCGCTTCGGTTTCTATGGTGACAATCTGCTCATCGAGAGTGGAACCATCCTTGCCTGCAGTGACAAATCTGTAATCGCCGGGCTTCAATGTGAATTCAAAAGTCCCGTCTTCCGAGCTAGGCCCGCCCTCGACAAACACGAAGTCATCAGATGTGCAAGAGGTCAGTCCGTTGGAATCCGGGTCGCATCCTTCAGGCGGGGGACTCTCAATTACGCCAATCCAGCTCCTATCCGGCTCGTCCCACTCCACTGTTAGTCGGATGTCCAGAAGCATGAATGCCGTTGGAACCGACATGTCGTCTGAGGTCATCCCAACCAGGCACCCAACCGAGTCATCGGTGCAAGGCACTATCGGGACGTTGGTGCGGCTTTCTTCTAGGCCAATTCCCAACAGGCTCCCTAGGACCAGTATAACGCAAACAGAACCGACTGCAAAGGGGAGGGTGGAAAGAATGCGGACCATATTCATAATATCACTCCGGCGATAACTAGCCAACTCCTCCGGCCAATTGCAATATTAACAATAGTACAGCAATTCCCGGGAATAGATACATCATTAGTGTCAGGCGTTTTCTCGCGGCTTCCCTTTTCCCATTCTTCTCAATGCATTCAGACTCGGCGCAAACCGCTGGATCCCTATCAAGTGGTATTGGGGACCAGCACACCACACAATGGCGATGCGCATCTACCGAGAGAGATTTATTGGCGCGCTTCTTCCTTTCTTCCTGACGCCTCTTGGAAGCAGCATCTCTAGCCTCTTGAGCGGTTCTTCTGGCTGCCTTTGCAATCTTGTCCGCGCGACTCAAGAAATCAACTCCCCTTCACTAATGTACCTTCGAATTCTTCCCCAACGATCGCTGCACGGATTAATCCCACATCCCTTCCATCCAGAATGTTGAGGACTAAACCAGCCTCCTTTGCTTCAGAGACTCCAACTGGGTCAACTACCTGTGAGGGACCCGCTCTTGAGTGCTCAGCAGGGCCTACAATCTCCTGGAGTTGTTCGTGAGTAAGATTGTCATGAGGCTCAGCATCGGGATTAGTTCTAGGATCTTCTCCGAACACCTTGGAAACATTGGTCGCAATGATGCATTTGTCAGCGCCACTCGCTATTGCAAAACGAATAGCCACAGCATCCGTGGTATGCCCGGGGGTCGTGCCACCCATCACTACGACCGGCCTTTCTTCTAGTAGCAATACAGCCTCATCAACTCTGGTGGGGATCGTGCCGGAAACAGAAACCCCGGCATCAGAAAGGGCCTCTCTGAGTATAGTCGCATTCATCCTAGTAGCAGCAATTCCGATTTTGTCAAGGTGCGACTCATTATCAATTAGTGGACGGGCGAGCTCTATGCCTTCCCTTGCAGGGGCGCCCCCACCCACTACAAGGCCGATCCGGTCATCCATTGAGACCCTGTCTCTGATGACCGAAACAAGTTCCTCTAGCCATGCATGACGTTCCTCTATTTCTGGCCTCAGGAGGCTACCCCCTACGGCTGCAATAACTGTCGCCATCGACTAATGGGCTGGGACGCCCCCTTTCAATGCCTATGCCCGACCACCGTCTAAGGGTTGAAATGCTGCCCCTCCGGCCTTCTGCAGGAGGAATGGTATGTCTGACGAGCTCGAGCTTCAGCAGCGCAGGCTCCGTCTAAAGAAGGCAGTAGAAAACTTGTCCTCAATGAAGGGCATGGGCACGGAGCTAGTTTCGGTAGTCATACCTCCTGACAGAATGATTCATGACGTCCGGCACCAATTAGCCAATGAAGCAGGGCAGGCCGCGAACATCAAATCAAAATCAACCAGGAAGCATGTCTCTGACGCCATTGAGTCTGCAATTGCATCCCTGAACAAGTTCAAGACCCCGGGAGAAAGGGGTCTGGCGCTATTTGTGGGGCACGTCATTGTCGGAAATAACAAGACGAGGCTGGTGAGCGTGGTCGTAGATGACCCTCCAGAGCCGTTTGGATCATACAGGTACAGGTGCGGATCTACATTTGAGATTAGCCAGCTCGAGGAGATGCTGATAGATAGGACGGCATATGGGCTATTCGTAATTGATCGTTCAGAGTCGGCCTACGGCCTCGCCAGTGGCAAGAGGCTTCATTGTCAGGAACACGTGACCTCATTAGTCCCTTCAAAACACGGTAGGGGGGGACAATCAGCTCAGAGATTCGAGAGGCTAATCGAGGAAGCCGCTGACAAATTCTTCAAGAAATCCGCAGAGAGGGCCTGCGCCTATTGGCTTCCAATGATTGAGGACTTGCAAGGCATCATTATCGGAGGCCCGGGTGCGACTAAGGACTACGTGGTAAAGAACGACTACTTTCACCATGAGATAAAGAAACTAATCAGGGAACCATTCTTCGACGTCGGCTACTCCAATGAGAGTGGCCTAAGGGAACTTATTCAGCGTGCGGGAGGACTAATGGATCAGATTGAATTAGACGCTGAAAGGAAACTCGTGGACACATTTCTCAGAGAGGTTATGCAGGCCCATCCAAAGGCGACATATGGCGAAGTCATGATTAGAAACGCTTTGGAACAGGGGGCTGTAGAAAGACTACTCCTATCCGAGAATGTATCTAAGAGAAGGGTCGTTTGGCGTTGTAGGAGTTGTGGCAATGAATGGGCATCCACCCAAAACAGGCGTTCCGAAACTTCTGCTTGCAAATCCTGTTCATCGGGAGATGCGAGGGAAGACGAGGAGAAGTCAATGGATCTAATTGATGAATTGTCTGTGATTGCTGGACACACATCAGCATCCGTGACATTGATTTCCATGGACACAGAAGAGGGAGCAACCCTGTACGAGGCTTTCGGCGGAATAGCTGCTTTGCTGCGATACCCAATTTCTTGAGGTGAATAAATGAGGGACCTAGTAAGTGAAGCAATCCCCAGAATGGCCAATCCAATCCATTCCCTGGGAATCGAGGAAGGATCTTGGGAGGAACTTGTCGGACCTTCAACAGTTGGCGGAGGAATGGCAGATGTGGCTATGCCATGTCATTCCCTCTCTCCAATAATGAAGAAGAGCCCTTCAGAAATAGCGGACAATATCGCTTCCGCTGTTTCCGATTCCCTGGAAGGAATTGCTACTGTATCTTCCCTCAATGGTTTCGTAAATCTATCAGCCACTGACACATGGCTCTCATCTAAAGTAGAGTCTCTTATTGGAGATCCCAGGATGGGCGTCTTATTGGAGGATTCCAGGACCATCGCTGTAGATTATTCCGCTCCAAATGTAGCCAAAGAAATGCATGTCGGACACCTCAGGTCGACAGTAATCGGAGATGCCATAGTTAGGATGTTGGAATTCAAAGGGCATAGGGTGATCAAGGAGAATCACGTTGGTGATTGGGGCACCCCGTTCGGAATGCTAATTGAACACCTTCTCGATTTGGGCGAGAGCGAAGTAGCAGGAGAGAAGGGAATCTCGGATTTCGATCACTTCTACAAGCAGGCCAGACAGAAATTCGATGAGGACCAAGACTTTGCCGAGAGATCAAGATCTAGAGTTGTGAAATTACAAAGTGAAGATAACGAAACCCTCAGACTATGGCAGATTCTCGTGGACATCTCAACTAGGTACTTCAACGAGGTATACTCAATGCTGGGAGTTCTTCTGACTGATGATGATCTGATGGGCGAGTCTGCATATAGGCATATATTGCCAATTGTTGTTGACAGACTCTCGGAATGTGGGATGCTGGATAATAGCGACGGAGCAGAGGTAGTATTTCTTGGAGGAAAGTGGGTGAATCGCGAGGGGGACCCTTTCCCCGTTATGATTAGGAAGGCGGATGGGGGATACAACTACTCTACATCCGATCTTGCCTGCATAATCGACAGAGTGGAGAGGCTAGGGTGTGATGACTTGCTATATGTAGTCGGAACACCACAAAAACAGCATTTCGAAATGGTCTTTGAAGTTGCCAGTAATGCTGGTTTCATTGATCAGAGTAATCGAACAATACACGTAAACTTTGGTTCCGTTTTAGATTCGGGCGGGCAGATGCTGAAGAGTAGGAAGGGTCAGAATGTGAAACTAGTGGATCTTCTCAGGGAGGCAATAGTCAGGGCGGACTCTTCGATATCCGAGAAGAATCCCGAACTTACAGGAAGTGAAAGGGAGGAAGCCGCCAAGATGATAGGAATAGGGGCCGTGAAATACTCGGATCTTTCTTCTGATAGGACTAAGGATTACGTCTTTGAATGGGACAGGATGCTGTCATTTGAGGGGAATACAGCACCGTATCTACAGTATTCACATGCAAGAATATGCAGTATTTTCTCCCGTTCCGGAGTATCCAGGAATTCTCTAACTGACTCTCGGATAATACTCACAACACCCGAGGAAAGGGCGTTAGCTAGGGAGCTACTGGGATTCTCTCAGGCGGTGGATTACTCAATCGAAGGGCTGTACCCTCACAGGCTGTGCACCCATCTGCATTCAGTATCATCATCCTTCGCTTCTTTCTATGAGGTATGCCACGTTCTAGATGGCGATGATGCCGTGAAGTCGAGCCGTTTGGCACTATGCGACATGACTGCTAGATCACTTTCTTTGGGACTTGGACTTCTGGGAATAGAAACACCAGAAAGAATGTGACTTCTAGGCCTCACCATAGGACAGGTATCTCACCAGGGAGCCCAAGATGACTCCTGAAACCACCAAGCTCTCTTCGTTGAATCTATCCATCCCGTCTAGGAATGTGTGGTACTCGGATGAGCCGGAACCATAGCATACGATTGCATCGCCATATTCCATCCCATCCTCGGGGACGTTATCTATTTCATACACGAAAGGGGCATGGTCCGAGTTGTAAGGCATGCCACTGGATTCTATGTCCCTGATTTCTACTTTGTATTTCGATGACAATTCCGGATAGGCATTGGAGAAAATACCGTGTATCCCCCTGAGGGCCTCCACATCACCTTCACTATTGCCGAACATGGTGAGTCCCGAGTTTCTTTCGGCATCTACATGATTCATATCGAGGTTAACATAGAGTCTGAGATTCTCACCAAGCATAGTTCTGTACTTATCGACCCATTCCTTGGAGCCCCAAAGCCCCTCTTCTTCACCACCCCATGTGCAGAAGTAGAGTGTGTGAGCAGGCTGCCCGATCTGCGACTCCAGTATTGCAAATTGCCTTGCAATTTCCTGCAGGGTCGCGACGCCGGATGTATCGTCAACTGCACCCGGTCCGTTGTAGACCGTGTCGTGATGCGCCCCCAATACTATGACAGAGTCCGATTTCCCTTGAATGACCCCACATGGGACACGAATAGTGGCCACTCCCTGATTGTCTACATCTGTAATCATGCCGAGCCTCCCATCACCGTTGATGACCATTTCAGTAATGGCCTCTCCAACGCTTTTCGAGACCATGATGAATCCAAAACTATCGGGAATGAATTCGAATTGACCCCTATCTACCGATTTGAAGTATGGTACGCAATCGTTACTGACCAAATCATCACAGTTCTGACGAGCATTAATGGTTATCATGCTGTATACGTCATTCTCTATTGCACGCTGTAGGAGTGCCGTGTTTCCTTCTGTCCCTTCTTCCAACCAAACCATTGCCACATTGCTAGCAGCAGAACTCCAATCTGAATCCGCACTTCCATTCCCCAGATCAATTATGTCCATGTCTTCAACGTACCCGATCGAGGCAGAACCGCTGTAGCCCTGAATGACGAACTCTTCCCTATGTGTAAATTCTGTAATGTCCCTGTTCACGTCTGCCGAGGAGCAGGGCGTTGGGCCCCCTATCAGATTCCCGATGTCTCCGGGAACGCAGAACGAAAGTGAAGGCTCACTGCCAATTACGAACATGGGGACTTCGAAATCATCCATCGTCGTTGGTATCCCTGACGCAGTGAAGTTGTTTTTTATCGATTCAGCAGCATTCTGCTCCTCCACCGTCCCTGACATTCTTCCTTCCCAATCCGGATGTCCAAGGTCAACAAGAGTCTGCGCATAGCCTCTAACTTGATTCTGATCGAAGTCAATTAGGGCGTAATCTGGCTCACCCTGAACCCAATCTACTATGTCATCTCCGTAGACTAACGCTCCGCCTGCTCCCCCTAACAGGAGTATAGCCGAAACCGCAAGAACCGGTACGGGCAGCTCCTTTATTCTCCTAATCCTATTTCGAACATTTGTGGGGGAATTGTAGTAGAGAATCTTCTCAAACATCCCAGCACTAGTGGAGCTGTCAGCATCATCAGCAACTTCCGCTTCAAGTACTACGGGCCCAGAGAGCCTTTCGACAAGCTCATTCTTGTTACCGGAGACGGGTAAACCCCTAGATTTGAGTTCCTCCTTGAGTTCCGAAACGGTCAACTCCGACCATTCTGAAATATCATCCATCGTAATTTTACGACTCCTCTTGACTATTGAACCCATTTAGGAAAGTATCGCCAATGAGTCAATTAGTCCCGTTGAACTTCTTCACCGGTCCATCTTTTACCAAGATCATGCTCGACATCAAGTTGATCGAGGATTCTAGCGACAACAAAGTCAACCAACTCCTCGATAGTCGTGGGCGAGTGATAAAATCCTGGATTTGCAGGTAGGATAACAACTCCCCAGGAGGACATCTTCGCCATAGCTTCTAGGTGAGGTGTAGACATAGGCGTCTCCCTTGGAACTAAGATGAGTTTTCTACGCTCCTTAATCGCAACAAGAGCACTTCTGGTGGCCAAGTTATCCGAAATCCCAGCTGCAATTTTTCCTATGGTGGTGCCACTGGCGGGACAAACGACGTAAGCATCGTACTTCGCTGAGCCCGAGGCGGGCCTAGCAGCGAGATTTGAGTTGCTGTGCATGGAAACACCATCTAGTCCTTCCAAGTCGACGGATTTCATGTTGCATTCCAGTTCAAGATTAATTTCTCCAGCCCCGGTCACTATCAAATCAACGGACCACCCAGCGTTGCTAAGCTGTTCAACCAGCCTTACTCCGTACCTTGCTCCGGAGGCACCAGTAATCGCCACTACGGCTTCCGGCATATTAGTCGGGCCACATTCGGTGGATTTGAATGGTTCCTATCTATCAAGGATTTTCTTCAGCGACTCTCCGAGGTAAATGTACTCGTCTTCATGGTTGTACAGTTGAGCGGAGATTCTGATATATTTCGTTCCATGATGGGTCCAGGCCATAACTGGGACCTGAATTCCAAATTCATCGTACAGGAGATTGTGAATAGGGTCTCCGTCCATTCCGGGAGCGGTAACTTCCCCTTCCCAAGGAAACTCTACCGCTGCCAGTGAGGATATCATCGAATCGGGCGTGGGAGGGGTTGTATCTAGGGCCTCACAAAGGAGTTCTCTGCCCCTTATTGCTAAATTTCTGTTCTTCTCCATTATTTCTGGCCATCCGCCTTCAACCAAACCACCTAGGTATTCCAAGGCAAATGGTATGCATAGCCAGGGAGTCGGGTCTTGGGTCCCCGGCCAATCAAATTCGAACCTGAATTTCTCTTGAGCAGATTCATCACTGGAGTATCCATGACTGATATTTAGGGGCTTGATAAGTCCCTTTCTGTCTTCCCTAATGTGGAGGAAAGCAGAACCCTTGGGCGTGCAAATCCATTTGTGGCAGTTGCCCGTTATGTAGGCGGGTTGAAGGTCTGAAACATCTATTGGCACAATACCGGGGCCATGCGCTGCATCTAGCAGGACGTCAACTCCCCTGCTCTGGAGATCCTTTACCAGCTTCTCGAATGGCATCCTTAGTCCCGTGGGACTTGTAACCGTGTCAATTAGTGCAAGAACTGTATTTTCGGTGACCGCCTCAAGGATCAGATTCACGACTTCATCTTCACTTTCTATCCTAAATGGGATATCGACAACAACCGTTTTTGCCCCTGATCTTGAAGTGACATAGTCAATAGCGTTCCAACATGCCTGATATGCATGATTCGGAACTAGGATTTCATCGCCCTCGTTCAGAACAAGTGACCTAAGTACAGTATTAACTCCGGCGGTTGCGTTTGTGACAAAGGTCATGCCATCAGGTTCGGCATTCATGAATTCTGAGATCGCGAGAATTGACTCCCACCAGAGATCCCGACTAATCCTCTCGACGAAAAGAACGGGGTCACTCTCCAATCTTTCTCGTAGCCTCTGTTGCTCCTCCAGGACAGCAATTGGAGTGGCGCCGAATGAACCGTGATTTAGAAAGACAGTATTCTCGTCGAGACCCCAATGTTCGGACAAATCGCTTCTCCGGGGGATCATGCCAATACTTCCGGGACCCAACTTTCTGGATTTTGGGGCGATCTGTTCAGAATTTCCTCACAGGTCTCCAATAATGCCTCCTCAAATCTTCGAATGTCTATTGGCCTGCCATTACTGTCATGGGAATATCCGAGCTGGTGCAGACTAGTGTGGGTACCTTTGACCATTCCACAGCCTTCCAGGTCTTCGACCCTAGTGCCCGGGGTGTTGATGTTGATTGACATTCCATGACGACTAACCCAATGTAGGAATGAAAGGCCAATTGAACAGATTTTGTGACCGTCTACCCAGGCTCCCTGCATTGTGCTATCTTTGTATGAAACTACTCCACAACTTTCTAACGAGGCGATAGCCCAGTCTTCCAGTAGCCCGATAATCTCCCTAACACTCTGCTCTTCCAATTTCCACTTGATGATTGGATAAACCACCAATTGCCCCGGTCCGTGCCATGTGATGCCTCCGCCCCTGTCCGTTTCAGATGTTGGATAACCATCCACGGATACGCCATCCCTTCTGGCCTTGGGGCCTATTGTGACAACTTCAGGGTGTTCCACTATTATGAGCGTGTCAGGAATTAGGTCCTCAATACGTTCTTTCTGGAGCCTTTTCATTTCTCTGGAAACAATCGAGTGCTCGACCATTCCGGCTCTGAGGACCCTTATCGCCCCCATCCTAAAACCTCAGGCTGAATGTATTGCATGGCCAAGGGTCTTCAGAACTCCCTCATGGAAAGCCTCCGTCATTGTCGGATGAGCGTGAACCGTTTCTGCGATGTCCTCCAATAGGGCACCCATTTCCAGAGCTAGAACGAATTCACCATGCAGTTCAGCAACATGGCTCCCAACCGCCTGAATTCCCAATATCACATGATCAGACTCCCTCGCGACCACTCTGACGAAGCCACCCGTCTTCTCGGCCTCGAGAGTTAGCGCCCTGCCATTCGCTGCCAGGGGGAATTTACCAATGATCACCACCTCTCCCCTTTCTTCTGCCTCATGTGGGAGCATCCCAACAGAAACCACTTCCGGTTCAGTGAAGACAATAGCCGGAATTGAGACCTTGTCGAACTCCCTATCCAGTCCCGAAATTATCTCGGCCACCATCTCACCTTGTGCGCTAGCCTTGTGGGCAAGCATCGGCTCGCCGGAAACATCCCCTATTGCAAAAACACCGGGAATGTTGGTTCTACATTTCCTGTCTATCCTAATGAATCGTCCAGAGGCATCCATTCTGACGCCCGTCTTCTCCAAACCCCAGCCTTTGGTGTTCGGCCTCCTTCCAACGGTCACCAAGACTTTGTCGACTTTCAGAGTATGCTCCTCGCCATCCTTCTCAAATTTCAGGTCAACCTTTCTGGATGCACCCTTGCCCTTTACCTCGGCACCCCTGGCAAGAGAGTTGGTGTGTACAGTTACACCATGTTTTTTCAGCCAAATTTCGAGAGGTCGCCTCAATTCTTTGTCGAATATTCCTAGAATACTATCCATTCCCTCGACTACGGTGACTTTGGAACCTAGTTTTGCTAGAGCGCAACCCAATTCCAAACCAATGTAACCCCCTCCCACTATTGCTACCTTTTTCGGCAACCTCTGAAGGTCCAATGCACCCGTTGAAGAAAGAATGAACTCTTCATCACACGGCATGAATGGTAGATCGATATGACTTGAACCGGTGGCCAGTATGACATTTTCAGCCTCGATTTCTATAGTCCCTCCAGAAGTCTCTACCAAACACTTCTTCGGCGATGTGAATGTAGCCCACCCTTTCACCAAATCAACTCCAGCTCCCTTCAGAAGCGCCTCAACTCCCTTGTTGAGACGTTCAACTATGTCATCCTTCCATGATACCAGTGCAGACATGTCGAGCTCGGGGCTTTCAGATACAGATATTCCCATATGGCCATCAGATGTTGCGTGTTGACCAAGTGACTCAAATCTCTCAGCAGCATGAATTATCGCCTTACTCGGGATACATCCACGAATTAGGCAAGTGCCCCCAGCTTTGTCCCCCTCTACCACGATGGTGTCCAACCCCAATTGTCCCGATCTTATGCCAGCAACGTAACCCCCCGGGCCAGCGCCGACGACCAATACCTGGCATTTTCTTGATTCGACCATAGGGATCCCTCACATGAAGATCAAGGCAGGGTGCTCCATCATCCTCTTCAGATGCTGAATAAGCCTCGCGCCATCGGCACCATCAACCACTCTATGGTCGAATGAACTTGATAGATTCATAATTCTGCGGACAATAATCTGGCCATTCCTAGCCACTGGCATTTCCCTAGCTTTGTGCACCCCAAGTATGGACATTTCTGGATGGTTGATTATTGGTGTGGCACCTAGTCCACCATCTCTGCCCAGGCTTGTGATGGTGAATGTAGAGCCAGTCAGGTCGTCTAGACTTGCAGTACCGTCTCTGGCTGCCCCAGAGACCCTGATTAGCTCACTTGCAGCATCCCATATGTCTAGCGACTCTACATGTTTGACAACAGGTACGTAGAGCCCTCTTTCCGTCTGAGTTGCAATTCCAAGATTGACGGCTGAGTGCCTGTGTACAACTCCTGAATCATCATAAAAGTGCCCGTTGCACTCCGGATGTTCGGGCATGATCTTTGAGAGAGCCAGCATAATGAATGGCAGGTACGTCAATTTCGGTTGTTCTGGAGATCTGCTGGAATTAAGCATCTGCCTCAACTCTTCAAGTTCAGTAACATCGACCTCCTCAAAGTAGGAGAAATGGGGTATGGAGAAAGCGCTCTTCACCATCTGCTCAGAAATCTTCCTCCTCAGGCCAACTACCTTGACTTCTGTAACTTCAGTTCTTTTAGTCGAATAGGCAGCAGGGGCGGCCCCCAAAACAGAGCCCCCTCCTGCGAGGAATGCATCTAAGTCAGCGTGCCGAACTCTTCCAGCCGGACCGCTACCATTTAGTCCAGTCAAGTCTACTCCAGATTCACGCGCCCTCCTTCGCACGGCCGGACTCGCCAATATCGAACCACCCGCACTCTTTACTTGGGGGGCTATGGTTGGAGCGGGGAGGTCTGGAGGAGTAGCAGACTCCTTCTCGACCTTTTTCGGTGATGATTTTGGTTCAGGCACCGACTCCTTTTCCGCAGGGGGCTCTTCCAGCTCTTCCACAGGGGCGTCCTGGGTAATTTCAGCGGAACTATCCGAATCGAATTCGACTAGTGTCGTTCCCACGGCGATCATATCGCCAACGTCCCCGCTAAGGGAAGTAACCACCCCATCAGTGGGGGATGGTATGGTCACCGTCGCCTTGTCAGTCATGACATCGACAACGGCATCATCTTCAGAGACCTTGTCGCCGACAGAAACATGCCATACTACAACCTCTCCTTCGACAACTCCCTCACCAATATCTGGAAGTTTGAATACGTATTTTCCCACACTCATTCCTCCTGTGTCCTCGCAATCGCCGCGGCTATCCTAGTGGGTCCGGGCATGTAATCCCATTCAGTAGTATGGGGGAATGGGGTGTCCCAGCCCGTAACTCTTTCAATTGGGGACTCAAGGCTCCAGAAACACCTTTCCTGTATAGAGGCAGCCATTTCCGCCCCAAATCCACTGGTTTTAGGGGCTTCGTGAACAATTACACAACGACCAGTCTTGGTAATAGATTTCTCAATTGCGGACCTATCCCAGGGAACCAGTGTTTGGAGATCAATAAGGTCACATGAAACACCGCTATTTTTGATCGCCTGTTCACTTACGTGGACCATGGCGCCCCAAGCAATTACTGTACAAGCATCCCCCTCCATCGCTAAGCGGGCTTCACCGAGGGGCACCGTATAGTGGGACTCGGGAACTTCGGCTTCCGGATGTCCCCCCCATGTTGGGACATTATGTGGGTCGCCATAGAATGGTCCTCTGTAGCACCTCTTGGGTTCGAAGAAAATTACTGGGTCATTGTCTTCAATGGCACTGATTAGCAGACCCTTTGCATTGTATGGCGTGGAGCAATAGACAACCTTCAGTCCGGGAGTGTGTGTGAACTGAGATTCTGGGGATTGCGAATGGTGATGTCCACCCCTAATTCCTCCGCCTGCAGGCGTCCTTATCGTCAAGGGACACCAGAACTCCCCCCCTGACCTGTGCCGCACCTTCGCGATTTCGTTGACAATCTGGTCATATGCAGGGAAAATGTAGTCCGCAAATTGTATTTCGACAACTGGCCGTAGTCCATTAATGCCCATTCCAAATGCCGTAGCAGCAATCCCTCCCTCTGACAAGGGGGTGTCAAATACACGGTGCTTTCCAAATTCCTCTTGAAGTCCGTCAGAAGTTCTGAACACCCCTCCAAAGTATCCCACATCCTCTCCAAAGATAACTACATTCTCGTCTTTCGAAAGCATTGTCTGCAGAGCGCTATTCACTGACTCCACCATATTCATGTTGGGCATCATTCATCCCTCCATTTCTTCATTTCATCCCATTGTTCCATTAGGTGCCATGGAGGGGTTTCGTAAACCTCTGTGAATATGGCATCAGAGGAGGGGTATGGGCCATTTGCTAGATCCCCGAATTTCACCGCCTCTTTGTAGGCACTCATTACCTCAGAGTCCAGTTTCTCTGATAGATTGCTGTGATCCTCCTCTGACCACTCTCCAATGCTAATTAGATGGCTTTTCAGTCTCTCAATGGGGTCTCCCCCCGGCCAATGCTCGTTTTCGTCTGCTGGCCTATACCTGGATGGATCATCACTGCTACTGTGAGCACCAGCGCGGTATGTCAGAACTTCTATGTGCGTGGCACCGAGACCCTTGGAAGCCCTCTCCCTTGCCCACTTGGTTACTGAGAATAATGCCAGAAAGTCATTCCCGTCTACTCTGATACTTGGAATTCCATACGGAATCCCCCTGATGGCGAAATTCTGAAGCCCGCTTGCAAAATTACTATGCGTGGAAATCGCCCATTGGTTATTCACCACATTTAGGATCACAGGGGCCTTGAAAACCCCTGCAAAGTTTAGCGCATAGTGATAGTCACCTTCTGCACTTGCACCATCCCCTATCCATGTTATTGTGACCTCATCAAGCTCTTTGTACCTAGATGCCAAGGCCACTCCGATTGCTTGACTGAATTGTGTTCCAACCGGACTTGAAACTGAAATGTACCGCCCCTCTTTGAATGTGTAGTGAACGGGCATTTGCCGGCCTTTCACGTTGTCCTCCTCGTTTCCAATGCAGTGGCAAATCATGCTTACCATGTCGCGCCCCCTGACGAATTGGGCGCCGGGTTGCCGATAAGTTGGGAATAACCAGTCTTGGCTCTCAAGAGCCATTGTTTGAGCTATAGCTATCGCCTCCTCGCCAAAAGACCTCATGTAGAATGATAGTTTACCAGTGCGCTGCATTTTCATCATCCTATCATCAAAAATACGTAGTCTGAGCATATGCTCAAGGCCGAGTCTCATTTCATCGGCAGAAAGATTCGGATCCCACTTCCCTGAGGCACTGTTGTCATCACCCAAGACCCTGACTAGGCCATTTGCATGCTCCGATGTTTCCTCCGCGGAGCAATCGACGTCAAGCTTGCCAAGATCCCCCGGTTTCCATGGCCAATCAGCAAATTCTGCGTCTTCCCCTGGTCTGTGAGGGGCATCTGGGATGTGCAAGGGGATGTCAGAACCGTCTCCCGCCATGCTACCATCACCCACTACATACTCATATTGTTTGGCCTTGGTCAATCAGCCCCGTTGAAAGGAAACTCACGGCCGAACCAGTTGACTCCCTAGTTACGACCGGCTCTCCACCCATGGCCTCTTCCCAGAGCATTCCCGCCCTGTAACTGGATCTTACTAATGGGCCACTAGCCACAGCACTGAAACCGATTTCCCTAGCTTCCCTGTCCCACTCTGCGAAAGAGGATGGTTCTGGAAACCTATCTACAGCTAGGTGCCTATCTCCCGGTTGAAGGTATTGACCCAGTGTAATCATGTCCACTCCAGCAGAATACAACTCCCTCATAGCATCCGATATCTCATCATCAGTTTCTCCAAGCCCTACCATGATGCTGCTCTTTGTCAGTATGTCGGGCCTAAGTCTCTTGGCCTCTGATAGAATTGAAATTGACTGCTCAAATGAAGCTCTTGGGTCCCTGACTGCGGAGTCTAGTCTGGGGACGCATTCTACATTGTGGGCGAAGACGTTCAGCGGAAGACCATCCAAGAGTAGAGCTAGTGATTCCTTGTCTCCATCAAGATCAGAACAAAGCAATTCCAATCCAACATGAGGCGACTTCTCATGTACGGATTTAATGCATTCTCTGTAATGACTGGCGCCTCCGTCAGGGAGGTCATCACGATTAACTACAGTGATAACCGCATGACTTAACCCCATCCTGTAAACTGCATCGGCCAATGATCGGGGCTCGTCAGCGTTCAGTGGAGGGGGCCTCTTTGACGTGTCAATAGCACAGAATCTGCAGCCCCTGGTACAAACCTCTCCAGCAATCATGAATGTTGCAGTTCCCCTGCCCCAGCAGTCGTGAACATTCGGGCACCTTGCCTCTTCGCAGACAGTATTCAGACTGTTTTCATTCACACGTGATTTCGTCTCATTGTACCTGACTTGAGACTCCCCGACCGGCAATGAAGTTTTGAACCACTTGGGAAGCCTCTTTCTCTCCCTTGTTTTCCTATTTTTTGCATCCCCTGGGGGGGCCACGCCACAGTCACCACTGCCATCACGAGCATTCTCGATGATGGGGAGGCGAGTGGCCATCGGTTCTTTCGGATGGAAGTACGAAATTAACCATTCTCATGGGGTCGCCCCTGAGCCGACTAAGTACAACCCGTAATAGGGGGGTGTTTCGTCGGGTGGCCATGGCAGGCGGGACAGTCGTTGTAACGGGGGCAGCCACTAGGATAGGAAGAGAGATATCCCTTGCTTTGTCCAAGAGTGGTTTCTCAGTTGCAGTGCACTATTTTTCATCCAAAAATGAGGCCGAAGAACTCGTTTCAATGATCCAATCATCCGGAGGAAAAGCATCACTTATTCGATGCGATCTTTCCAATCCCGAGACAGTACCAGATATCATTTCTAAAGCAGAGTCGTCGTTAGGCCCTGTGGTGGGCCTAGTAAACAATGCATCATTATTCTCACATGACGATATTTCCAATGTTTCAGAGACTTCATGGAATGAGCATATGGGGGTGAATGCATTATCGCCAGTTCTCCTAATATCAGAGCTCGTCAGAAGGATTCCAGTTGACGAAACTGGCTCCATCGTTAACATCCTGGATCAGAAGATAGCACAACCGAATCCCGACCATCTATCCTACACGGCCTCCCGATTTACCATGCTGGGAATTACCGAGGCACTGGCTAGGGGGCTAGCTCCCCAAGTCAGGGTCAATGCCGTAGCCCCTGGACACACTCTGAAGAGCCGAGAGCAGACTCAATCAGGATTCGATAGGGCACAATCCGAGACGCCCCTTGGATTTGGCCCAAGTCCAACTGATATTGCCGAGGCCGTCGTTTTCTTGATGCAGGCCAGGTCCATCACCGGACAGACTGTTTACGTTGATTCAGGAGAAAGGTTTCTTGCAAGAGAAAGGGATGTTTATTTCGAAACGGAGGGGTGAAATGAAATCACATGTAGATGCCCTGAGGGAAATAGTTCAATCAGGGACCAGGGAATTCACAACCCTATTCTTGGAGAACTCAGTTAGAGAAGTAGATATTGGAATTTATGAGCACGAGATCGGTGCCCCTCAGAGAATAAGCTTCGATATTCATGTCTTTATTGGGGGGGCCTCCAAGCCACAGGAGGATGAAATAGACATGGTTCTCGACTACGAGTATCTCTCTTCATCGATAGACAGGGCCATTTTTTCTCAAAGAAGTGCATTGATGGAGACGCTCGCCTCTGAATTGTTGGATGAGATAATGGCCCCGGGTGAAATTATTGCCGCCACAGTTTCACTGAAGAAGCTGGACGTCGAGGGAATCGATGGACAATTGGGATGTTCAATGACTAGGATTAGGTAATTGGTGCAGAGGGCAGGATTTGAACCTGCGAAGCACTATGCACCGGAGCTTAAGTCCGGCCCCTTTGACCAACTCGGGTACCTCTGCGCCCCCTGAGGGTGGGCCCCCCTCCTTGAATCGAGCGCTTTGACACCCCTCAGAACCGATACATCACGTGCCCTTAGGGCACGAACGCTTTAACGCCACTCCTGTGGGCGACAAGACGTGTATGAGAGTAGCATAGCGAATGGCTCGTCCCGCCAGTCCAGGCTCGCTTTGATGCTATCATTGCTAATGTTGACTCACCTCGGCATGGTTCCGGACCATCAGAAAGAACTCCGAGATGAGAAGATAATGGAAGCCGGCTCAGATGTCCAGCTAAACCTCTACACGATGTATTTTGCTTCTCAGAATTCCTCAGCCGGCGGTGATGGGTACATTACGACCCAAGTTCCCGAATCGGGCGGACAGGAGTCAATGAGCGCCCTAGGTAGCAGCATAGAATTCCGCACAAGCCCAATGCTCTCATCATTGGACGTTGCAGGCCGTCCGAATCACGGCTCAGGATCCGGCTCATACTATCTGCCACTCGGACTTTTCATGAGGGCGACTGGACCAGACACATCTTCCGTTGAATGGACAATCACCCTCAAGTCCTCGGGCAGCCAAGTCGGCTCGGTTTCATGGAGCGCAGACGCCTGCAATCCAGGATTGACCCAGAGCTGCAGCTTCGATCACGAGACATTCGAGATTGACCTCGGAAACGACCAATCCTTCTCAATCGAAAAAGACGAGCGCCTCGAGTTGATCATTGATGCTGACATGTCCGGATGCGATAGCGGAGGCAGTCCATTCGGCTCTAGCTGCGAAGCCGAAGTGGCATGGAATGAGATTGATGGTGATGATAGGTTCAGTACACTCGAGATCGAGGCCAACGCAATTTCGAACAGCCTCGTACTCCTTCAAAGGGAGGGTGCGGAGCTAGCAGAAGGGCCAGAGCTGGAGTGGTTCCCAAATGACATCCTTTCTGAGAGGGTTATGCAGTTCTCCTTCGATGTGAAAAGTAGCTTTGGCAGGTACGACGTCGACTCGGTCAGGCTATTGATGAGGGATCCAGATGGAGTCTACAGAATAGATCATGTCATCGACGAAGATGACGAGGAAATTGAGGACACTAGTCAGGGAATTTTCGGAGAGTACCTGTGGTCATACCCAAGTGGTATCCCCGCCGGCGAATACTCGGTAGAGCTGGAGGTATCAGACATCCAAGGAAACAGCGTCATCATTGAGCATGAGCCTGTAACTATGGAGCAGTGGGGAGTCGCACTCAATCACAGGCTGGATCGAACTACCGAGTACATAGCACCGGGACAAACAACCCCAGTTCCTCTACAGCTTGTCCATAGGGGAGACTCAACAAAATCCATGGATGTGGAATTGGAGGTCCTCACAAATTTCCCAAGCTCATGGTTATTGGAATTCGACTCACCTGGGGGATATACACTGAACGCAGGGGGTGACATATTGAACCCAATTCTTACGCTGACTGCACCGGAGGATCTGACTGGTGCCCCCGGTTCTATTGATATCAGGGCAGTTGCCGAGGCAGAGGTCGAGGGAGTCCTAACTGTCGTTCACCAGGACACCCTGCAGATAGACTTGGAGAAGATCGATGTATACCAGCCTCCACAGGTGTCCATTTGGTCAGAAGATCATGACGTACCAATAGCAAACTCATCCCGTCCTGATGACATAGACTCAACAATACCAAGGTATGTGGACTATGATCAGTTCACGCCTTACTTACTGGAGATTTTCAATACCGGCTTCGATGCCGATACTTTCAGAATCGACGTCCTTCAAAGATCGAAGGCGATCATTCACGTCTATGACAATGATACCGGCCAAAGAATATTGGAGGATGAGGGGGATGGAACATTCCATACCGCACTCCTGGATAGACACGATACCCAGGTACTAAGACTCATGATTAAGCCCTCGGCTGACAGGGAGGACCCAGATATAGGACCTGTCGAGATAGAGGTTGTAAGCTCTGGAAACGCCTCCCTCAGGTCAACAGTCCTCTTCACCATACAACGAACTTTTGGAATCAGGGCTGAGGTTTCTTACGACTGTGATGGATCCCCACTCGGTCACATCAGGGTATCTCTCTGCTCTCCCGGGGCGGGGAATGCAGAAGTCACCCTCAGGGCCAAGATTACAAACACCATGACATCAGGTGAGTCAGCCACTTGGTGGAGGATCCAGAATCCCGCTTCTCTAGACGAAAACACCGATAGAAACAGTGCATATGGGCAATGGCAGTTCAGAATCGAGGATGACTCTGGGAATGCTATTCCACGTGTCTCTCTCGCCCCCGGGGATGAGACAGAGGTATTCGTAACAATTACGCTAACCAACCAAGTCGAGTTTGGCAATCATACCGTTTACCTCAGGATTATCGAAGACACCACCGACTCAGATGCCAAATATTTCGATTTGCCAATGGTATTCGAGATAGATCCAGATGACCCCAACTTAGAGATCGTCCAGGTCACACCTAATCGACTTCTCGTTCCGGGTGAGTCGTACCCAATACAGATGAAGGTCAAGAACTTAGGAAATAGCCCTCTAACTGTCCTCCTCGAGGCCGAGGTCGATGGGACGGGATGGTCCGTGGATATCGATGGCCCTTCGGGTTCAGTTCTGATTGTTCTAGATGCGTTTGACGAGGTAACATTCGTTCTGGATGTAAATGTCCCTGATTCAGCCAACAATGGCGAGGAGGTCGATGTTGTGGTCACAGCAACCCCCTTCGACACACAGCAGAGCTGGCCTGATGACGCCACAGCAGAGAAGACTGTGGTGATGAGGGTGGGCATATCTTCACTGATTGATAGATTAGTCAACGAGGTCACGCACCCGAGGCTGTCGACATACATCGTCGGCCTAGTGGCAGCAATGCTCCTAATAGCGGGAATACAGGGTGCAATGAACAGGAGAAGGTGGAAGGCACACATGGCATACTTGGACGCTATTTCCGGCGATTCGGACGATGATGAAGAGGAAGAAGAAGACGACGATTTGCCCGCTCCTGTGGTGGCGATCGAGGAAGATGAGGCTGATGTGTACGAGGACGACGACATTGAACTAGTCTGATAACTAGCGAGTCATTGTCCGAACGACGCTCCATTCCTCTTAAGTGCCCTACTTTGCGCCCAACTACAAGGGGTTGCGTAGCATGAGCTCATTTAGTCAATCTACTAGTGCCCGTTCGGACAGCATCTCCAAGGGCAGGTCCGCCATACTTTTCTCCGCTCTAATGTTGCTCTCATCCTACTCCGCACTGGAGTTTGCTGCGTGGGAAGCGTTGGCTTCCACGGATCAGGATGGAGACGGTCTTTCGTATGGGCTCGAGTTCTACATCAATACTCAGCCCCAAGATTGGGATACAGACAATGATGGGCTCCCAGATGGATGGGAGTGGCAGTACGGCCTGAATCCACTTTCCCCTTCGGGAGATAATGGCTCGACAGGGGACCCCGATGGAGACTCTCTGTCCAATCTAAATGAGTTCATGTTTGGAATGCCATCTAACTGGGACTCCACAAACACGCCAAACGAGCTTGATAATGGCGTGTGGTGGAATGGAACAGTCCCAGTTAGTAACTGGGACGAAGAGAGCGCGATGCAACTTATCCAGGGACTTGGTTCAGATGGGGCCGATGAAGACCCCTGGGGGAACATCTGCTTCAACACATTTGATGACGATAAGGACGGAATGGTGGATAATTTTGACGCTGATGGGGACGGGGACGCTAATTGCACCAGTGACGACGATGACGGTGACGGGGCCATAGACGAGGACCCCAATGGATGGGACACGGATGGAGATGGGATGCCCGATGGCTGGGAGGTGGCAAATGGATTGGATCCAACATCACGCACAAATCAAGATGGGGCTTCTGGAGATCCCGATGGAGACGGACTAGTCAACTTGAAGGAGTTCGTTAATCCAGCATGGGGGACTAGGAATGGTACAACAACTCCGCCCACACAGTATTTCCGACCAGGTCCATTGAGCATGACGGCCACCGAATCTCCATGTAACCCAGTTCTGCAACTAGGCCCGGGAGGCTGCCAAATTTTCACAGCGGAGGTAGATGGGATTACATCCACTGACCCACAGTCGAATGACACTGATGGCGATGGGCTAAACGACTCCTATGAGGCCCTCATTCTGTTGACCGACCCCACATCCCCGGATACTGATGGCGATGGAATTGACGACGGAGTTGAGGTGAATGGACAATATGGCGACCCCCCTCTAGCAAGTGACCCTCGTAACAACAATACTGACGGCGATCAGTTCGATGATGGCGAGGAAGACCTCAATGGAAATGGAGTAGTGGATGAGAATGAGACAGATCCGACTAGAATCGAGGATTCTGGTGACTTTGACGATGATGGCATACCAAATTGGGAGGAAAATATGACATGCACCCTGTGGAATGTCGCCGACACGGACGGAGGGGGTATTAGTGATGGATCAGAACTTGATCCGTCCCACGGCACAGATCCCTGCACATCTCTCCAAACACTGAATCTGTCTATAGTGGACTTCGACGCAACTAACATGATACTCACATTGAATGAAACCTCCTCACTCGACCCCACTCCCGAGGATTGGAGGCAGAATGGGGAGCCGATGGGATTCTATGTTTCATCAACTAACGGCAGCCTAACTGGCTTCAGGTTCACCTCAATCAATGGTGACTCATTGAGGGGGGTAGATACTGACAAGCCACCCGATGCGACAACTGTTTTGTTCGTCAACTTCTCTTGGTGCTGGGATCAGTCTCTTGGGCTATCCAATGATCCTATTTGCGATGATGACTACTTCGACACCGATGGCGACGGCTTGGCTGATTGGGAGGAATCAACGGGAAGCTTCGGATTCCTGTCGGACTGGAACATGTCCGATACAGATGGAGATGGTGTGAATGACTTGGACGAGATTCTCAATCAAACTGACCCCAGCAACCCCTGTGATAACCTTCTGGATACTGATGGCGATGGGCTAAACAATTACTTCGAGAACACCACAGTATGCTTGGTCGCTTTTGGAAGCCTCGGTGGGAATGGCACGGTTGACACTTACTTCACGCTGTGGAATGAATCTGACACCGACAACGGAGGGGTAACAGACCTCCAAGAATATCTGGATGGAACTAACCCGCAGAATAACCCGAATGACGACCTTAATCCAGTTGATACCGATGGCGATGGGATTCCCGATACCATTGAGAATGCCACGGGTACTGATTGGAGGGATCCTGATACTGATGGGGGAGGCATCCCTGACGGCCAGGAGTGCACATCTGAGTTCTGGGATATGAATTGCCTCAATGCCGATGGAGA
>DAFQ01000023.1:0-2586 GCA_002497985.1 Euryarchaeota archaeon UBA4
CTCAGCACCATGGTCACGATATCCTAACACACAAGGCAGCCAGCTTGGCACTCGGTGCCGCAATAGCGGCTCTCGCAGGAGCACTTTGGGCATGGAAACTAACTGGTTTCGAACCCTCTTTCATGTCACCCGCCCGCTCAACCTTCCTAGTCTGGGCCGCCTTCATCATAGGGGGGGCATCCAACAACAGGGGGATGGTAGTAGGTGCATTCATAATCGTCCTGATGGAGTTCGTCTTCAATGTCCTAGTCGCAGGCCAGGGATCACCAGATCTCCCCCTGCACACAACCGCAGCGAGAATAGACACCCTCTTCGAGTGGCTGTTCACGAACCAATGGGAAGCAGCCAAGATATTCCTCATGGTGATGTTAGTGGGATTCATCACCCGCTCCGAGAGACTTCTGGACATCGGAGCGTCCGGTGCAGCCATATTCGTATTCGGAGCAATCGCCCTGGGCGAGAGATCCATCGAGGAGTCGTTCTTCAGTGGTATCGTAAGTGCCGATATGCTGTATGTGAAATTGCTTCTGATAGGTTGCCTGATGCTCTTCTCACTCAAGTTCAATTCAAAGGGGCTCCTTCCAGAGGTCCCAGTCCGCCCGGATAGGCCACCAGGAGGTGCTTCCAGTGAGTAATCCAGTTCTCAGGGTGGACAACCTAAGGAAGGAATTCGGCGGTCTAGTGGCCGTCAAGAACGTCTCCTTCACAGTCGGTGAGGGCGAGTTCGTGGGACTCATAGGTCCGAACGGCTGTGGCAAGTCAACCACCTTCAATTGCATCAGCGGACTGCTCAACCAGACCTCTGGAAGCATCGAGATGTTCGGCAATGACATCTCCAAACTCCGACCGGATCAGATTCAGAACCTCGGTATGACCCGTACATTCCAGCATACCAACCTATGGCGTCAAATGACAGTGATAGAGAACCTCCTGGTCCCCCCGAGGAAGCAATTCGGCTCCTCTGTCTTAGAACTCATGAAGTCACTCCTAATTCCGGCTAACTCAGCCGAGGAAGCAAGGCTGTCGAAGGCATACGACGTCCTAGATCAGCTCGAAGTACCGCACATGGCGCACAACCTGACCAGCGAACTATCCGGCGGCCAGAGCAAACTCGTCGACATCGGACGCTCAATGATGGGCGACCCGCGCCTCCTCCTCCTAGACGAGCCAGTTGCCGGTGTCGCCGGCCCTCTCGCGATGAAGATATTCAACAACCTCAGGAACATCGTCGATGAGACAGGGATCTCCGTGCTCATCATCGAGCACAACATGGACTTCATACTCAGGCAGGGCGTAGACAGGATCGTCGTCATGAACGAGGGAGAGGTTCTGATGCAGGGGACCCCAGACGAGGTCAAGGCGAACAGGGAAGTCATCGAGGCTTATCTTGGAGCGGATGGCTCTCAAACGGAGGATTCGGAATGAACAGAGCCCCGATCATCATCTTTGGATTTTCTGTGTTGTTACTCGTGGGAGCGGTCATCACCTTTGCATGGGGCGCTTCTCAGGCATCATCAGGAATTGATGTAGATGAAAAGGCTATTTTCCAAGGTAAGCAAGGCACAGTCGAAATAGATGCATTTTCATCATATTCAGTCTATGTAAAATCGGACCATTCTTGCTCTGATACAACAGTAAGCATCTATGACGATGAATGGGAGTACTTCTTCGAAGACTGTGATCCGATAATGAATGAGAAGGGATGGGACATGATTGGATACTTCTCTACTGATGTATGCTGTCAACTAAACGTCGATGCAAATCATGAGATAGCCATTGTCGATGATATGATATTCCTGAGAGCGGGAGGAGGCCAAATTATTATCTCTGGTGGACTATGTTGCTTGGGTGTCCTCGGCGTCATCGTGGGAATAATCGTTTTGGCGACCAGTAAGTCAGATGAAAATTCGGTACAGGTGATAAATGGTGAAGAAACCCTCCCAGTTGTGGAAAAATCAGATAATAATGAGGAAAACCCTGAATGGTGGAGTGAGTAAAGATGAGTAGGGTATTGGAAATCAAAGGCCTCCAAGGAGGATATGGATCAGTACAGATTCTCTACGGAATAGACATGTACGTCGACGAGGGGGAGTTCGTTACCATAATCGGGCCAAACGGCTGTGGTAAGTCGACCCTGATCAAGACGATATTCGGAATCGCCACATACTACTCGGGAGAGGTCTCTTACAGGGGCAACGACGTCTCTGGCTGGAGAACGGACCAACTCGTCAACCAGGGGATAGCATACGTTCCACAGGTCGACAACGTATTCCCTTCACTCTCGGTCCTGGAGAACCTGCAGATGGGTGGAAACAGCCTCTCCAGCAGCTTGCTTAGCGAGAGGATCGAAAGGGCATTGGAAATGTTCCCCGACCTCAGAGACAGGGTCCATGACCTAGCAGCCTCCCTCTCAGGAGGGGAGCGGCAGATGCTCGCGATATCCAGAGCGCTGATATCGGACCCCAAGTTCCTCCTTCTCGACGAGCCTACCGCAGCGCTCTCCCCCCTGTATCAGCAGCAGATAATCGAGAGGATAGACTCACTCAGGGAGCAGGGCATCACCGTACTGATAGTGGAGCAGAACGC
>DAFQ01000023.1:2751-2889 GCA_002497985.1 Euryarchaeota archaeon UBA4
GGCAGATGCTCGCGATATCCAGAGCCCTGATATCAGACCCCAAGTTCCTCCTGCTTGACGAGCCTACAGCAGCGCTCTCCCCCTTGTATCAACAGCAGATAATCGAGAGGATCGACTCACTCAGGGAGCAGGGCATCA
>DAFQ01000029.1:0-1983 GCA_002497985.1 Euryarchaeota archaeon UBA4
TCTTCTTTCCAGTCAGGGGTGAGGGGGTCCTGTTTCGCCCAGAGGACGTCATTTATTCTGAGAACGCTGATCGCGGCTTCGGTGGCCCCTGAGATTGAATTGGAAACAACGAACAACGGGTCAAGAATTCCGAGCTTGTCCATTCTGGCCTTCTCACCAGTCCATGCGTTCAATCCAATCCAGCTCCCGTTATCCGGATCAGATGCCTGTGATGCAGACAACTCCAGAACTTCATCAATCGGGCTAAGTCCCGCATTCTCGGCCAGAGATCTGGGTATCACCTCAAGAGCTGCCGCATACCCCTCGATTGCGATCTGCTCTCTTCCCTTGTTGGCGGGTGCGAATGTCCTCAGGTGTCTAGCCAGGTGAGTTTGAGAGGCACCTCCGCCAGGGAGCATCCTTGAATCCCTGGTCAATCTGAAAGCAACGCCAAGTGCATCATCAAATGCCCTCTCGCATTCTTCTCTTATCTGAGGGGAAGAACCCCTGATTAGAATCGTCATTGCACCACCTTCCGACCCCTCTATCGTTGTGTGGGAAACTCCTGCTGTGACGCTTTCCGACCTATTTTCATAGGTGCCCACGTTGTCTTCGCCCAATCGCTCAATGCCTCTGACAATATGGGACCCCGTAAGTCGGGAGAGCATCTCCAGGTCATTTCTTTCGAACCTCCTGTATGCTGTGATGCCAGCCTCCCTCAACATGGAAACCGCCTCATCAGCGACCCCATCTCGAACTATCAGCAAGTCAACCCCAAGGGAAAGAAGGTGACTCACTTGCTCCTGCAGCTTTTCCATCGTTCTCTTATGGAATCCCTGAAGGACCCCGGCACTCCTAACTTCTATTTCGGCATCTATCTCGAGCTTCGGGTTCTCCAGTCCACCATCAATAATGGCAATCTTCCCACCTTTGCGGGAAGAAGGGGTGGATTGATCGAGCCGGGTCTTGGCGATCACCAAACCACTCACTAGCTCGCTGTCGGAAGAAGAGCCACCACTGACTGGGAGCCTCTTCACTCGCAGCCTTTCAAGATCGTCGCCCCCGTCCTCTTTCGAGATAACCTCGGCCGCTGTTATCGCTAGCGCAGTTAGGTGCTCGCCTAGCGAGTCCCCTATTTTTCCAGCCAGTGAAGTCGAGACAACAGATTCCACCTCGCTCTTGGAAGAGGGATCTCTGGATAGTGAGTCCAATTCCCTGAGGCACTCTTTCTGCGCAATGTTGTAGCCGTTGATGACCACTGATGGGTGAATCCCGCTCCTTACCATCTCAAGTGCATTCTGTAGAAGTTCAGCGGTCAGGACCACAGTTGTGGTGGTCCCATCCCTAGCAACCTTGTCCTGAGACGAGGACGCGGCAATCAGTAGACGAGCTGTAGGGTGCTCAATTTGTGCGGTTTCTAGGACCGTGACCCCGTCATTAGTCACCAGGCTAGATCCATCAGAGCCGACCAACATCTTGTCCAGCCCTCTGGGCCCTAGGGTAGAGCGAACCGCGCCTGCAAGTGCCACTGCCGCCTTCACGTTGTTGACCAATGCGGCCCGACCTTGCAATCGATCCGTGTCCTGCAGCGCGATGTCGTGCTCAGGCTGGACCATGTTGCCGCGGACAATAGCCTTCGCTTTGAAGTCCTCCATCGTCGAATTTACCGTTTATGGCCGACAAACATAGTTTTGCCAACCGTAGATTCATATATGACTCACTAGTCCCACTATACAACCCCAAGTTGAGTAGTGGTAATATGAGCGATATAAGCCGTGACGAGTGGGAGGACCAGATGCTTGAGCAAATGGTCAATATGTTCAGTCAGATGGGTATGCCAATTGACAAGTCCGAACTAGAGAAGATGATGTCTAGGATAAGGGAGCAATTCGAAAGCATGGGGATAGATGCCGAGAAAATGGCTAGAAGCGATGTCAAGATGAATTTCCAGGGGGATCCGGAAATTTTCAGAAAGCAAATGGAGACCATGCTGAATGGAACAGA
>DAFQ01000029.1:2397-3803 GCA_002497985.1 Euryarchaeota archaeon UBA4
GAAGAGTCCGAAGAACTGGAGATACCCATCGAGGACACATATGTCGACGGAGACTCCATGTTTGTTACTTTGGACGTCTCCAATCTAACTGACTTGGAGGAGGGCAAGATCGAATTGAGCCTCACTGATGGGGGAATGGTCCTACAATTGATGAGGACAACCCAACCAAGACCATTCAAGAGGATGAACCTGCCAAGAATGGCAATATCTGTGTCCGATTGGAGCCTCAATAATGGCATTCTAGACGTAACTTTCGATTTGGCTTGAGCCAATTCAATGAGGATGAGTGAAAATATGAGCGGACCAGTAATTGGAATTGACCTTGGAACTACTAACAGCTGTGTGGCCACATTGGAAGGGGGGAAACCAGTTGTAATACCAAACTCCGAGGGATCGAGAACAACGCCCAGCGTAGTTGCCTTCTCCAAGGGTGGCGAGAGGCTAGTGGGAATTACAGCAAAGAGGCAAGCAGTGACGAACTCCGACAGGACGATATTGTCCGTGAAGAGGGAAATGGGAACCAAATGGAAGAAGAAGATAGACGATGAGAATTACACTCCACAGGAGATTTCCGCTTTCATCCTACAGAAGCTGAAGGCCGATGCCGAGGATTACCTAGGCAGGGAGGTCAATGAAGCCGTAATCACCTGTCCCGCATATTTCACGGACGCACAACGTCAGGCAACGAAGGACGCAGGAAGGATAGCAGGACTAGAGGTCCTTAGGATAATCAACGAGCCAACCGCCGCGGCCCTGGCCTACGGCGTCGATAAGGACGATGACCAGACAATCCTCGTCTATGACTTGGGAGGTGGGACATTCGATGTCTCCGTTCTTGAGATTTACCAGGTAGACGGGCAACCGCAGATAGAGGTCAAGGCCACCAGCGGGGATAACCGCCTCGGAGGAGACGACTTCGATGAAGTGGTAATCGACTGGCTGGTTTCAGAGTTCAAGAAGTCATCTGGAATAGATCTCTCGGAAGACAACCAGGCAATGAGTAGGCTCCGCGAGGGCGCTGAGAAAGCAAAGATCGAGCTTTCGGGAACCAACTCAACTCAGGTGAACCTCCCCTTCATCACGATGAACGAGGAGAAGCAGCCAGAGCACTTGGACATCTCACTTTCAAGAGCCAAGTTCGAGGAACTCATCTCCGACTTAATCGAGAGGACAATGGGCCCGACAAGACGTTCCATGAAGGATGCCGGGGTGAAGCAGGGCGATGTAGACAAGGTCATCCTTGTAGGTGGCTCAACTAGAGTTCCAGCTGTTCAGGCTGCAATCGAGAAGGAAGTTGGGAAGCCCCCATTCAAGGGAATCAATCCTGATGAGGCTGTAGCTGTGGGAGCTGTCCTGCAAGCAGGAATAATCACGGGAGACGAGGGCGTAACCGATGTACTCCTCCT
>DAFQ01000029.1:4198-5563 GCA_002497985.1 Euryarchaeota archaeon UBA4
ACACCACGATCCCCTCGAGGAGGTCAGAGACTTTCTCCACAGCCGCAGACAACCAGCCCGCTGTCGAGGTACACGTACTCCAGGGGGAGAGGGAGTTCTCCAAGGACAATGTGACCCTTGGGAGGTTCCACCTAATGGGAATACCGCCCGCCCCTAGGGGAATGCCACAGATCGAGGTCACATTCGACATCGACGCCAACGGAATCGTAAATGTGTCAGCCAAGGACCTAGGCACGGGAACCGAGCAATCCATCAAGATAGAGAGCCAGACGTCACTCTCCGAGGACGAAATCAGTGCAAAGATAGCCGAGGCAGAGGAGTTCGCATCAGAGGACAAGCGCAGGAAGGCCGCCGTGACGCTGATAAATTCTGCCGATAGCATGGTTTACCAAGCCACAAGGATGCTGAAGGAGGCTGGGGAGAAACTATCAGATCTCGATTCTGAGCCTATCGATGCCAAACTCGAGGAACTTCGCTCTCTGATAACTAAAGATGACCAAACCATCAGTGTCGATGATTTGGATGAAGCGGCTGTACAGGCCAAGATGGCCGAGGTAGAGGAGGCGTTGCACGGAGTATCAAGCAAGCTTTACGAAGCCGCAGCAGCAGAAATGTCAGAGCAGGATTCTGATGGCGATGAAGAAGTTGTAGAGGCGGACTTCGAAGTCGTCGACTCCGATGAAGAGAACGAATAGATCAATCTCGGCTGATTAGTCGGTGAAGCGTCCTTACGTGCACTCCGGAAACCCCGAATTGGAATAGTGGATTGACACTCTCGGAGCTTGCCTTAGATCCCGGGCCCCATGCAGAACCTGCGATATCCAAGTGGACCCAGGGAATCTTGTCCCCATCCTTCTCGAATCCCCTGTTGGGCACAAAGAACTCCAGGAAGGCCGCAGCAGTGTTCGATGAGCCCGCCCGCCCGCCTATGGAGCCATTCCTGATGTCGGCAAAAGCGGAGTTTGTCATGTACTTGCGAAATTGATCATTGAGGGGCATTCTCCAGACAGACTCGCCACTCCTCTCGGCTGCGCTCTTTACATTACCAGCCAAGGAATCGTCATTTGACCACATGCCAGATATCTGGTTTCCAAGGGCCACCACAACCGCTCCAGTCAGAGTCGCCAGGTCCACGATGTACTCGGGGTCAAACTCCCCTGCCTTCCACAATCCATCGGAAAGTACGTTCCTGCCTTCGGCGTCCGTACTGAAAACCTCCACGGTTTTCCCAGAGTATGTCTTGAACACATCTCCCGGCCGGTAAGCGCCAGAGCCCGGCATATTTTCCGCAAGGCAGGCAATACCGTTCACCCTCCTTTTGTAGCCAGTGGAATGCAATGCCTCCATCAGGCCGAAGACCGTGGC
>DAFQ01000029.1:5977-6549 GCA_002497985.1 Euryarchaeota archaeon UBA4
ACTATGCATGGTCTCCGGACACCTGAGTCAGCATCTGGGTTCAGCGTGAAAAGGACCATGCATGGCTTCCTGTCACTCCCCTTTCCGACATTGATCAAGCCGCCCATCCCCAGCTCCTGCAGTTTCTCCCAGTCGTACACTTCGACCAGGACATTGTCCTTTCCTTCGCCCCACTCAAGTGCCCTATTGGCATACTCCATCGGATAGAGCACGTTAGCTGGCTCGTTCCCCAGATCGCGTGCCAGATGCACTCCACCCACAACTGAGTGAACGTCTTTGAGTTTCTTCGAGAGCAGGTCCTGGTACCTCGAGCTGGCTTGGAAGTCAACACTCCATTCCTCGTCTATGTGATCATCTGGAACTTCCTGATGCTCGAGGAACTCATAGTCTCGAAGCATCATCCCTTCAGCGAAGTCCAACATTCTCTCACCTGTCCATCCCGAGGTGAACCTCACTGTGACATCAACTCCCTTCTTCTTTGACAAGGAGGCGATAACCTTCGCCCCAGTATCACGAGCGACCTTGTGATCTAAACTATCCTTGTCCCCCATCCCGACAAGTATGATGTTACA
>DAFQ01000020.1 GCA_002497985.1 Euryarchaeota archaeon UBA4
AGTTGCAAATCTCTCTCATTAAGGGCGTCTTCTCCCACAATCGCAACGAGACCCCTCAATTCACGGCCTTGTGCATATGCGGCGTAAAGTTGGTCGGAAACCGACTTGTGGTCCTCTCTCGTTTTTCCTGGCCCTATGCCTGCGTTCATCAGCCTAGATAGGGAAGGCAGAACGTTGATTGGAGGGTAGATTCCCTTCTGATGGAGCTCACGAGAGATGACTATCTGTCCTTCTGTGATGTATCCCGAAAGGTCGGGGATCGGGTGAGTTATGTCATCACCCGGCATTGTCAGAATTGGGAACTGGGTGATTGATCCCTTCTTGCCCTTGACCAATCCTGCTCTTTCGTAAAGCATTGCTAGGTCTGTGTACATGTAACCGGGATACCCTCTACGCCCTGGAACCTCTTCTCTTGCTGCACCAATCTGCCTTAGTGACTCGCAGTAGTTCGTCATGTCCGTGTAAATTACCAGTACGTGGTAGTCGTGCTCGAAGGCCAGATACTCAGCTGCAGTTAGTGCTAGCCTTGGGGTGATTAGCCTCTCAACCGCTGGGTCATCAGCCAGATTTACGAAGAGTGCCGCATTCTCCAATGCGCCAGTCCTCTCCAAATCGTGGACGAAGAAGTTGTACTCTTCCGCAGTTATCCCCATCGCGCAGAAAACCACCACGAAATCGTCGTCACTGCCCACCAACTTTGCTTGTCTAGCAATCTGGAGTGCTATGTCATTGTGAGGCAATCCACTCGCGCTGAAGATAGGGAGTTTCTGCCCCCTAACAAGTGACGTGCATGCGTCTATAGCTGAGATTCCAGTCTGGATGAAAGACTCTGGGCTCTGTCTGGAATATGGGTTAATTGCTGCACCGATAATGTCTGCCATCTCATCAGCGACGATCTCGGGGCCTCCGTCCCTAGGTCTTCCCGCGCCATCCAGGATTCTTCCAATCAGACCCTTGCTTACGGGGAGCTTGAAGACGTCCCCGAGAAATTTTACGCCTGTCTGTCTATCGACTGAGGAAGTTCCTTCGAATACCTGCACGATTACTTGGTCGTCGGAGGTATCCAGAACTTGTCCGTTCTTCATTGAACCGTCGCTAAGGCGAAGTTGAACGATCTCGCCGAATGAAACTGGTTCTGTCTTGTTTAGGAACACTAGTGGACCCTTTACGTCAGTTATTGTTCTGTATTCTTTTCCGCTCATGATATCACCTCTCAGTTGGCCTCCATACTTGCAGCAATCTGCTGCCCCATTTCAGACACCAGTTCCCCTATCCTCTTGTCGTAACCCTTCTCGAAACGCCCTCTCATTAGGTCGGTCCTGGCTGGAACGTTGACGACGTCCTCCAATTGTGCCCCTCCTGCTATGGCCTTCTTTGCTTCCTCCTGGAAGGAGAGGATTGCTCTTGCCATGTGGTACTGGAGATCTAGGTCACTGAAGGTGTCGACATCGTGGAAAGCGTTCTGCTGGAGGAAGAACTCTCTAATCATCCTCGCAACTTCCAAAGTGAGTTGCTGATCGACAGGTAGTGCATCGGAACCTACCAGCTGAACGATCTCCTGAAGCTCTGCCTCGACCTGTAGAAGAGTACTGATATCGGTTCTTACTTCTGGGAAGTCGGATGCGATGTTGTCTCGGTACCACTGATCGAGCGCCTGCGGGTAAAGGCTGTATGAACTCAGCCAGTTGATGGCAGGGAAGTGTCTTTGCCTGGCCAATCCAGCGTCTAGGCCCCAGAAAACTTTGACAATTCTCAGGGTCCCCTGGCTTACAGGTTCCGAAATGTCCCCACCTGGTGGAGAAACTGCTCCGATAACGGAGACTGAGCCGTCGTCCCCGGCAAGTGTTCTGACTCTGCCGGCACGCTCGTAGAACTCGGCGAGCCTGCTTGATAGGTACGCTGGGTATCCTTCCTCGCCTGGCATCTCTTCTAGTCTGGAAGAAATCTCCCTCATTGCTTCCGCCCACCTGCTGGTGGAGTCTGCCATGAGGGCTACGTTATACCCCATATCTCTGAAGTACTCTGCTATGGTTATTCCAGTGTACACTGATGCCTCCCGAGCAGCAACGGGCATGTTGGACGTATTGGCTATCATCACAGTCCTGTTCATCAGAGGCTTGTTTGTATTTGGGTCTATTAGATGCGGGAACTCGTCGAGAACCTCTGTCATCTCGTTGCCCCTCTCTCCGCAGCCAATGTAAACCACGATCTGTGCATCGGACCACTTCGCTAGTTGCTGCTGAGTGACGGTTTTCCCTGAGCCGAAGGGGCCAGGGATTCCTGCAGTGCCCCCCTTGGCAAGTGGGAAAAGGAAGTCAAGTATTCTCTGGCCTGTAATCAGAGGCACATCAGGTGCGTACTTCTGAACGAATGGCCTTGGAGAGCGGACCGGCCACTCCTGCATCATTGCTATCTCTGTTCCATCGTCAAGAGTGCAGACGGGCTGGGTAATGTTGAATGTCCCTGACTTGATGCTCTTCACCTTGCCTGAGACGTTGGGCGGTACCATGACTCGATGTTCGATGGTCTCAGTTTCCTGTACTGTCCCGATTACCTGACCGGAGCTGATCTCGTCACCTTTCTTCGCAGTGGCTTTGAAGTCCCATTTCTTCTCCAGATCAAGGCCGTCTGCATCAACACCCCTGGTGATGAAGACACCCATGGTCTCCTCCAACTTGGGAAGTGGGCGTTGGATACCGTCGTAGATCTGAGTCAATAGCCCGGGCCCCAGTTGCACAGACAGTGTCTGACCAGTCCTAACGACGGGTTCGCCTGGTTTGATTCCGGACGTCTCCTCATAGACCTGTATGACTGACTGTTCTCCGTGTAGCTCGATTACCTCGCCCATCAGGCCCTCATGGCCTACTCTCACGACCTCGTACATTCTAGGCGATATTCCAATTGCTGTTACCACTGGCCCGGATATCCGGTAAATTACTCCATTCTCTTCACTCATTTTTTCACTTCCATTATTTTTGATTCTTGTTTTCTACTTCCAAAGGTCAACCCCTAGGGCCGACTTGATGGATTCACGGAGGGTATTGTCCTCCTCTGTCCCTATTCCCAACACTGTGGGAGTGACACTCTCGGCGATCTGCATCCGCAATCTTTCCGGGAGAATGATTAGATCAGAGTTGTCTACAACGACGACACCTATCTCTGTCTGTCCGAGAAGGGACCGGATAATCTCGGCCATCTCCTCATGATCAGCAGGATTGTGAAGATTCTTCACCCCTGCCAACTGGAATCCGAGAGTGAATTCAAGCGGACCTACGACTGCTATTTCCATTCACTCACCTCAGTAATCCAAATGCGCCTCAATTACCTCATCTGGGAGGCCCACAGACTTGCCGCGCACGAGCAGTCTTAGGTTTCTAACTTCAAGTGCCTTGCACTCGATGTAATGTATAACGGGGAAAGGAGAGACCGGGCTGAGGTGAGAGAATCTCTTCAGCATCGCATGCCTTTGATGCGACATGAGTTCAGCATATGGGTCCAGTGAACCGATCTTCTTTGACTCGGACATGGCCTCTTCGAAGCCATTGTCATCGAATGAGCCGCTCCTCCGGAGTGACTCGATTAGTTCCTCGTCCGTCTCCGCCTGTGATGCTTGCCTCATAGTTGCTGGATCAATCTTGCCGCCAGGGATAACGATGGAGGATCGTTTTTCCTGGGACATTGCTTGACGGATACCTCGGAATTGGTTTATCACATTCCTGTGGTCAATTTCCATTCTCAAGTATCTCAGTAACCTAGGGCTGCCATCCCTTCCCTTCACTGCCTTCAGGGCATCTGAGAAGTATTGCATGTCGAGTGCGTTCTCGTAATCCTCCAAATTTGGTTCGCCGTCCAATTTGGA
>DAFQ01000013.1 GCA_002497985.1 Euryarchaeota archaeon UBA4
GTTGTTTCCGACACCCCTCTCTGCCACTATGTGGACCGCTCCCACAGTAACTGTGCTGGCTATGAAAGCTGAAACCACCCCAAGTGCCAGAGTGATTCCGAAGGTTCGCAGAGGGGGGAGTGGCGAAACAGAGTTTGAGAGGAAAGCGAAAACGGTGGTGATCACGGCCAAAGTGAGGGCCATCCTTAGTGAAGAGAATGACTCCAACCAAGCTTCCGCCGCAGTCCTCTTGACTTTCCTGGCCTTCTCGTAACCACGTTGAAGGTGTATGGAGTAATCAATACCGAGACCAAGAACAACCGGGGCAACAGCAACTTCGAGAATCGAGAAACGCATCCCGACTAGCGTGATGGCCCCATATGTCCAAATTAGGGCTGCGGTCAGGCTTAGCAGTGGTGCAGCTACCATGATGAATGAACGGAATGCCAGGGCTAAGACGGCTACGACAACGGCAATCGAGATCAAGAAAAGCCAGACCATCTCGTCCAGAGTAGTATCGTTTATGTCGCTACTAATGAGGTCATCAGAAATAACTCCGTAACTCAGGTTCTCAGAGCTATCATCCCTTAACGAGCTCCTAATTTTCTGAGCGATATCCTCTCTCACCTCACGATCTATCCCGCCATCTAGCTCAACTACCCACAAAGTGCTAGAGGCTATGGGGGTGGGATCCCCAACCCCTTCATTCAGCCATTCACATACGTGCTCGTACTCGAAATCTGTGTGTAGCATGGCTGAAGCAGCGAAAGAAGCAGCTGAGATTGCCTTATCGTCACCTACGGCATCTATGCAGGTTTCATCATCATCAACCAGCCTATCCAGAATTGAAGACCACTCATCAAAATCGTCAATCCCGCTACTCCCAGGGTCTCTTTCAATAATGGCCCTATTGACGGCATCGGCAGCATTTATGTGGGCATAAATGCCCTTCGGGGCAATTGTGTTAATCATGTCCATGTCATCGAGTAATTCCTGTAGCGAGCCAACCTCAAGGACATTACCATCAGGGTCGACCGGGCTAACGTGAATGTATATCCTATGTCCTGTTGGGGGGATGAGGGCGTCCACTCTGTCCTCTGCCTTGTCCGATGCAGATTGTGGTGAGAAAGACTCTAGGTCTGTAGTAAAACTTGGGAGTGGAACAATTACACTAACCATAAATCCAGTAAGAAGAATACTGATCACTAATACTGGGAGTGCCATTTTCTCAATCGATTCGGCAATGCTCGCTCCGCGAGGCGCCTGCACCATGTCATCCCGCCAAACCATACAGTGTTTAACTTAGGCTCACTTTGGGCCCCTTAGGGCCCACAACTACATGAAAGCCCTCAAAAGGGGGCGGCCGGTCGCCCGGTCGACATGTCCATCAAGGTTCTAATGAATGAAGGCCGAGAACTCCGAGTGAGAATCGCGGGCGAGAGCCATACGACTCTGCAGCTTTTCCGTTCCAGACTCAATGAAAACTCGAGTGTAGAATACGCGAATTTCTTCCAGAAACATCCGGATTTGGATGAGCCCGAACTATACGTCCGGGCTGTAAAGGGGAAGAGTGCAGAGAAGGTTTTCAGAGATCTTTGTTCCGGGATTTCTAAGGAATTCACCGGACTAAAGCTCTGACGCCCGTGGGCGGTGAGTGTTTGAACTCCACAGAGATAGAGGAATCACTAGGTCTAGTTGGTTGGTCGGTCGAAGATGACGGAGTCGGCGGTCTTCTCAAAGTTAGAGTTGAGGACTTCAGAGTAGAAGAGGTCTCCAAGGTCCCCGCCCTGGATCCCAAGGGAAGGTTCACCGTTGCAAGAGTGACTCTCTACAATTGGGAAACGAACAGGTTCCTGAACAGGCTTGCTAGGTCATGCGGAATTAGCAGGAATAGGATTTTTGCCTCTGGATTGAAGGATAAGAGGGCAGTTACAACACAGATATTGGTTATTGACGCACCAAGGAAAAAAGTCGAGGGCGTAGCAATTTCCGACTGCGAAATAGAAATTATTGGCCGTACCCATCAGAAAGTCGGAATGAGCGATCATGATGGCAACAGATTCACGATCACTGTTCGTGGATGTTGTTATCCGGATGGAACGCCTATGGATGGCAAGGAGGCGCTGATGAGGGTCCAAAGGATTCGCAAGGGCCTAAGTGAGAATCTTGGAGCGGATGTATTCCCCAATTGGATTGGGCCACAGAGGTTTGGGGCAAACAGGCCCGTAACTCCTCTGGTTGGAAGGGCAGTAGTTGACGACGACTACGAAAGAGCGGTGGATGTTTACCTGGGCATGCAGGGAAACAGGTCTACCGAGGATACCGCTTCATTCAGAAAGATGTGGCGAGACAGCAGGGATCCAGTGGCCTGTTTGGAGATCATTCCAAAGCATCTTGGGTATGAACGTGACATGCTGACTAGGCTATCAGGTGACAAGTCGGACTGGCTTGGAGCATTCAAGTCCCTCCCCCAGTCACTACAATTGCTTACTATCCACTCACTCCAGTCCCTTGCATTCAATCATTCACTTGCTGCCCGACTATCTTCAGGTCTGAGTCTGATAGAACCCGCACTTGGGGATATCGTGGCACCACTCAAGGTGAATGGCAGAATAGATGTGTCAAAGATGGCATACGTCAGTGAGACAAATTTGGACCGTTGCAGGAGGAACTGCAGGCTTGGTAGGCTTTCCCTAACAGGGCCACTTCCAGGAGGGTCATCCAATCTAGCAGAGGGAGCCCCTGGCGACATAGAGAGGAAGGCCCTGGAGGATACGGATTTGCAGTCGGCGGACTGGAACATCAAAAAAATTCCCAGGCTATCTTCTTCAGGAACCAGAAGGCCACTATGTGTCCCATTCTCTGATTTCACGGTCGAGGAGGCAACGGAAATTTCACCTTCGGCTGAAGTTTCCAAGAGATGGGAAGAAGGAGTTTCAGAGGGAGAGAGGTGGAGTCCAGATGGCGCTTCACTGAGACTTGTCTTCACATTGCCACCGGGGACTTACGCAACGGTGTTGATGAGGGAGTTCATGAGGTCCCCACTGGACCACTACTGATCAAAGCCTTCCCATCTCAAGGGTCTCGATCTGACCAATCATTTCGTCAGTGCCGCGAACCCTGTCTTCGAATAGGTCAACAGTTCCCTCTCCATCTTCCAGAACGGCTTGGATCTCGATAAACATCATTCCAAATGCGAGAGGCTTGATTTCCGCCATCTGAACCTCGGCCAGATCATTAATTCTAGCAGCAATTCCCTCGTAGTCAGGCCGCCCTTCCTCTGGTTGGTCAAGAGTTACCTTGTACTTCACAACAACGTGCCCCATCGCCATTCCTCCTTTCAGGGCCCTTGGAAGCCGCACTCGACACAAACATATGCGACCCCTTGGAGTCTGCATTGCCTGCTCCTCCCAATGTGCTTCCCACAATCTGGGCAGGGGAATGAAGTGCTTCTAGCATCCACTAGGGGTGCTCCGGAAGCAGTGCATGTACTTGCTCTAGCTGTCATTTCAGTTCCCCGATGGGGCGGCGAGCCACCTTCCCTTTTTAGCGTTGACCGAGGCCAATGATGGGCTCTCCCATCACTTCAAACGCTGATACCCCTCCTCATCATCTGGAGATACCATGGTAGAAGAGGAGCTGACACTATCGGGGGAACAAACAGATTTGGACTCATTTGTTACCAACGAAGGTGGAATCTGGAGTTTGAGGCAGATCGAGAAGGTAAGGGGGTGGAACAACATAGAATATGGAGCAGGACTTTCTGGAAAAAATACCCCTTCAACGGGCTTGTCAATGAATCGTGCTTACATCCCTCCCGGGGGAATAGCAAAGGCTCACATCCATGTTGACTTCGATGTCATGGTATACCTGCTGAAGGGAAGCGTCAGACATGAGTTCGGGCCGGGATGCAGACAATCTGTTGTTCATAGTGAGGGAGACATGTTCTACATCGAACCAGGACTTCCCCATGAGGTGTTCAATTGTTCAGAAACTGAGTGGGTGCACGCTGTAGTTTCGAGGTCGGATGCATCCGAGTGGCAGAACATAGTTCCATACGACAGGAATTCTGAATGAAGTCACTCTTCTTCCTTCCTCGAGATTCTTCTGAGTCCCACGGTAGTCTCGCCCTCTTCCTCCTCTTCGGTAATAATTCCCAAGCCCTCGAGGTGCTGGGAAACTTGTTCCATGGCAGTCAGGCCACTCCCCCTCTTCCTAACTCTGGGAAGTTTGTTTCTGCAAATAAGAAACGTCTCCGATGAAGAATTCCTTGATGCGGTGGGGGCAAACCTTTGGACATTTGAGAAACGGTCCTTGGCCGCTTCAACTAACCCCTCTATCCCAGTTCCTTGGAATGCCTTGGTTATGAATGTCCCACCGGGCTGTAGGACCTTCATGGCAACATCAAGGACCGTTGTCGAGAGTTCCAGCGAAATTGCCTGATCAGTGTCATATCTCCCAGTAAGGCGAGGAGATATGTCACTGATTACTGCATTAATTGACCTGCCTCCAAGAGCTTCCATTATTTGCTCAATGGTGGCTTCTTCAGTGATGTCCCCAATTATCACGCTCGCCCCCTCCACTGGAGCGGTCGCAAGGAGATCTACCCCTATCACCAATCCTTCTTCGCCTACTTCTTCACAGGCAACTTGGGTCCAACCACCGGGGTGGCAACCGACATCCAGTACTACGTCCCCGCGCCGCAGTAGTGAAAATCGCTCTTGGATATGTTTGAGCTTGTATGCCGACCTCGCTCGATACCCCTTGGAACGAGCCTGTCTACGCCATGGATCGCGCCTGCTCTCCTGGTACCAGCGCTTGCTCATGCATGCCGGCCGAGACGCTGGGTTATGAAAGGGGGGCGCTCTGGGGGGCTCAATGGCAATGATGCGGGACATCCTGGTGTTGGCCATAGTCGTCCTTTCCATAGCCAGCTCATCAAACGCCGAATCCACGGAAAACTCGTGGTCGGCAGAGGGGGGTTACACAGTTCTGGCAGAGCAATTCACTGCTGCATGGTGTGAAGTATGTGCTGATGTAGACCCCTGGATTCCAGAATTTACCGAGTCAAATGGAAACAGGGTTGCAAGGGTCGCCCTGCATGATGATTTCGACGATCCATTAGGAACCCCAATCACCGAACACAGGACCAGTCGATATTCGAATGGCACACCCAATGCGCCCTCCTTTTGGTTCGATGGGGATTTACTGGCAGGGGGTGCCCCAGATCGTTCTAGCATGCATCGGCAACTCCTTTCGGCCGAGGGGGCAAGGTCAGGTGACACCAGCATCAAAATTAACGCCACATTCGATTCGGGGATGATTTCCATAGTAGTCAGCCTGAGGGAATGGGAGGCCATAGGGGAAACCCAAATCTCAATTTTTGTCACAGAGAACTCAGTTACGATCGATGAATCCCAGGCGATCAATGGGATTACTATACATCACGATGTGGTAAGGGCATACCGTGAAGCCCCCCTGGGTGCCGAAGGTGAGGGGTGGTCGTTCGGCGATGGATTGTCGTGGATGGAAAATTATACAATTTCACACTCACCAAATGAAATCATTTTTTCAAGCTCCATATTCATTCCCCCGGATAAGGATCCCAGCGAATTGAGTATAGTGGCCGTTCATGAGACCACGGGAGACTCCGAATCACACGAAACTATGGGAGTCTTGAGGTTAGAAATTGGAGACTCCCCAGTAGGTTCCTCAATCAGCATAATTGCCCCAATGGCACTTGTGATGATCCTCTCTACATTATCATTCAAAGGCCGATCTCGGAAATCAGAGCCCTAGCCGTGTGTCTGATAGCTTCCTCTGAGTCCATCTTGGGAACAAACCCGGAATCTAATAGCCTGTCCACATTTAGGGACGTCTTGGGAACATCTCCTGCCCATCCCCTGTCGCCCCCTGAATACTCTATCGAGACACCGTCAAGACCACTCTCCTCTACGACAATTTCAGCGATTCTTCTAACCGAGCACGTGTCACCTGTCCCCAGATTGTAAAGACTCACATCTTCACTGCCACCATCCACAATGTGACACATGGCCCTAACACAATCCTCAGCGGACATGTACGACTTTTCTTGTCTACCGTCGCCAAGAACCTCTAGTCTGGTAGGATCGTTCTTCAGTTTGTGTATGAAATCGAAAATCACTCCATGAGTTCCTCTCGGACCCACTATGTTGGCAAATCTGTGAATCCATGCCTTTGCACCGAAAGTCCCCGACCAAGCAGTAATCAGAGACTCCGAGCCAAGTTTTGAGGCCCCATAAAGAGAAATTGGCATTACAGGGCCATATGTTTCCGGAGTCGGCATTTGTTTCGCCTCTCCATACACCGCAGAAGACGAAGAGAAAGAAATTCTGCCAACTCCTGTTTGCCGCATGGCCTCTAGAACGTTATATGTCGCAACAGTGCCTTGCTTGAGATCCGTATCTGTAATCTCAGTACCTAGCCTGATGTCGGGATTAGCAGCCATGTGGTGAACCGTCGAGACTCCATCCATTGCCTCCATTACCGCCCTGGAGTCTAGTAGGTCGCCCTTCACAATCTCGACCTTACCGCTCCCCTCGTGATGCGAAAGAAACTCTTCCCTGCCACTGGAGAAGTTGTCAAACACCCTGACAACCTTGCCTTCGGAAACGAGCGCGTCAACAAGATGCGAACCAATGAATCCAGCACCTCCGGTGACTAATTCCATGCCCATGCGGACTTGTGATTAGACTTGAGCCCATCGGACTCGCGTTGGCAAAACTCACCAGGTCGAATTGGCCCTTCTCTTCTTCATGAAATGGGCACTGACAAAGACTCCAATCATCGATAGGTGAATGACGGTGCAGTATGGGCATATGTGGGGGGCCCCCTCAACCAACAGTAGTTCGATCACCACCAACCAAGCCACGAAAGGAATCCCCGCAATTCCCAAGTACCAGAGATAATTAACAAATTGAGGGGATCTCTTTGCATTCTGATCGAGAAACAGAGTCATTAGTACAAAGAAAATTACGCCAAATGATGCAATTCCTATGACTCCCCACGGCATTCCGAATAGATTGTTCCACTGCGGATCCCCAATTACAGAACCGCATTGCACTAGACCCTCCGACGCACACATGCTCGATGAACCGCTCTCCATGAGTGAATTGTGGATTGACCACGTCCATCCCGAGGCAACAATTCCCACCGTTGCAAAAAGCAGGCCCGAGGTAATGACGCCCTTAGTGCCCTCTTCCCCAGACTCCAGGTAATTTCTCTGAAGAATCACCGAGGCACCCAAAATGCCAGCTATGAAAATACCAAGCTCTAGACTCAGAACTGACATCATGAATCACCTACAAGCCTCTGAAGTGCCGACGGTAGGTCTTCACCATCTCCTCCCTGCCCCTGATGCTTCAGCTTGTTCCAAGCCACCACGCCATCGGGCTGCAGAATGGCAGAGAATGGCGTCCCACCTAGTTCCCACTGGGCGAAAATGGAGTTGGACGGGTCATCTACATACGTCCATTGGTGGGAAGTCCCGGGTCTAGTATTGCAGTTGTCACGCCCACTGTTGCATCCGTCCCCATCATTCTCGTTAGTTCCGAATGATGTTCTATCCCTGAATGCTTCAATCTCACTCTTACTGCTTTCGTGATTGGGGATATTCAGGTGGACTGAAACAGTGACAAACGTCACCCTGTCCTTCCATTGTGCATGATACTGGCTCATCTCATCCCCCTCTTCCCAGCAGTAAGGGCAGTCCGTGTCGATGAATTGGATGAGGATCCATTTGCTATCTGACGAGTTTCCATCCCAATCCCAGTCCCAAATATCGGACATTCTGAATTCGTACCATGATCCTCCATTGTACGCATCGGCGACAAAGTCAGGGGCGCGATTCCCCTCTTCAGGACCTATGCTTACGATAGGTGCCAAAGCAAGAGATGCGATGACAACTAGACTGACTACACCCGCAGTCGCAAGTCCTGCCCACAAGAGTGTCTCCTCGTTATTCTTGCTCAAGTCAGATGACTTGCCCCTCCTCCTTGCCATGGACCTGCGGGGAACTCATTGACTTTCAGCAATTCTATTGATTGGGTCATTACTTAGCGACCCTAATTATCCCCGATATTCCATTAATCCCTTCAGTAAGTATGCGAACGCTCATTTGGCTCCGTTATTCCCCGCAACCGTGAACGATGACTTCACAGTCGACAAGTACTCTCTTGGGGAGGATGACTCAAGGGACGATGAGGAGGAACTCTGGAGGGCATTTTATGACAAACTTCAGCCCGTTAGGGAGGCGGTCGAAGGCGCAAGGGAGAAGTTCAGAAATGGCATTTTTGGAGTGGCTCTTGATACGCTGGGGCAATTGGTCGATGATGCAGCTGACATAGCAAACTCATTTTCTAGAAGGCTAACAGAGTTGACATATTCGGCAATTCTGAGGAGCCCTGGCATAGTAGTTGCATTACTATTGCTTGTAACGGCTGTTGTGGGGCAGTATGCTGCGGACTTCCAACAGCAGATCGACGGCGATCTGGAGATTTACCTCCCAGATGACGCGGACTCAACTGAACTCTTGATAGAGGTAAGGGAAGATTGGTCTACAGATGTGGTCATGGTCTATATGCAGACTGGGAATGCCATTTTCGATACTTCTCAAAGGACAGAACAGAACATCACTTCTGTGGACGTTCTGAAACAAATGTCATGGATAGAGGGGGACGACTCGTCCCCCATTGGTACTTACGTGAGGGGCCTGGATTGGGATAAGTCAGACAGGGGGGTGAATGATGGAGTTATTTGGGTCCTCTCGCCCGCTCAGGTGATCAAGGAAGCGAACTCCTCGTCCTGGAGATTCAACTGTGCAATGGAGAAGTACGGGCTCCCCACTAGCGATGACGAGAGCTGCACCATAGCTAGCCTGAATCCATATTACGGCTATGAGATTCCAGATGAGCAAGACAGAGTCGACGAGTTCATCGAGAATGCCGGTGCCCTAATCGAGTCCATGGTTAGGGATACCAACGGCGATGGCATCTGGGATACAGGAGTCATTATCATGGGAATAACATTCGATATGTCAACCACCGACATCCCTGCAAGGATAGATCCGAAACTCGGCCCTGTGAAGGATCACAAGGCATTTCTGGAATTCACTGAGGACACAATTCACGGCTCTACCAGTGTGGATTATTGTGACCTTTGCCATGAGACCTATGAGAGAACATCAACCATGGACAAGGACAGGCTAGATGACATACCTCCACGCCAGGCAGTAACAGTCACGGGAATCACACCCGTGCTTCACGACATTTCTGACGAGATATATCTGGAACTAGTCGAAACAATGCTTCCCGCAAGCCTAGCTCTGGTGGCATTAGCGATGATAATATTACACAGAAATGCCAAGGTCCTAGTTATTTGCGGACTCCCAATCGCAATGAGCCTAGCCATTACTTTCGGTACAACTGTGATAGCCGATATCACGCTAACACCAATGATAATCTCCGCTGGCCCAATACTCGTAGGCTTAGGAGTGGACTATTCCTTGCATCTGACAAATAGGATAGAGGAGAATAGGGTGGAGCTAATCGAGGAGAGCATTGAGGATGCATGGAGGCTCCAGAGGGATGGGAAGGAATCCCATTCAGTCGATCCATGGGACCCTCTGATCAGCCTGACATCCACCGTTCGCGCTGCAATGACCACCGGTCACGCCATATTCCTCTCAGCTGTAACCACGATTATTGGATTCAGTGTGCTCACTTGGGACAGCCTTGTCCCAATCGAGCCCATGAGGACGGTAGGAACCACTCTTCTACTCGGAATCTCCGTGACATTCATCCTCTCCATGCTCATGGTCCCAGCCTTGGTTCATCTACTCAGGTACCGTAGGGGTACTGATGTCATGGAGATGTCTCCAATGCAGACCGTTTACGTAGCGCTGACACTCGGGGCCCTAGCCGCCGTCGCACTATCTTATACAGAATTGATGACCACAACACACGCACTGATACTGTCATCTATGCTAGTCCTAACAATAGTCGTGGGAAGCCTCGACAATGTCTGGGAATATGTTGGAGAGATACCTGTCAAGGCTACGATAATAGTGTTGCTAGTGGGTTCAGTGGCAACTATTGTGGGGGCAATAATGTTCGAGGACCAGATGGGGCAGGGAATCACTGGAGGCGCTGACCAGGTGCCACCTGGGATTGAATCGTACGAGGCACTGCGTGAGTACAGCTACGAGTTCGGAGGGGGCCAGACAAACCTCTTCATCGTGAATGCAACCGCGAGGGGGCCAGAAAACGGTACTGCTCCAATTAGGGACCTCCCCGTCCTCGACTCCCTAGAGGACATACAAGCAAAAATCGACAACGTCGAGAGGACCAATACCACTAGTCTGGTCAATATTCTAAAGGCGATCCACATCCAAATAGGGGTTGACGCGATTGACCGTTCCCTGTGGGACATGCTCCACTCCCCCTGTTGGGACGACCCGTTACAGCTAGAATGCATTTCAAGTGGCGACATAGCATTCACCACTACCACTTCCAGGGAGGACATGGTCAATGTAGCATTCGACACACTGAGTCCCGAGATCAGGTCAATGCTGATGAATGCAGACGAGGGCTCTGGAGAGACCAAGACTCTGGTATACGCATGGCAGCCATACATACTGCTCGAGGAAGCCACCCCGCTCAGGGACACCATAGACGGGTTTCTTTCCGAGGGGGGGTGCGAATCTGCAACTATGTGCTCATCTATGACGATTGCAGACGAGGGCGTCACCAACTCCAAGCTGACCGGGGGTCTACCGATATCGATAGACATCAACGAAGGAATACACACAGCGCAGAGCGACTCCACGATAGCAACCATGTTTATCCTACTGTTCGCTATGTCCCTGCTCTTCCGTTCTCCAAGGATGGCCATCTTCACAATGACTGCCGTCGCCGCGGTCGTTCTTTGGCAGCCCATCCTTATGTGGCGAGCGAACCTTGGGGTCAATATCTTCACAGCGATGATAGGAACTATAGTGTTTGGAATCGGTGTCGACGACTCGATACACATAGTCGATCGGATAAGGGACGAGGGCGAGACCCCTGCCGGTGTGGTCAGGTCAGTTATGACCACGGGCCGCACCATTTTCGAAACGACGGCAACTACCTGTGCGGGATTGGCAGCAGGCCTTTTTGTAGCAATACCCGGACTCCAGACTTTCTTCCTATTGATGATGGCATTGATTGCTCTAGCACTTCTTACCAGTGCCATACTACTCCCTACCATCATTGTGATCTACAACGAGTTCAAGTCCCAAGTAACTCTGAATGGCTCGTGGCTTGACTATCATGACGTTGGAACCATTGAAACCTCATCAGTCGCCGAGGCGATAATCGAGCCCTAATGGGATATATGCTACGCTAACGGGGTATTGGCGAGGGTGCAGGGAGTAAGCCCCTTTCTGTTCACCTTTCGGTTGGTCGCATTCAACTATGCATCCTACCCGGCCCTGTCGATGCCATACGGGCCTGCTTGGACTTGCTCCAGCGGGGTTGCTCGTTCCAGCTGCGTTCGGGAAACCTCCCCCTTTCGGGTTCACCGTGCTCCCGGCACAGTTCGTTTCTGTTGCAGAGCCGACCCTCCCGGGCCTCCGGCTTGCGCCGAACCGCTTGCATCATGGAGAGGGGACTTTCCTCAGTGTCTAGCACTGTCAGCGACCCTCCTGCTCCCTCGTGTGTCCCATGGCCCCGTGCATCAAGAACCCCTCGGTCCACGATATTGGCGATTTTCCCATCATAAACTTCGGAAACCATCATGCGCGTCTTACCCGTCGAGGGCTCATGGGAGGTGTCGAGGACCTCAAGAGGGAAGCCGGAATTAGGGCGTGCCAGTTCGTCCAAGACGGGATGAGGCTGGGCCTTGGCACTGGCTCAACAGTCCGATACACGATCCTTGAAATCGGCCGCATGGTTTCGGAGGGCGGATTCGAGGTAGTCGGCGTCCCAACCAGCGAGGCAACGAGGGAACTAGCAGAGTCCCTGGGAATCCCACTGATTCCCATCTCAGAGGCAGGAAGGTTAGATCTGACAATAGATGGGGCAGACGAATTCGATCCAAGATTCTCCCTGATTAAAGGCGGAGGCGGTGCACTTACCAGGGAGAAGGAGGTGGCCCTTCTATCAGACTCAATGATAGTGGTCGCAGACGATAGGAAGAAGGTCGAGGTACTGGGGGAGTTCGATCTGCCAATCGAGGTGAAGCCGGGATATTGGTCAGACGTATCCACGGCCATAAGTTCCATGTGTGAAGTTAGAGCTAGCCTAAGGGGGGGCGAGTTAGCACCTTACACAACAGACAATGGGGGCTACATACTGGATTGCGAATTCGGTCCCACGATAACCAAACCTGGCGATTTGGAGGGCAAATTACTATCCATAGAGGGAGTGGTGGATGTCGGATTATTTGTCGGCCTTTGCGACGCAGTGGTGATGGCAACGGACTCCGGGGTCGAGACTATCGTTAACCCAGTCGGAAGGCTATCTTGATTCCCATCACCCGTCGCGGTTAAATTGGGTAGTCTGCTCCGAGAGCCGGGTCTGTAGCTTAGTCAGGTAGAGCACCCGGCTCTTAACCGGGCGGTCGCGGGTTCGAACCCCGTCAGACCCGCCATTGACGTGCCCCAGCGGCGCGGGAATCATAACCAAACGTTCAGTAGGAGTGGCAAGGTGGCCGAGATATGACCAAGTCGCATTGGGTCGGAGACGTCCTTTCTGGGTCCCATGATGGCTCCGAGGTCGAGCTTAAGGGGTGGGTGCACAGGTCCAGGGGCTCCAACAAGATCCGTTTCGTTGTAATGAGGGACTCGACTGGCACTGTACAGTGTGTCATCAAGAGGGAAAGCGTCGGCGACCAGGTGTTCGATGAACTAGCAGGGGCACTCATCGAGTCCAGCGTAGTACTGAGGGGCACCGTGACTCCAACGGATAGGGAGCACGGGCACGAGGTGCAAGTCTCCTCCGGCGAGGTAATCGGGCCCGTCAGCGCCGAACGCCCATTCCCTATTACGGAGTCAGCAATGGCCGAGGCAGATGGGGGGGAAACAGAATTCCTCTTGGACAACAGGCACCTGTATCTACGCACCGGAAGGATGACGACAATGCTGAAGATTCGCTCTTCAGTTTTCGGAGCCGTCCATTCGTACTTCAGGGATCGTGATTTCATCGAGTATCAGGCGCCGAACTTCGTTGCCGGAGCAGTTGAGGGAGGGAGCACACTCTTCGAAGTGCCTTACTTCGGCAGAAAGGCATACCTGACCCAATCCTGGCAATTGTATGCCGAGGCTGCAATGCCCTCCCTTGAGCGACTCTACACAATGGCTCCCTCATTCAGAGCGGAGAAGAGTCGTACTAGGAGGCACCTTACAGAGTTCTGGCATGCCGAGATGGAAATCGCATGGGGCGGAAACGCGGATGTTATGAATCACGGAGAGGCACTGGTGAGGAGCATCGCAGCAAACCTGCTGGATGAGAGGGAGGCGGAACTTTCCGAATTGGGCAGGGACCTGGATCTAGTATCCAGGTACGCCGACACCACATATCCAAGGATGAGGTACGATGAGGCGATAGAGACCCTTCAGGGCATGGGCGTAGAGGTGGAGTGGGGGCAGGACCTGGACTACAGCAAGGAGAAGGTCCTGACTCAAGACTTCGATGTACCACACTTCCTAACCCACTATCCCCGAATCGCCAAGCCATTCTACCACCGGCCGGACCCCGATGATCCAAAGTACGTGCTCTGCCACGACCTTCTGGCTCCCGAGGGATACGGGGAGATAATCGGCGGGGGGGAGAGAACATGGTCCGAGAAGGAGATACTGGACAGGATAGACGAGGAGGGCACCCCGAGGGAACCGTACGAGTTCTACATCGACATTCGCCGCTATGGTGGAGTGCCCCATGGCGGATTCGGCATGGGCGTTGACAGGGTGTGTGCTTGGCTCTCTGGAGCCGACCACATAAGGGAGACAATCCCATTCCCCCGGGACAGCAGGCGTGTGACCCCCTAGGTCAGCGAATCCCTCATACGCCATGGTCAGTTGGGATGTACATGGCAGATGAGTGGCGAACAATGGACATTGCCAACCCCACGGAGGAGCATGCCATGCTCCGGCAGATGGTCAGGGACTTCGTCAGGGACGAGGTTGAGCACCAGGCCCTCGAACACGACAGGGACGAGGTGTTCAACGACTCACTGTTCAGGAGGCTTGGTGAGATGGGACTCCTGGGAATCACTGTCTCCGATGAGTATGGGGGTGGCGGGATGGATGCCACTGCAGTAGCGATAATCAACGAGGAACTGTCATATTCCGACCCTGCGTTCTGTTTGGCATACCTTGCACATGACCAACTGATGGTCAATAACCTGGCCCAGAATGGGAGCGACGAGCAAAAATCAAGGATTCTTCCGAAGGTATGCAGCGGAGAGTGGATAGGGTGCATGGCAATGAGCGAACCCGACTACGGGACCGATGTTTTGGGAATGCAAACCAAGGCATCAATGCGCGAAGACGGCAACTGGGTCATCAATGGCAGGAAGATGTGGATCACCAACGGATCATTGGACGAGGATGGGACCCCCGCCGACATAGTCTGGCTTTATGCGAGAACTGGAACCGACGAAAGGGGCAGAGCCGAGATATCCACCTTCCTAGTCGAGAAGGGAACAGAGGGATTCAGCGTAGGCCAGAAAATAATCGACAAGCTCGGAATGAGAGCAAGCAATACCGCAGAATTGGTCTTTGAGGAATGCGTAGTTCCTCCCGAGAATCTCGTCGGCTCTCCGGGCGAGTCAATGGTACACATGATGAGAAACCTGGAACTAGAGCGGCTGGGACTAGCGGCCATGGCGCTCGGGATCTCCAGGAGGTGCCTGTCTGCAATGAACAACTATGCAACTGAGAGGAAGGCCTTCGGTACGCAAATTAGGAATTTCGGCCAGATTCAGAGGCACTTGGGAGAGTCGTGGTCCGAGTACAGGGCCATGAGGTCCTACGTCTATGACACGGCCCGGCAGATAGACCTCGCAAAGTCGGGCAACAGGCTCGACTCGGACGGGGTCAAGCTATTCGGAACAACGGCGGCTAAGAACATCGCAGACAGGGCCATACAGGTCATGGGCGGATACGGCTACGTTGGAGAGTATGTCGTCGAGAGGCTCTGGAGGGACGCGAAGTTACTGGAGATAGGCGGCGGAACTCTCGAGGGCCACCAGAAGAACATAGCCAGAGACCTCTCAAGCAATGGGAATGCGATTGAAGAATGATGGTAGTCCCGGGAGGGTTCGAACCTCCGTCACCGGGTCCAAAACCCGGTATGATGGACCTCTACACTACGGGACTATGACCCCCGGACACGATTCTTTCGCTTTGGACTTGACGGGACATGGCGCCGGCACAATCAAAGAAGCGCGAATGCACGATGCGCCATGCGTCAGCGTGTTGCGTGCCTACTGATGCTAATCATGATTCTACATCCTGCCTCGGCTGCAATGTCAAATCATCCCCATTTTTCATCCGACGAAGAAACAGTCTCGGAGGCTTATTCTGGAGTGAATACCACTCCCATCCCAGTCATGGACACCTGGTTCGACTCAAGCCTCGGCGAGAGGATCGCAGATGGCTCAGAGGAGGTCCGAGTAACCGTCATCACCAGATCTCTACAGGCTCTTTCGCAATGGCAGGAAGCCAACGGCGCAATGGAGAAGCAGCTCCCTGCGAGCCTGGGGGAGTCACTGGTCCCTCAGGAGACATCAGATGGTGAAATTGACCACAGGACGTTCTGGGTGGACTCCACATTGGCGCACAAGATTAGCGGAATACCCGGAGTGATAGCGGTAATCGATGCGGAGAGGTCCCCGGAGCCCTATGACACAATACCATTCGAGAAGCCTGATGGCATCTCCCCAGAATCAGTGCGAAGTGGAGAGATTCACGGCGCTGTCGACGCATGGGAGAAGGGCTACACGGGAGAGGGAATGGTGGTGGCAGTGGCTGACACAGGAGTCGACTTCGCCCACCCAGATCTAAACGGGACACAGGCCAGGGTCACGTACGACAAGTCCCCCTACGAGGGATGGCCACTAATGCTCGATCACAATAGCATGTACTACTGGATGGTATACGGGGAGGCTTATCCAGCCCGTTCCACCTGGTATGCAGATACCTCCACTATAGACGTAGACAACAACTCAGACGGGCAACTAGAGGATTCAGGATACAACATCACAGGTGTAAACTCCTCGCTTTCGGGATTGTACCACCTCGGTCAGCACCCAGACTCATACCTGCGCTCGAAGCAGGGTGGCGACGTCCCCATTCTCGTAGTCGACGACAGGGTCTCAGGACTCTACGAGACAGTCTACGCAGATCTGGATAGGGATGGATACTTCGGGGACGAGGTGCCAATGAGGCCAGGTGAAGAGACGGCTGGCCTGGATACCGACGGCGACGGCCTGTGGGATGTTTCCGCGGGGCTCGTATACTGGGTATCCGACGGCTCTCTGGGAGTTCCATACGGGAGCACTTACGCAGCGAGGCACGGTTACTCAGACAGGGTCGCCGGCGCAGGGAACCTCACCCTATTCATGTTTGAATCAGGAAGCCATGGCACACTCTGCGCCAGCGCTGTGGCAGCACAGGGGGTAGTTAGCGACGGGAAAGTGCTAGGGATGGCCCCAAACGCCACAATCACATCAATCGGCAACCATTACTCGGGGGGCCACTCCCTGGATGCGTGGAGGTTCATCGCAGAAGGCTACGATGGCAACGTCGACACTCCCGACCAACCGAACATCGGCTCATTCTCGTTCGGCTACTCATCCGTAGATGACGCTGGCGCGGATGGATACTCACTTTACCTGGACTGGCTGACAAGAATCTACAACGACAACACATCGTATGCAGTGGCCATAGGGAATGGGGGGCACGGCTTTGGAACCACAAAGTCACCCGGAGCATCGAACGGAGTATTCTCAGTAGGGGCATTCAGCAGTAGGTCAAGCGACTCTTGGGGACAGAGTGCCCCATGGTCCAATAGGGGCCCCAACGTGCTTGGCAGGATGGACCCAGATATCGTTTCCGTGGGATGGTCCGCCACCGGAGATGTTCCCCTGAACCAGAGGGACGGAGCGAACTCCGCATGGGGGACATGGGGGGGCACCAGCCTCGCAACCCCGATCGCAGCCGGACTCATGGCAGTCGTGGCCCAGGCATGGCAGGAGAATCTCGGTGATCATCCGGGTTCCCAGGAGTTCAGAGACTTCGTACTGTCAACCTCTGATGACAGGGGCTACGAGCCCTTCGTACAGGGGGGAGGGTGGTTCAATGCCTCTAGGGCAGTCTCCACGCTCGAGGGGGAGAACGGAACATGGTGGGCCAGCCCCGCCCAGTGGAACAGTGGGACATTCCAAGGGCAGCACAGGGATGCAAACGTGAATCTGATGAGGCCTGGTGAAAGTCAGTTGGTGGAAATTGACTTCACCAATTACGCAGATTCGGACGTCCACCTCCGATACACCCCGATAAGATTCGCACCCCTCGAACACAATGTAGTCGTCTGGAACAGCACGGGCAACGGAAGTGACGAGGGGGACGAGAACGGGAGCTGGGACGGGCACCAGGGCGACAGACCGGACCTGCTGATACCACTCCACATAGAATCCGACCCTCTCTTCCAGCTCCCCCATGGAACGAGGCAGCTGCGTGCCAGAGCCACGATCGACTACTCCAATTTCGATGGAAACCAGGACAGGGGCTCGGAGGAGAGGGTCTTCCTGCAGATTTACAGATGGACTGACGAAGACGGGGATGGGATCTACGTCGAGGACTTCGACAACGACTCCACGGTGGACTCGGACGACTGGACAGAATCGGACGAACTGGAGGAGGTCACCTACTGGTGGTCCAACGGGCCAAATGCAGAGGTCCGCGTGGGTAATCCATTCGAGGACTCAAGAGACGGAATTCTTCTAGGGGTTTGGAACTACAACGGACAGCTCTCCGACGAGGAGGTCCGCATAGAGATCGACTGGACCTCCTTCGGGAGCGAGGAAGAGGATTGGATAGCCCTCCCCTCGAGCCGCAACGTCCCATCCAACAGCACGAGCACGGTCCCGATGACAATCACAGTCCCCCAAGGCGCGGAACCCGGCCTTCATCAGCACGGGGTCCTCGTCGAGTCCCACTTCATCAACCAGTCGACAGGGCAGATCTCACCGTCTCACCGCAATTGGACATTGCCGATAGTGACCAACGTCCCCTGGGTCGGCCCATTCACTCTCGAGGCTGCACCACTGGACGGGAACGTCTCCAATCAAACTCTCTACACTGAGGAGTGGATATCGGGGGCGACAAGGTGGGACTGGAGGTCCGAGAGCGGGGACTGGAGGTTCCTCTCTGTAGAGTGGCCATCCGAATGGGACACAGGCGGCACTGCCGTACTCGACGTAGACTGGGAGGACAATCAGTACACCGATGTCGATGTACTGTGGATGTCAGAGATGACGCATGGCTACGCTGAAGAGGACCCCGTTCCGTACGGCAACTCCACGTTCTTCATAGATGAGAGGTCTGCCAATAACCACGTCTCGTCAGGCGCTCACAACTGGGGCACGTACACGGGTACCTCGCGGGAGGTCTTCGCCGTCCCTGCCTCTCCCGGGATACACCAGATGGCCCTCCATACCGCCCTGCACGGAGTGGGTACCAACGACAACGCACTGAACATCTCCGTTGGATACATAGCAGCCGAGGAATCCGGCTTCGAGAGGGTCGTAACAGACTGGTCCGAGGGAAGCGGAGTCGATGCAGTCCACGTCGTCTCAACAATACCGCTGCCAGTCTCCAACGTCTCGGCCTACGGGTGGTCCCAGCCGATTTACATGGGCAACGAGACGGCCTCTCAGGACGTCTCCTCGAACAAAATGACAGCTTCCTGGTGGCACAACGTCTCAGTGCGAAACGCCTCCGAGATCTCAATCGAGATGAACGCCCACGGTGATGCCGACCTGGATCTGTTCCTTTTCAGGGACTCCAATTCGGACGGCGAGTTCTCCTCCGGTGAGGAGGTGGCACGCTCATGGTCTGGGTCTTCCTCCGAGTCAATAGACATCGTAAATCCTGATGATGGGAACTACTCCGTGGCAGTTCATGGCTACTCAGTGCCAAGCGGCACGGTGCAGTTCTGGATAGATATCGACGTGGTCGGCGGGGACGAGCTCAGGATCACCGACCAGATGGGCCTCAGCGACTCCGAGATAACGTCAATCTGGCCCACCGGCACTGAGACGCTCGCCGGCCAAGTTCCCCATTCCGCAATCCAGGTCAACCTCGAGTTCGACAGGCCGGAATCAGCCGGCTCTTGGTCGGGCTTCATAGACATAGAGCTCGATGGCGGAATAAGCCTCAGGCTACCTTACTCCTACGAGCTTGTAGAGCTTGAGCCAGAGGTCTCCTTCTCCGTTCCGAACAACATGACACAGACGAACCAGACGGTCCCGATAGAGATCCACGCCCTCGATACAGGGATTGGATTCAGGCTGGACGACCTGAATTGGTTCGCCGCCAACAATGGAACGACGGTCCCCTCTGCTGACCTGGTCGAGGCAATAGAGACAAATGGGGCGCATCACAACCTGACCATGCTCTGGAACAGCGGTAACCACTTCGCCATCCCTGAGAACGTCTCGTTCAGGGAGGTTTGGATCAACGCGACACTTCCCGAGGTAGAGCAATGGCACGATTACGGGGTAAATCTGACTGACATCTCAGGCTTCTTCGATGACGCCTTCCTGTCCGTCGCCTTCGATGAGACAGCGCCAAACCTAGCTGTCAGCCACATCCCGTGGATTACGAGAAACGAGATACTCACCTACCAGATTCAGACTGAACCGGGGGCCTCCGCATACCACTCGGGGAACCCAATCGAAATAGACGAATATGGAAACGCGGAGGTGTCTTTCCAGCTTTCTCAGGCAGAGGTCGGCTTCAACTCCGATACAGGCGACCCGTACTACTACATCGAGGGATCGAGCATCTTCGACATCACAGTCAGCGATGCGGCAGGAAACTGGGTTTCGAGGAACTACGAGGTAATATTCGATCCCGAGTTGCCCTCCAATCCGTCTCTCCTCAAACTAACCGACCAAGACGGACGGACCTACCCGGCCCACACAATCTCCACCCCGGTCAACCTCACACACGGGACATTGGAGGTGTCCGTTCCATCCGATGTCAGGGAATGGTGCATGACCGTCCTCTCCGATGTGTCTGAGCACAGTGCGCAGGACTGTGGCGAGGTACAGATGATTCCCGACCTCTACACGCCGTCCGATGGCCATCCCGACCCGCCTAACCAAGGAGGGTCACAGGACTACCGGACAACCACATACTCATTCAGCACAGAGGGCCTCCCCGATGGCGAGTACACCATCATCCTGGAACTCCACGACTGGGCCAACAACACGGCATACGAGACATGGCCCATATCGATCGACAAGACTCCCCCGGTAGTAGAGTGGGCCCTCAGCCCGTCGGACAGCGACGCAGCGCTATTCGACCACAGGCAGGGGCTCTCTTGGTCATCAAGCGAGTACGTCCACCTCACTTTCACCATAGACGGCGTATTGATCAGCGAGAGGAACTCCACCACAGGGGGCGCGATATTCGAATTGAACAGGACCGGACCCCATCAGATTTGCATTATCGCTGTAGATGGGACCGAGGCACATGAGAACGACAACAGATTCGTCGACTGCAGGGAGATGTCCCTGGAGGACTCAATTTACGACTCGGTCATCATTGCGAACTGGAATGGTGGATTGGTGTCGTTAGACACCGTCCAGGCCACTATCCAGAGGGGCCCCGATCAGGAGATATGGTGGAGTGACTACTCTAGCGAGATGAACCTGATAACACCTGGAATGGACGTTGTATACCTAGAGTTCGAATTAGTGGAGGGTGACAACCAATTCGTGGTGAACATAGAGTCTCTTCACGAGATTGACACCTACTACCTGTCCGTCGTTAGGGACACAACATCGCCCGAGCTCACCATCTGGGAGGTATCCAACAGAACTTCCCCACTGGAGTCAAAGAGAATGGTCTCCGGGACCTGCGAGAGAGGTGCAAACGTGTTGATTTGGAGCGATGTCGATAGCCACCAGTTAGTATGCCCCGTATCCGAGGAGTACACCATCGAGGTAATGGTCCTGGAATCCCCGGGGGAACACGCCATCTCCGCACTATCGACAGACAGTGCGAACAACGAGATCAGGCTAGAGATCTCCGTACTCAAGCAAGAATGGGCCGACTGGGCCATTGAGGACGCTCGTTCCGGCGGCCCCATGATGTGGTGGTTCTCCCTCGCCTTCATCCTCCTACTCTCGGTAGTAGTTGCACCTGCAACCGCACTGGCCAGGAGGCGGTCCAAGAGCAGGAGGATAGCCTCCCACGGACCCGATCTGGACGAGATAATGGCGGAGATCGAAGCGGCGGCCGACAATCAGTTGGCAGAAATGGAAGAGGAATGAGGGCTCACTTGGGCAACGCTCATTTCCGAATGGTCCCCGCCATGTGCATGGCAATAGAGAGAGTAGCAGTCCTGGGTGCGGGCCAAATGGGGGCCGGAATAGCCCAGGTGTCTGCCTGCGCTGGCTACGAAGTTGTGATGATAGACATAAGCCAGGAGTTCGTTGACAGGGGAATGGGCACCATATCTTCGTCCCTCGATAAGCTGGTCTCGAAGGGCAGGATGACCGAGGAAGATTCGGCAAGCGCACTCTCGCTGATATCCTCGTCCACGGACAGGTCAGCGGCTTCCAACGCCGACCTAGTCGTCGAGGCGATACCGGAAATACCGGACCTGAAGTTCTCTACGTTCTCCGAGCTCGACTCGATTTGCAAGCCAGAGGCCATACTCGCCAGCAACACGTCCAGCATCTCGATCAACGAGATAGCAAGCCACACAGGGAGGCCTGACAGGGTGATAGGGATGCATTTCATGAACCCCGTCCCGATAATGAAGCTCATCGAGATAATCAATGGCAGTGAGACGGACCCAGAGGTGACTGCTGCGGTCCTCGAGGCCTCTGAGAGGATGGGGAAGGTGCCACTCGAGTGCAATGACTCGCCAGGGTTCGTCAGCAATAGGATCCTCTGCCCGATGCTGAACGAGGCAATCCTCACCCTGCAGGAGGGCGTCGCAGAGCCAGAGGCGATAGACGGGATAATGAAACTGGGGATGAATCACCCCATCGGGCCACTGGCCCTTGCAGACTTGATCGGGCTTGACACCGTACTCCACATAATGGGAGTCCTGCATGAGGGACTCGGGCAGGAAAAGTATGCACCTGCACCCCTCCTCGTGGAAATGGTTGAGTCCGGCCGGCTCGGTAGAAAATCGGGGTCTGGGTTCTACGAGTACTAGCCCCTAGGGGCTAAATCCGGGTTTCCCGCCTTCTGCTAACCTTCAAGCGTACCCCACCCCACGGGTGCCCATGACCAACCGTACATCAGCCACCGCCTTGGCTGCAATCATGATCGTCTCTCTGTTCGCAGGCTTCGCTGTAGCGAACGACGCGAACACGGGCGGCGACGCTGGCGGATCCACATCCACAGCGGCATGGCTCCCGAGCAACAGCTCCACCTACTACGGCAACCTCTCATCATCCGATACCAACGACTACTACGGATTCAACATGAGCAACTCCACGGCAATTACCGTGGGCCTGACGTCACCATCCGGCGCAGACTACGACCTCTGGCTATACAGCTCATCCGGGTCGCAGCTGGACACCAGCTTCACCACTGGCTACGACGAGGTGACCTCGAACGGCACCAGCGTCGGTGGCACCAGCGTGTACGTGAGGGTGGAGCAGTTCTCTGGATCAGGACAGTACACCATGCAGATCTGGATAACAAACACTAGCACTGGCGGCGGAGGCGGCGGAGGCGGCGGCAACAACTCCACTGGCTCAGGGCACGATGCAGGAACGGGCACCGATGCAGGCGGCTCGACTGCCACCGCAATGCAGATCAACGCCACGAACGTCACCTTCTGGGGCAATGTCCATTCATCCAACGACGCCGATGACTACTACTCGGTCTCCGTCCCATCGAACTACGGGATCAACGCCTCACTGGACTGGAACGGCACATCTACCTCGCCTGACCTGGACCTCCTGATTTACGATAGCGCAGGCTCAATCATCACATACAGCTACTACGACAAGCCCGAGAACGCCTCAACGGCTGGCCACGGTGGAACGACTGTATTCCTGAGGGTCAACGCATACCTCTCGTTCGGCGGCTCGGCATACTCCTCCGACTACTCACTTCGCCTGGATTTCAGCAACATGTCATCATCCCCGATAAACAACCAGAACGACTCCGGGACCGGAGGGGACGCCGGGAACGACGTCTACAACTCAACTCCCGTACAAACCAACTCGGGCGCCAACGACTTCACTGGGTGGATGTCAGTTAACGGGGACTCGGACGACTTCTACGTCTTCTCAGTGCCAAATGACCACGGGATAGCGATCAACCTAAGCTCGAACCCGTCCGAACTGGTAGCCTACATCGTCATTGGGTACGAGTCAAACCTCTCCACCATTGACTACTCTACGAACCTCAATGGGAACGAGGACGTCACCTCGAATGGGTCAGTGGTCCAGGGGGAGAGCATCCTCATGAGGGTCGTCGCATACACCGGTGAGGGATTCTACAACTTCACGGTCAACATGTTCTCACTAGACGCCGACGGCGATGGCTGGTGGGACACCGTGGAGAACAACTGCGGAACTGACCCCAACGACTACAACGACGTCCCAGTAGATACGGACTCCGATGGGATATGCGATGGCATGGACTCCGACGACGACGCTGACGGCTACGAGGACTTCAACGACACGTTCCCTCTCGACCCCAACGAGTGGGTAGACACTGACTCAGACGGCGTAGGCGACAACGCCGACGACGACGATGACGGCGACGGCTGGACGGACAGCATGGAGTACCAGTGCAACTCCGACCCACTATACGCATCGAGCGTCCCTTCGGACATCGACTCGGACGGCACGTGCGACGTACTGGACGATGATGACGACGCCGATGGCTACCTGGACGTGGACGACGCATTCCCCCTAGATCCCTCCGAGTGGATGGACACGGACTCGGACGGCCTAGGGGACAACGCCGACGAGGACGATGACGGCGACGGATTCTCCGACGCGGTCGAGACCACGTGCGGCTCGGACCCACTGATGTCCTCCTCTGTGCCCACGGACACGGACCTCGACGGCTCCTGTGATACAGTAGACGGCGACGACGACAACGACGGCTTCCCGGACTCGCAGGACGACTTCCCCCTCAACCCCAACGAGTGGGTGGACACGGACGGGGACACCATCGGCGACAACGCCGACGAGGACGATGACGGCGACGGCTGGATGGATTCTTCCGACGCATTCCCTCTGGACCCAGCCGAGTGGGTTGACAACGACAACGACGGGCAAGGGGACAACTCCGACGAGGACGACGACAACGACGGGTGGTCAGATTCCGACGAGGCGACCTGCGGAAGCGACCCCTTCTCGCAATTCAGCCAGCCTGATGACTTCGACGCCGACCACACATGCGATGTAATGGATTCGGACGACGACAACGACGGCGTCCCGGACGCCGATGACATGTTCCAATTCGACGTGACCGAGTGGATGGATACCGACTTCGACTCGATCGGCGACAACGCCGACGATGACGATGACGGCGACGGGTGGTCCGACACCGTGGAGCCGAATTGCGGGACTGACCCGATGGACGCCAACTCAATCCCCCTTGACACGGACGCTGACAACGCCTGTGACCCTCTGGACCCGGATGATGACAACGACATGGTCCCGGACTTCGAAGATGCCTTCCCTCTGGACTCCTCCGAGTCAATGGACACAGATGGAGATGGAGTGGGCAACAACGCCGACAATGACGACGATGGGGACGAATGGACGGACTCAAGCGAGGACATATGCATGACAGAGCCACTATCGGCCTCGTCCGTTCCCGTGGACACCGACGGCAACGGCGCTTGCGACGTCATTGACCCGGACAACGACGGCGACGGCGTAGTCGACGAGTCCGACGCATTCCCGCTGGACCCAGATGAGTGGGAGGACAGGAACAAGGACGGTCTCGGGGACAACGCACACCCCCTCACGATTGGGGACAAGATGAAGCTCAACCCCGGCCTCACCGCATTGGTGCTGATCGTCGTACTGGCCTCCATCGGCGCATCCGTGGCGATGGTGCTGGCACGCAGCAAGAAGAAGGAAGACGTGTGGGCCGACGACTCCTATGACAGGTACCAGGGGCAGGACGCAGCCTTCGACGCCCCCGCTATCCCAGACCCTCCCGAGA
>DAFQ01000055.1 GCA_002497985.1 Euryarchaeota archaeon UBA4
TTGAGACATTCGCCGACTTTCCAGAATCTGCACCATCTGCAATAGTGACATTCACAGAAATGCCTCCCAGTGCGTGCCCTGATTCGAGATCAATGTGAGTACTCTCAATTCCCACATTTATCCAGTCTTCTACTCCTAACATTATGAGTTCGTATGATGAATCAACATCCCCTGTGTTGGTGACTTCCAATGTGACTTCACAGCCACCTCCAGGGCTGGTTTCGACACCAGAACACCCATCACTAACCATTTCTATGGAGCCGCCAACTCTCGGAACAATGTTCACACTCTGGATCGTCGTAGAAATAATGTCCGGAGAAGCTTCGCTCCAGACTCGGGCCTCGAATAGAAGGGTACCGTCAATTTCCGAAGGAGAGTCAATCTGAATACGCGCCTCAACAGTCCCGTTAGGGGCCACATTTTCTAGTTGCCATCTATCAATTATTGACGCACTCCAACCTTCATATTCGAAGAATAAATTAGACTGTCCCACTGGTTGTGAATTGGCATCTATGGGAATTATTTCCATAATCAGGTCTCTCCAAGAGTTTCCTTCATTTCGGAGAGTAATCTCGAAAATATCTGTACTGCCTGGTTCAATAGATGAGATTCCTCCGCCTTCGACAATACTGGCTCCGTCATAGAAACCATACCTTAGGGAGAAGTTGTACCAGTCTGAGGATTGATTCTCTAGTGACTGCGCTTTCATTGAGAATTGGTGAAGTGACTCGGATAGGGGGAGGCCTCCTGAAACTGTGGGGGCCTCGATTGAGTAGCCTGCCCATTCAGTGGACCCAGCCGGCAAATCAAATTCATGCCCCTCGGCAGGCAACTCTTGATTTGCCCAGGATATGTTCCAACCATCTGGGCCAGTAATGGAGACAATTGCACTATCAAAGAAATCCTCGTTATTGGTGAAATTGACATTAATTCCAATTATGGAACCAGGCTCTATGTCGAAAATTGAACCAGACTCAACCCCAAAGGTAGTCCCTCCCTCTGCTTGAGCTTCTTGTGCGTGTGCGCCAAGTGGCATTAGTAGTGCAACCAGCACTATTGGTGTCATAGCCGCCCATCTCACAAACAACCTGTGAATGTTGAGTGATTTCATTCCTGCCCCCATATGGGCGTATTACGGAGCATTCATGAGGATAGGCATTGTTCGCGAGTCATGACACCGGTATGGCCGTTCTCTAGAAAGAAACCCCAACCGCCCAAGGTAAAGCCCGTCGAGGAGAAGCCTGTCATCAACTATGAGCGTCAGTCGGAAGACGGTCAAAAGAGCAAGTTGGAAGACAGAAGCCACCTCGAAGATAAGAAGTTCCTTGATGCGATGGAGCTTCTTGATGAGAAATAGTATTGCCCCTTAGAGAACTGGATCAGGTATTAGCCTAGCCAGTTTTTCCACATCGAACTCCCCTGCTTGAATTGGGGACCTAAGTCCAAACTCAGAGGAAACCTGAGGATCTACTTCTCCAAACTGCCCTACTTCTTCACCGCCAATCAGAATCTTGGCCCCCCTCCCAAATATCCATGGCCCCTCACCTTCTCCCAGGGGGGCGAACTCAATATTTCCAAATTCACATCCGAGATCTCTGATTAGTGCCTGAGAAATCCCCTTTGCAGCAGTGAAGCCACTTCCGACTTCAGCGCAGGCCCATGCTGCCCTTATCCCATTCTTAGAATTGTGAACTACTTCTCCGAGCTCGTAAACCCTCTGTGGCAACTCATGATGCCTATTTGACGATAATAGCCTCAGGAGAGATGGCAGAACGAACTGACGCATCAATGTGTGGTCTATCGTTATAGGATTCGATATTTCCGACGGAGCTCCAATGTTTTTCCATCTCATTGTTTCAAATTGATCCCTTCTGTTGGAAAGCGTCAGACTCTGAGTTTCCTGTAGTCCAACTGACCTAAAACTGGACCTAATCCTACGTTTAATGTGAGAGGAGGGAAGTGGGACGGCGTCAACGTGTATAGAAGATAACTTCTCAGGGAGATTCCCATATCCGAATCCAATTGCTATGTCTTCAATAATGTCAACGGGATGCATGATGTCGCTCCGCCATCTCGGCATGGAAACAATGTGTTCCATTTCCCCAACTACGCAGTCTGACCACCTTTCCGCCCTTTCGGAACCATCTGTCACTGTTCGCGTCTCTATTAGTTCCCCGCCCATTCTAGAAATGGCATTGGAAATTTCAGATTCATCAATATCAATACCGAGTATTGCCCTGACAAGCCTACTTGGAACCCTGTGTAACCTGTCATCAAAGTTTGGAGTCGTTGAAACCTCCTCGTTCCATCCAGATATCTCCACACTCTCCACCTTCCCGCCCAATTCGGAGAGGGATAGGCACACTAGGAGTAGGCACGTTTCACACGCACGCTCATCAGTTCCAGTAACGTCGATGAAGAAGTCTGTTGTACCTTCTCTGACTGTGGTGTGTTCACCATTAATTATTGGAGGGAAAGAAAGAATCTCTTCATTGGAATCTAGGATGACTGGAAAACGGTCCATTGAATCCATGAGGTGGGCATATTCAATTCCCTTTGGATGTTCTGAAAGTACTTCGGAAATACTCATCTTACTTTCCGAAGATAGGGGGGTGAATGCGAAACTACTCTCCACAGTTTCATATCTGAATGGAGCCTCAAGTCTGGACAAATCGTGTACTCCTATTGATGAAAGAGATCTCTTTCTCCCAAGGGTTAGGTGCAACTTCTCTTGATGATCCATTAGGGATTGGATGAATGCATCATTTTCCAAGTTATTTTTCCCTGTATCCACACCCCTCACTACAGCGGCCATAATTACCGGCCTGATTTCTTTCAATGAAGCATCGACATCGATTCTTATCCCACTTTTTACGACTTCTACTTTGTTTACAGTACCATGGGCACCCATGAATGATCTAGCCGCTCGGGCCATAGTTTCATGACTGAGTAGATCAGGTCTATCTGGAAAAACCTCAATTTCTATTTCGGTCTTATCAAAATCTTCTACGGGGCATCCAATTTCGGGAAGCAAATCCGGCCATTTCCCACTTTCATGTTTGAAATTGTTGATACTCTGGATCCTCTCCAATATTGAGTGCTGGAGATTTATTGTTGGCACGAATACACCTCAGTTTCCAAGCCACATTGGCAATGGTCGCTCAAATCCAACCAACCTGAGTCCACTAATTCCTGCAGTGTCCATATCCATAGCTCTGAGGTTCCTCCTGCTGAACATGGACATTCTCTCTACCCCTAACTCTCTCATCCAACCCTTGAGGCCTGAGTTAATTGCCGAAATATAAGAACTCAATTCACCATCCTCGGAAACCGGTCCAACAAATAGTGAACAACCAGCAGAAATTGCAATAATGAGATCTTCAGAACTTGGCATGGTGTCCATCTCAATTGCTATTGTTCGGCCATGGGATTCGAAATCCATGGCTCTAGAAGCCAATCCAATTCTTGGGAGGGCGGATGCAGATCTATTTCCGCCCGGTGTTCCAGCGTGAACTATGGCCCCATCTAGGTCCAATTCTGTCACAAGTCTGAACAGATGTTCAACCCTTTCCACTCCGTCCCTAAGGAAAATTAGGGACGAATCGTCCATTGAACTAGTCAATGAAACAACCAGGGCCTCAATCTCAGCATCATTGAGCGGTGGCAAGTCTGCTAGATCCAGTACAATTCCAGAACATCTCACAATGTTTTCAGTGGCATTGGATAAACCATCTTTACCGACAATGAGTAGGTCATTTTCCTGAGGGTTATTGCCAACTATGGCGGGTTGGCTGTCTCTACTGGGGAACATTATTGAGTCCCCATAATCACCACGAATGAGCCATGGAATCTGGAAAAACAACCCTCCCTCGTCCTTGCCAACAGGCATTACTCTAGTGCCGCTTTCGACAGGAAATTGCTCGGGCAGCCTATCAGTCGCTGATGGAAAGATGCCTATATTCTCAAATCCCTCTGAGACCCATCTCCGAGGGGCCACATTTTCTGATATTCCTTGATTTTCTGCCTCGAGGACCAATGCATCGTCGCCAACAGAAAGGCCAAGTGGCTCCAGGTGAATAGAAAAATCTTCAATTTCAGAATCGGAAATTGATCTCATTGATGCCCCATGACCGGGTGGCGGGCAACTCCCTGCAATCACAATTTTTCCTCCAGTAATCCCAACTCCGGGGGTAGGTCCGGCTGATCCCATGATTATTACGACGCCCCCAGACATCCCTGCTCCGACATTGCCGCCAACATGACCTCTGACAACTAGGGCCCCCCCAGACATCCCTGCTCCCGCATCACTACCAGCAGAACCGTGGATGGTAATTGACCCTCCAGACATGTGAAAACCAGCCCTGTCTCCTACGTCTCTCTCGACCACAGCCCTTCCACCGGTTTGGAATGCGCCTAGCATTGAACCACATCCGCCCTCAACAGTTAGAGATCCCCCTCTGTTCATTCCTCCCACACATTCTCCAAGATCGCCCAGTATGAGCACCCTTGATTTGGGAGGGAGATGGGTGATCACACCAAACTCACCATTGCGAGGCTTGAGGTCCCCGCCCGAGCCATAACCAATCTTAATCAGACGGTCCTTTTCCATGGCCTCAGGGAGCATTTTGGCAATGTCTCTGTTGAGCTTGAGACTCTTCGCGGTCAATTCTCTCATCGCACTCGGTACGCGGACGCGAGCAAGTGGTCTTCATTGTGACGGGCCACAATATAACTGTCATGACTTTTATTGAACAGGCCAATCCAGCGAATGGGTATGTTGATAGAGGGTAGTCATGGGCCTCCAAATGGGGAGACGCGGATTCTCATGGGCGCTATCAGGGTTGCAATCAATGGCTTTGGAACAATTGGAAAGCGCGTTGCAGACGCCGTAGACGCCCAAGATGACATGGAAGTAGTAGGGGTAACTAAGACCGGGCCTTCATTCGGATGCGATTTAGCCGTAAAGAAGGGATTCCCACTTTATTGCACATTTGATGATGAGGCAGCTGTCTCCCGATTTGCTGAGCAAGGGTATGTTTGCTCTGGGGGACTCTCCGATTTACTGTCAATAGCCGATGTCGTTGTAGATTGTGCGCCCGGAAAGATGGGCGCAGAAAATCTAGCCAAATATCAGTCAGCTGGAATCAAATATATGTTCCAAGGGGGAGAAAAGCACGCTCTCACAGGGCTTTCTTATACCTCATCTGCGAACCACTCAGATAATCTGAATGCTCAGGGGACGCGAGTTGTCTCATGCAATACAACCGGACTCTCTCGAACTTTAGTACCACTTTACGAACACTGCGGTTCTTTGAAAGTTGAGTGCACAATGATCCGTCGTGCAGCTGATCCAGGAGACTCAAACAAGGGCCCCATCAATGCAATCAAACCAGTCCTCAAGGTACCTAGCCACCATGGTCCCGATGTGATGACAGTCAAGCCCGAGATTGAGATAAACAGCCTCGCAGTAGCAGTACCGACAACAATCATGCACGTCCACTCAATAATTGCCGACCTGCCCTCCGGGCACGGCCTCACTACGGAGAATATTCTAGAGCTCTGGGGGAATACCCCTAGAGTCATAATTATGAATGGTTCAGAAAATCGTATTACAACTACCGCAGAAGTAATGGAGATGGCCCGAGACATCGGTAGGAAATGGGGCGATCTACACGAGATTTTCGTATGGGAGGATGGAGTCAAGTTAGTTGGTGATAGACTGTATTATTTCCAAGCCATTCACCAAGAAAGCGACGTCATTCCTGAGAACGTGGATTGCATCCGTGCACTCATGGGAACCGAGTCTGACTGGAAGAGGAGTGTCGCCAAGACAGATGCCGCGATTTCCCGCTATTACGGCCTCTGAGGGGGATTATAGCCCCCAAAATATCGACTTGTCAACCAATCAACTGTAGTTAACGGTCAAAAGTCAGACTTGGGTCCGTAGGACCCATGTACGCAAGGAGAAAGACGCTATTGTCTATTTTCCTCCTATTGATTTCAGCTTGGTCCGGATCGGCCGTAGCAGAAATGCGGGATGCTGAATCGAGTAGCCTGGATGCCTCTTCCTCCGAATGGTCTGGGCAGTGGTCTCTACTTTCACATGCAGACTTATTTGAGTATCAGATCAGGGAGTCATCAGGCCTTATTTTCTCCCCCTTCGGCAACTTTGATCCAACCAAAGAACCGTTACCAATGGGTCCAGATTGGCTTAGAAATACGGCAAATCCAAACAACCCCGCCCTTCTCATTATTCAATCAGTTGACTCAGACTTATCCCTATTGATAGAAGATCTGGAAAATTACGGATTTAGAGTCCTTGACTTCATCCCTGATAGCTCTCTTATCGTCAGGGCCCCCTCTGACCACCAAGAAAAACTCGTCAATATCGGCCATGTCAGGTGGTCCAGTGTGATGCCAACTTCATGGAAGGTTTCGCCTGAAATCTTGGCCTCGGCCCCTTCAGGGGAACTCCTCGATATGGAAATAATACCGACCTCAGACTTAGACGCCGATCAATTATCTGAACTATCATGGCATTTGTCCCAGATTTCGGAAGACTATGGCAATAGGGACATTTGCGATTTGAATCTCTGCCAACTCAGGGCAGTTGATCCAATGTGGATTGCTCCAATAGCAATGGACTGGAGGGTTTTGAGCGTTCAGAAATACGGTGAATTGGCAATTCACAATAGCAATGCATGGACAATCTCTGGCCTAGAAGGGGCATACTCGAGTAGTTCAAACACCCTCAATGGATCTGGTGAGGTTTTGGCCATCTCCGATACAGGTCTGGATGAAGACCACGGAGATTTCAGTGGCAGGGTTAGGGGGATATATGATCAGTTCGGACCTGATAACAGCCATTCTGATATGAATAGCGGACACGGTACCCATGTTGCTGCTACCCTTCTTGGCGACGGTTCAGGCGACACTTCCTCAACGGGAATGGTTCCCGATGCAACATTCCACTTCTATCAACTAGAAGCCGATAACTCAGGTGTTCTAGCCAGATGGGGTTCTCTTTACGAGATGTTCACCCATTCATGGGACCAAGGAGCTAGGATTCAGACAAACAGTTGGGGCAATACAAACCTAGTCGGAGAGTACTCCTCTGATTCTCGTTCTGTCGATGATTTCGTCTACGACTATCCGCGATTCCTGGCACTATTCTCAGCCGGTGACCTCGGTCCAAATTCCAACTCAGTAACCCCTCCAGGTACCGCAAAAAATGCACTGACCGTAGGAGCCTCAACCACAGGCGCCTACTCGAGCGTCCCGGAAGGTTCGGTTTCCGAAACCTCATCTTCAGGGACTACCTTGGACGGGAGGATAAAGCCCGACATCGTGGCTCCAGGGGTCATGATTTGCTCTGCTAGGGCGGAGGAAGCCCAGTACGCAAGTGGTAGCTCATGTTCAACGGCCACCCATAGTGATGGGACGACTCCTCTGTATATGGCCCTGAATGGGTCATCTATGGCCACTCCCGTCGCCGCTGGCGCCGCTGCGATGACCAGGCAGTACCTCAGGGAATCAGAGGGGATCAGCGAACCGCGCTCCGACCTAATCAGGGCCATTCTCATTAATGGGGCCGAGGATCTTGGCAATCCAGACATTCCAAACGCACTTGAGGGATGGGGGCAACTGGATCTGCAACAGAGTTTGTATCCATCTGGCACTTTCAATGATGACATCATGGGAACCTCAGAGGGGAGCTTGAATTTATTCTATGACGATTCCAGACAACTCCTGCCAGGTCACAGTTTCGCCTACACGTTTGAGATGTCCAGCGATGCCATGGGGGGGCTTGATATCACATTGGTGTGGAACGATAGAGAGGGATCAGCAATTGCTAACCAGAGCGCTCCCCGCCTGGTCAATGACCTTGACCTCAAGCTCACTGCTCCAAATGGCTCAGTTTACATTGGAAATAGCTTCTCGGGCGGATTCAGCATTATGGGGAGTGGGAATGAGGACAGACTGAACAATGTCGAGAGAATTAGACTGCCCTCGGGGGTTAGCGACATTATCGAAACGTGGACTGTTGAGGTGGGTCATGCCGGTGGTTACCTGCAGGATTATTCCCTAGTAATAACGGCCAGTGCATCAGAGGTCGAGAAAGCAGATCTTGCAGTATTCGAAGGCTCATTGACTACTTCCATTGAAAGCCCCCTGCAAGGGGATACCCTGCTAATCGAGGCAGCATGGGGCAATAGGGCCTCTGCACCTACTGGGAGCTACAACATTGAGATCGAGGACCTGACGACTGGGAACATCATTCACACTTCTACTAGGGCCTCACTTAATGGGGGGGAATTGGATTCCTACTCATTCCCTCATTCATTCTCTTCAACCGGGGAGCACCTGCTTGAGTTGAGACTGGACTCAGATTCCGTAGTGGACGAAATTAATGATGAAATTTCGGGGATTGATAATAACAAAATTACAATTTCAGTAATGGTTTCTCAGATTGGGGTCAGAGTGACTCCAATGATGGAGGACGGGAGCTTCCCGAGCAATCCAGCACAGTTGCAACAGGCGATGAGTAGAACTCTTGATCCCCGTACTGGCAGCTCGATATATTTCGACCTCGAACTTAGGAATGAAGGAACTTCGCCAATTTCCGTGAGATTGAGCGTCTCTCCTGTCCAGATCGTCTCCGAGAATGGTATATTGCAGCAGCCATCGGATGAGTGGTGGAAACTACTCAATGAGTCCGGCCCATGGAACCTGGCGCCGTTCGGCGATGAGGGTGACCGTATTCTTGTACAGTTGAACCTCACAGACGTCGACACAGACATAGACAATCCCGCCGGAGCCGTTTATGCGTTGCCGGGAACTTTCGTAACAGACCTAAACCTATACGACGTAAATGCCCCCACTGTCTCTAACTCCATTAGGCTAGAGGCTGAGGTAGAGAGGGTCGAGGGACTATACACTATTGCTGCGGGTACTGAGGAACTCGGAGCAGAACCCGGAGAACTCGCAATTTTCTCCCTCTCGGTGAAGAACACGGGTAACGGCCCAACCCAGTATAGGGTAACTTGTGATTCAGAAAATCAATGGACCATTTTCATTGGAAACAGCCAATCCTCCGACATCACACTCGATCCCCTTGGCAGGTTGCAGTTCCTCCCAATCCCGATTAAGGTGAGGGTTCCAGATTCGCAGAATGGCGAGCCTTCTGCTGGCACCACGGAGGATCTGTCATGCACCACCACTTCTGTCAACGACCCCGCCCTTACTACAACTGAAGATGCAACTGTGGAGGTCCTGGAGAATATGGATTTCCTGACGGACATCTTTTCTGTGGACGAATCTGATAGTTGGACACCATTGGGGGCACTCGCTGCCGCTTCAGACAGAGCCGTCCTCAATGGAGACACTGTAGCAACTAAGATGGTGGTAACCAATGATGGAAATGTACCAATGACATTCGAAGTTACAGCACTTTCATCGCTAAACACATGGCCTGTGCAAATAGTCCACGACTCGGATGAGTCATTGGAGGGGGTTTCTCTCACAATCCCAGCAGGCTCGCAGGCAATCGTCACCGTCAATACAATCGTTCCCATGACTGCACAAATGGGAGACTCGAATACCATAACCATCAGGACCTTGCAGGAAGGGGGGGAGATGGTCACTAATGCTACTAAGCTAGTCGTACTAGAGTTGGCGCACTTGGACCTAATCGGCGATGAGAAGATTTCAGTAGCACTGGGGACCAGCGGGATCGCTTCGATACACGCTCACAATATTGGAAATGTGGAACTATCAGTTTCTCTAACGATGGGAAGCCTCCCAGATGGATGGTCAGCCGGCTTCCTTTCTTCTCGTGATTTTCAGATGGGGATGAATCAGGAAGCGACAATTATGGTGGCCTTGGAATTGCCTGGAAACTTATCCTCTGGGCCTCTGGCCAGTACTGTCCCTGTGATTATTGAGGCATTCACGCCTAGTGGGGTTTCCCAATCCTACACAGTATGGATGCAAGTCGAAGTGCTGCCATCATCATGGCTCATGTTTGAATGTCAGAGCACCTCGATAGAGGGAATAGTTGCTGGCTCCGAAGGGGAGTTTGAAGTGTCTTTAACTAACTGGGGCAATGTGGACTCTGAGTTCACAATTGACTTGGTAACACCCGATGGCTGGTCGGTATCAATATACTCCTCACATTCAGGCCCACTTGCCCCAGGACAGACTATCCAGATAGTGGTAACCGCAAGCCCCGGTGACTCCACTGAGTTCGGCCTTGTTCAACTATCACTGCAAGCAAACTCAATCTCGTCAGATGTGACATCTACCAATGGCAACATCGACTTGCAGGTCAGTAAATCCAGAGATTCAGATTCTGGATTGATTCCACCTTGGGCGTATGCGATAATTTTCCTATTGCTACTTTCGACCACGGTTGTCCTCGGATTGAGGATGAGGAAGTCAACCTCCGAAGGACTAAGGCCGGAAGAAGAATTGATTCCACCTGGTTCCGCACTCCTCTCGGGGACCCAAAATGAGAGAATGGCAGCTGCAATGGAGACAAGCGTTTCGGGCGAGGTTCTAACTGGAACGGTTTCTGACGACGAAATAGAATCCGCTCTGAGCTCTTCCTCATTACCATCACTTGAGATACCCAGTTCTCCAGAGGGAGCTCCCCCTCTGCCACTCGGTGGGCTCCCAGAAGGGTGGACCATGGATCAGTGGGTTGCTTATGGGCACCTTTGGTGGGAGCAGAATCGTCCGTGACCATTATCACTGCCTTCTAGGTCGGAATCATATGACTGGCTCTATTGTATTGTTTGGCCCGCCTGGAGCTGGGAAGGGGACACAAGCAGGTAAGATATCCGAAATTACGGGGAAACCACAGGTCTCAACCGGCGACATGCTAAGGTCAGCAGTTGTCGAGGGGACCCAATTGGGTCACGAAGCCAAGTCATACATGGATGCAGGACTCCTTGTTCCTGACTCCATAATTATTGGACTAATCTCCGAGAGACTCAGAAATGACGATGCATCGAACGGTGTACTCTTTGATGGATTTCCCAGAACCATTCATCAAGCAGAGGCACTAGAGGAAATAGTCTCAGTAACATCAGTGATTTCAATCGAGGTTCCCGACGAGTCGATTATTGAAAGAATAGTGGGAAGAAGGATGGATCCGGAAACCGGGGAGATATTCCATATCAAGTTCAAGCCACCACCGGAGGAAATATCCTCAAGAGTCATTCAGAGGGGAGATGATACCGAGGAGACTGTTAGGAGCAGATTGACTGCATATCACGAACAGACGGCACCACTGGCCGATTGGTACTCCGAAAGAGGCCTACTAATTCGAATCGACGGGGACTTGCCAATCGAAGAGGTAGGCAGGTCAATAGCTTCCAAACTGTGAGGGATTGAAATTTCTAGAAGAGGGCAAAGCCGGTCAAGAACTTCTCGAAAGAGGAAGTCGGACGCTGCGGAGTCAATATCCGAGCTATCAGAAACCCTCTCCAGTAGCATTTCCACAGACATAGAGATCGCAAATGCGGCAGCAAGGGACATATTGAGAGTTGGAAGGAGACATGGTAAGAGGCCCGACTCTGGTATTTCTAGGATGATATGCAGGTCTTGCAAGAAATCCCTTTCACCCGGTGCGAACTCAAGAATTAGAATTGTTTCCAAGCAGGTGGTTACAACATGCCTGTCTTGTGGTAGGGTCAGAAAGTTTAGTCCAGGTGAATAGCATGAATTCAATACCAGACAGAATAATCAGGCAGTCATCCGACCCCTCACTTAGGGTGACTGTAAGGATTGGAAAATCCGGCTCGACTGATGCCATAGTGGCAGAGTTGGAAGACCAATTGAAAACCCGCGAACTAGTGAAGGTTAAGGCGAACAGGGGGATAGCTGGAGACTCTCAGGAGAGAGACGCAATCTTTAGCTCTCTAGCATCTGAATCAAAATCAAGACTGGTCTTTCAGAGAGGGAACGTGGCGGTTTTCTGGTCAGGAAAATAGACTCCTATTCTCCCATCAAGGAACCATACTGGTCGTGAAATATTTAGGGTACTTGTTGGTCGGAGTGGCATGGTAAGTCAGGAACAGGTAGTATTGGGGATATTCATTCTCTCATTTGTACTAATTCTCTCAGAGGTGGTGCATAGGACAATAGCTGCATGGTTCGGCTCAGTTTTGATGCTTCTATACGGTCATTGGACCGGGGTCTTTCATCTCCATGAACAGTACAACTCTGCCGGTCAGTTGATTGATACGTACACTCTTGAGCACACCATGTTGGGTTGGATCGAATGGGAGGTGATCGGGCTATTACTAGGGATGATGATTTTCGCCTCCATCTTGGAACTGTGTGGTTTCTTCGAGTACGTGGCGATCAAGGCATCCAAGATGAGCAAGGGCGACCCTTGGAGGTTGATTGTCCTGCTCGGAACCTTCACCACATTGCTATCTCTTGTCATCGACAATGTCACTGCTATCATCATCATCGCTCCTGTGACTTTGAGAATCTGCAATAAATTGGAGATTAATCCAGTCCCCCCATTGCTCGCAG
>DAFQ01000040.1 GCA_002497985.1 Euryarchaeota archaeon UBA4
TTCAATCGATGGTTGGGGCGGGCTCCGCCCCATATGCGACATTAGGGGTAAATCTAGTCGGATCCCTACTACTTGGCGTTCTTTTCGGGGCCATTGCTGCTGGAACCGTGATCAGCGAGGGGAGCGTCTTGTTGGTTGGAACGGGACTGCTGGGCGCCTTCACAACGATGTCGACCTTCGCCATGGATTCTATCAGATTCTCCGAGGAGTCCTCTTCGACTGCCGTGACATATGTGATTCTGAGCGTGGCTGGGAGCCTTTTACTGGCATGGTGTGGATACCGTGCAGCACTGTCCATTGCTTCCTGATGGGACCAATATCACGCCCCTTTAGTAGAATAGTTGAATAATCTGTTGACTCAGCCCTGTTATGTCTGTGCAAACTGACAGGTGATGTGAGGAATGTTCTGCCCCGAATGTGGTACCCTAGGATTCATGGAGCCGAATGGTAACATAAGGTGCACAAACTACACCTGTGGTTACGAGGGTCCGCTTACCGGAAGTGATGGGAAAGGGGCTGAATTCACCGATCCGATGACAGGGGAGAAGATTGACCTCAGTACCGCTAGGTCATCGGGCAACCCGAGGAACCTCAAGCACCTCACGGAGGTGGTTGAGGACGAGGGCGGCAAGGGGGTACTTCGCGTAGGCGACATACGGTGCCCCAAATGTGATTTGAATGAGATTTACGTCATCCTGATGCAAACTAGGAGTTCTGACGAGCCCGAGACCAAGGTGTGCACGTGCAAAAACTGCGGTAAGAAGTTCCGGGAGTACCAATGAGTGGCTCTCGCAGTTCCGAATGATGAATAACCCCCCCTGACCAGACCAGTGCGAGTGATGAGATGCTGAGAGTGACTGCTAACACCCAGTTGATGAGGGAGATTGTTGATCTCCTCTCCGTTTTGACCGAAGAGGCAAAGCTGGTTTGGGGCGAGAATGGCCTACACACGACCGTCGTCGATGGCTCGCATGTAGCACTACTATCTGCGACCATTGGCGATGCCTGTTTTGAGACGTATGAAGTTGAGCCTGTGGAAATAGGGATTGAGCTTGGCAAGATGAGGGACCTTCTTGGACTGGCGGGTCCAGGCGACTTAGTTGAGATCAACTACGATGATGCAGTTGGCGCGATAAATGTCAGAGTTGGGGAGGTTCATCGAATTCTACGTGGCCTTGATGTGGGCACTATGAACCCCGCGAAGGAGCCGGTGATCGAGTACAAACACGGGGCGACAATAGGTGCTGAGAAGCTATCCAGGGCACTTAGGGCGTCTAAGATGGTGAGTGAGCTGGTCAAGGTGAGCATCGAGGAGAACAAGCTGACGGTTTCAGCGGACCAAGAAGCAGGGGAGAGCGTGACTGTTTCTTTCGAGTCTGGAGAGCTAAGTGAGTTGAATGCGCCCAGTCCAACGGCTTCGACCTATTCATTGCAGTTCTTGGATCCACTGACGAAGAAGCTGGCCTCTGGCTATGCTGAGGACGTCTCAATGGAGTTTGAAGAAAAATACCCTTTCAAGATGTCATGGAACAGCAATGATGGAGGGGCGAGTTGGACTTATTTCCTAGCCCCCAGAGTGACTAACGACTAATGACGGCAATGCGCTGCGTTGAAGACGGATGTGCTGACGGCAGTACGTGAGTCGCTCTGTCTGTGTCATCGTTCCCAGCATTGGAAATGCGGAGGAGTTGGGAGTTACCCTAGATGGGCTTCTATCGCAGACGTGCCCCAATCTGGAGATTGTTGTAGTCGGCCCGGATGGCGATTATGGAAGAGAAGTCTCCGAATCTCGAGGAATAAGGTACATTGACGATCTCGGTTCGAAGACTCGCGCGGATGCATGCAACATAGCAATCAGCGAGACTGAGTCAGAAATAGTACTCTTCACGGATGATGATGTCATTGTCCCGGAGGACTGGGCGTCCAATCTAGTTAGGTGGTTCGACAGGGATGATGTAGGAGGTGTGGGAGGGCCGAATTTCGCTCCTGTTGAGGAGTCTACACTATGGCAGAGAGTCATCGATGTGGCATTCAGCAGTACGATTTTCACATCGGGAACAAACTATGGGAAGTTAGGGAAGAGTGAGCTACAGGAGGCTTCTCAATTACCAGGGGTGAACTCGGGTTATCGTCGAAGCGTTCTAGTTGAGGTCGGTGGGTTCGATGCGGGTGCAATCGGTGCAGAAGATGTCATGTTGGACTATCGCATTACATCCTCTGGTCACAAACTCTGGACCGATCGGGAAGCGGTAATTTGGCACCGAAGGAGGGACTTGTCCAGGGTCAAGAAACAGATCAGGAACTACGGAATGGTGAGGGCCCTTGCTAGTTCTAGATACCCGGAGCTGGGGGTATTTACGCATACAATGGTAGCAGCATTCCCGCCGCTTGTCATTTCCGCCTTCGCATTCTTCTTCTGGGGACTCGCGAATGGAGGAATGGCATGGCCCGAATTCTGGGACATTAGACTATCAACTGTTCCAATGGGGTGGCCAAGGGCGGGTGTACACATCCTTCCCTCGTTGATGTTATTGTACAACTTGATCGCATGGTACGGTTCCACCAAGGGAGATTCGCCCAGCAAAAATGCCTGGACCGTTTTCTTGTCCTCGATTGTGACCTTCACACTCCACTGGAACTACGGAATGGGATTCCTAAATGGAAAGTGGAGAATTATCAGAGGCAGGCCCGGATTGCAGATAGATGATCGAAATAGGTGATTGCTGGACTACCTACGAGGGACCATAGTGGAGCCTTCGGCCCACCATGTCTTCTGACGTGGCCTCCAGAATATTGAGCTGAAAATTCCAATGAACAAACCGCCCAGGATAAGATTGAGCCACCCCTCACTGATGTATCCAGGACTGGCATTGAAGTAGGCCCAAGTGAAGGAGGGGATTATTCCGAAGATCAGAGATATCGCCACCTCTTCTATTACCAGTGACTTCCTATTTGGCTGACTGATCGGGAGTCTTGGAGCTAGCGGACTTGGATCGTTTTCTCTTCTAACTAAACGGACGAATGCTGGACTGGGGGAGTTCACGTTAATGAAAACAGACTTTGGCTTGCCCTTGAACCACCCTCTGCATGCCAGTACGGTCCAATCTCCCTCCAACCAAGGGCGGCCATCGCAAATCTTCCCCCAGTAGCTACCCCTGATCCTGTCTGCCAATTCTTCGACTTTGCCATTTTGTCCATTTATGGCTCCTCTTTCGAGGGCGAGTTGCCATTCTGATTCTGATGCTAACATTGACTGCCCCTCCTCAATTTCTTTGTCGGCGAGTTCGCGACTGACCATGTCTCTTGATATCTGGAATCTGTAGCCGATTCTGGACTCGTGCCTGGGCTGTGGGCCACCAGACAAAAGGGCCCTGTTGTCCGAGCCCACATAGGTTGATCCCGGCTCGACCCAGGTCCACTCTATTTCAGACAAGGGATCACCCTTCACCTAATTCTCCCGTCTGAATGGACCACTGGGATGCGTATACATTGTCATTGGAGAGTAGATCGTTGTGATCCCCCCTCTCGACTATTGCTCCATCAACCATGGCCACTATCTCATCTGCATTCCTAATGGTTGCTAGACGATGGGCGACAGCGATGGTGATTCTCTTCTTGCTACCGTTTGATCCCCCGAATAGAGACTGCTGGATCC
>DAFQ01000009.1:0-34798 GCA_002497985.1 Euryarchaeota archaeon UBA4
CGGGGAACTTGGTGAAATCCTATCCAGGATGTGGGGCATAAATCGCTACAACCTTTGGGGGCAGGTCCTGGGTTTCTTCCCTCGAAACATGTGTATGTGGCCATTGCTCACTGCATTAGTCGTCGGGGGTATGATCTCGGACGATAGGAGCAATGGGACCAGTGCAATTTACTTCTCCAGGCCAGTTACCAGAATTGACTACACTGCCATGAAGTTCGTTAGCTCGGCCGTTGTTCTTGGTTTCGTGATAGTCTTCTCCTATCTGCTATACTACACCAGTGCAATAGTTTTCAGAGGGGAGGGATGGGCGTTCCTTATCGACACATTCCCAATGTTCCTAGGGGGGCTGTTAGCCGGAATTTTACTTGTCATAACCTACACGTCAATAGGACTGGCCCTGTCTAGCATTAGCCAAAGCAGGTTTTTCGCCGGTGTCGCATTCTTGGCTACAATATATGGTACCAAAATGGTAGCATTCCTAATTGAATCGCAGTTCGACTCTTCCATACTGTACATTTTCAGCCCCTATGATGTGCTTGCACACATCGGCCAATGGCTCATAGGAATCGAATCGAATTACGACCACTCCCTCGCCTTCTCGGCTGTTTCACTTCTACTGATGAATGGAATCTCAATAGCGTTGCTCGCTAGTAGGGTTAGCTCCCTGGAGGTGACAAGGGAATGAGTACGGATACACCGGCTGTGATATTGGAGTCTGTATCGAAGTGGTACGGCGAAGTCATCGGGGTAAACGACGTATCTCTGGCTATCGATGGAGGCGTCACAGGAGTTCTAGGGCCCAACGGCGCAGGGAAATCAACCATGTTCAAGCTCTTACTGGGGCGCCTAAGGCCGAGCCAGGGCGAAGTCAAGCTTTTCGGAACCGACCCCTGGAAGAGCACAGCCCCATTCAGAAGAGTCGGATATGTCAGTGAAACCGAGCCACTCTACGAGTGGATGACTGGACTGGACTTCGTCTCCACCATGGCCAGACTACATGGAATGACAAGGGAAGAGGCGACAAATCGTGCCGAACACGTCCTCGACTTCGTCGGCCTCTCCGATGTTCGCCACAAAGAGGTCGGCAAGTACAGCAAGGGGATGAGGCAGAGGGTGAAAATAGCACACGCACTAGTCCATGACCCTGATCTGATTATCTTGGATGAGCCACTTCATGGGTGCGACCCACTCGCCAGAACCAGCATAATGAGCGTAATCAGGGAGCTCGGAAACCGAGGAAAAACCGTAATCGTATCTAGCCACATACTGGAGGAGATAGAGAGGATAACTGAGCAGATTGTTATCCTTCACAATGGGAGGCTGCTGGCTCTGGGCAATCTCCATGCAATCAGAGGGCTCCTCGACAAGCACCCTCACAGGATATTGATTGAGACAGAGTCGCCAAGGGAGCTAGCAGAGGCTTTCATCTCTCGAGATCCAGTTTATGGTGTGAGATTCCCAAATCCCGGATTCCTAGAGATCCAGACTAGCAACCTATCTGCCGCCCACTCAATATTGCCACAAGTCATAGTTGATTCAGGAATAAGAGTACGTTCGGTGGAGAATCCCGATGATAATCTGGACTCCTTGCTCGGTTATCTGGTAGGGGGTGACTAGTTGGACTCTCAAGGAAGGGGCCTGAGCGAAAGTGTCTGGACGAGCCTTGATAGAAAGGCAGGGGCGGTGGTTGAACTAACTGTCCGGCAACTCAGAAACAAGGTCTCCACATGGGCGGTACTCGGCCTCGGGACACTACTAATGGTCCTACTACTCGTTTTCTACATCGATTCAGTAAGGGACGGATTCGAGTCAATCGATAATGATGGCGACAGTTTTGATATGGATAACGACGGTTATCCAATGGGACAAGAATGGAAGTACGGAACTAGCGATTGGGACGGCGACTCATTCCCCGGCTCTGGTAATTTCATCTTCCAAGGACAAATAGATTGGAATGATCCAGATCGAACGGTAAGTGGAAACAAGACATGGGACGGACAGGCAATCCTGAATGCGTCTTGGATAGACTATGATTACACCGGTGGGACGTGGAGCAACATCATAGATTGGGAAACTTACGAATCGAACGATTGCGACGAAGGAGCACCATTCGAAGACTGGTGGCTACCCTATGCCTCTTCTTGCTTGCAGGAAGATGGAACATATGCATTCAACGGTAGAGTGAGGGCATCGGGCCAAATGTATGTCCCAGAGGGAAGCTACCTATCTTGGGGAATTTTCACTGAGGTCTTCTATGTTGAGCCTGATCCTCCAGAGATGTACATAGACGAGGATGGCATTGATTGGGCAGAAGGAGAATCCGGCAGTCAAGGATTTGATGACGACGGGGACTGCTTCAGGATAGGATGGATAACAGGGGACGACTGGTGGGAATACCAGCACGAACCAGATGCGAATCGCAATGGTATCCCTTGTGATGTCGTCTGGGTCGTAGATCCAGTTACGGGAGAGGTTATTTCCATCGATCCAGATGACTATGTCGATGAGGATCCAGTGGATGAGGAGTATGCTGGGGAGTCATCACACAGGGCATTCGTGATTGCATCCGGCAAGATAGCATTCGTCTTGCTATTGGGCCTCTTCCTGCCACTATTCCTGGCCCTTGGTTTGGTCAGGGACGAGACTGAGAGGGGTACCTTGCATTATCTGCTCTCAAAGCCGATACATCGTGGAGAGTTCATATTCTACAGGGTTCTTGGCTACATGGCCGTTGTTTCATCTTTCGTCATCGTTCTCGCATTGCTAATGGCACTGATAACCTCTCTGATTGGCCCGGGTGATGACCTGATCAGGTTCGGTGACTTCCCTGTTTGGATGGGGATAGCAGCAGCGACGATTCTGGTACTGGCAGCATACGGTTCGCTATTCAACACAATTGGGCTGATAATGCCGAAGTATGGGGTGTATCTCTGCATCATCATCGGAGTTTGGGAGTTTGCGATGGGGTTCACCAGCCTCTTCGCTCCCGAATCATCCGTCACATTCCTGTCCATCTCGCACTGGGGGCTACAGATGGTAGACGCAACAGTTCTAGCTGCATGGCCCGACACCCTGCAGTACTCTCAGATGTCTGAGGCATTTGGTATTGATACTGGTTTGCAATGGATCTGGAAACCACCAGTACATACCCTCGGAACAGGGAATCCGTACATTTCTATTGTCACCTCCATAACGTTCCTTTCCATTATTTCAGGAGTCCTAATTTCCATGGGAAGCGCAATCTTCCGAAGGAAGGAGATAATGTGAGGTATTGAGATGGAGTCAATCAATCATAATTTCAAGGGTGACTTCTCATCTCTGTGGAGGTTGGATGTCATGCCCCCTATCAGGAGACTGTCGTGGTGGTGGTGGTGGGTCCTGATATTGGTACCAGATCCGGATAACCCATCTAGGTCCAAGCAATTGATGGTCCTGTGGTCGACCAAGGACACTCCAGCGATTAGGGTCAGTGGTCATTGGTGGAAACCGGGAAAGAAGATGCTTGTCGATGAGGAGGGGGGGCATGTATTGCCGGGAATGGTGTGTGCCTGGTGGTATGATGGAAATGAGATGCACGAGCCTCTGGTAATGCGAGAGTGCAGGATGGCGAGCATCCCTGATACTCATTCGCTGTGGCCAGGCAAGGGAGAGGGCAAGGGAGCAGGAGCAGTAGTCCCAATCACTGCCGAGGACATGTCCCTGGGGATGACGCCAGGTAACGAGTCATTCTGGATCAATCTGACTAGTGACCAGGAAGCACGCTCCAAGGGAGCTCCCAAGACATTCGAAGCTGAATTGACCCCTTGGTGGGGCCCACCCAGTGAACTCACTTATCGTAACAACGTTTACTTCCTTGGCATGGGTTATGACATACTCAGGCTACAGGCCACAAAGTGTAAACTGGTGGTTGACGGAAAGGAGATGGAAGGGACAGGGTACTTCCAGAAAGTTACAGTCCAAGCCCCATCATTTCCATGGTTCTGGGGAATGCTACACTTCGATGATGGCTCGTATCTGGATTGGTTCATGCCTCACGTTTCCCCCATGTGGACTGCGACGGACGACACTCCCTGGAGGCTTCGTGACGTCTTTAGGAAGCCAAACATTGGCACCGGAGTCTTCCACGATAGGAAGGGAGGCAAAACTCACAACTTCAACAACTGTGAGGTAAAACTGTCGATGCCAACGGAGGAAGATGCACTCAGGGACAATGATGGCAACATCCTCCCTAGATTCAATGTGAGGGTTTGGAACGGAGAGGCGAGCGCGACTATTCAAGTCAGGGCCGTGAGCAGGGCAAAATGGATTTTCGATCAGCCAACAAGGGCATCATGGGTCAGCCACTTGACTTACAACGAGTATCCCCTAGAGGTCGAATCAATAATTTTCGAGGAAGGGTCTGAAGTCAGATCAATTGAAGACTACCAGTGGATTCATGGAAATGCTGAACATGCATGGGGAGTATTACACTAGAGGTGAAATTATGAGTGATTTTGTAAATAAATACAGACAAAACGTGGATGCCGATGAAGTACGCTCTAGATTCACCGAGATTACCGACTCAGAGATCCCAATATGGACCGGAGGGCCATCTGCCATGTCCATGCTAGGAAGGTACCTCCTGGCAGCGTTGGTCCTTCTCGTACACCTGGTTTTCTTCTGGGCTGCTAAATTCGAGGACGTGGACGGAGAGGGAAACCTGAATCTCGTAGTGGGCCTCGCCAAGGTCATTCTGGACATCTCAGGAGTCTTTGGCTTCGTCATAGTGATGATGATTATCGCTAAGATCAATCACTATCTGAATGTTTCAACTTCTGGTGGTTGGACAACATCATGGTTAGTTCTCAATGGTGCCATTCCATTCATTATTGTGGTACTCGACTGGTCAGGCAAGATACTCGGAAATTTTCTCGACAACGTACCAGACACCCCAATGTGGCTGGATTGGTATTATCCGCTGCTGGGAATACTCTCTTCTTTGTTCGCCATAGGAATGACTACCCACTATCGTAACTCATTCCAATATGCCATCACGGATAGGAGGGTCCACATCAGGAAGAAGTTCCTCTATTTCGACACAAGCTCCGTCGGGATCCCATATGACAAGGTAGAGAACTTGAAAGTGGATCCGCCGATTATTGGCAAGATGTTGGGTTTTGGCAGTTTGCACGTCATTACTGATGGGGGGGTGGGGGACGACCAAATGCAATCCACCACTCAGGAAGCTCCCGATAGGACGGGGCTGTTCGGATTCCTGACTGGATGGTTTTTCACTCAGAGGTACAGGAGCGATTTCCCCGACGACCCAAGCTCGTGCCTTTATGCGATCAACGAGCCTATGGAGGTCTACAGACTAATCAACGAGCTAATGGATGATAGATAGGCCCCATCCGCACCGTTCATAACCCAATTACTTCCGATACGCTCCCAGAGGGATGGCAATGACCGACGAAGAAATGATTACCCAAGCCGCTCAGATGATAACGAAAGGAGACTTCATGGGCGCAATGGACATTTTTGATGCGTACTCCAAGGACCACCCATCGGATCCCGCAGGGTTTCATGGCTGGGCCGAAGCCGCACTATTCGAGGTCCAGGAGAATGGAAACCTGGACGAGAAGGGAAATGACAGAATTAACGAGGGGCAGATAGCAGCTTACTTCAGAAAAGCCTCGTCAATGGATCCAAAGAATCCTGACTATCTCGCGTCTTATGCGGGAGCATTGCTAACGTTCGACAGAATTCCCATGGCCGTTCGCGAGTTTAGGAAACTCAAGGCCCTCGGGGACGAACTGGATGATGTGGACGTTTCTTTCCACCTATACGAGGCCGCTAAGACACTAATCGAATTGGTCGATATGAAGACAAATTACGACAGAAGCAACCCAAATGCGAGACAATTCATCCCAGTCGCTCTAGAGTTCTCAATACTCGGCCTAGGTTTCTCATCGGTGGACGAAGCGATGGAGTATCTCCTTACCGAGGAGTGAGGGGATAATTTGGACAGCGACCGATTTCTGGTCGCTATCGGGTATAGAGGGGATACCTTCCACGGCTCCCAAATACAACCCAATGTGAGGACCGTCCAAGGTTCCATATCGGATGCCCTCAGGAAAATTGGTTGGTGGACAGAAGGTTGCTTGCGTATGTCCAGTAGGACAGATGCAGGGGTAAGTGTTAGGATGAACCTAGCAAGAATCGACCTCCCTGAAGCAGTTTCGAGGTCAATCGACGACACAAAAATCCTGAGGGCACTAAATGACCATCTCCCGGAAGATGTAGTTGCCTGGGGGGCGAGAAGGGTGCCCGTTTGGTCCCCGAGTAGGCCCGTTGTTTCCAGAAAATACTACTATCGCTCGGAGATTTCCAGACGTTGGCCGATTGAAATTGATATGGATTCCCTACAACGCGCATGCTCAGTATTGGAGGGAGGTCATGACTTTGCAAATCTATGCAGGGTAGAGGAGGGAAGGGACACTGAGAGAAAAGTAGAGGTTTGCGAGCCATGGATTAACTCAGAGGGCAGACCAATCGGGATTATGGTCTGCGCCCAGTCATTCTTGTGGAACCAGGTTAGGAGGATGTCATCAGCTGTTACCGGGGTCATTTCCGGAGAGATCGGGGTCGACGAATTGGAAGACGCACTCAATAATCCGCATAATCCCGTGGACTTGGGAATGGATCCTCCCGAAGGACTGGTCCTTTGGGAGATAGAACATGACCTTCTTGATGGAATGGGCCTAAATTCGACTCCCGACACTAGCAATTTTTCAACTCCCCCACAGGGACTCAGGGAGCATGATATCTGGACCGGACTATGCAAGCTAGAGATGTCATCGATGATACACACGGAATGGATCAATCAGTACGGCCTATTCTGATACTCACCGAATCTCCGTCTTCGCATGGAATGCACTCCCTCAGGAATGACGTGGATATCACTTCAGCGGTTTCTGTGTGGCGAGTCAGGTCCGGGATCAGGACCGCACAATCAGTCCATGTTTCACCATTCAATGATATTTCTGCTATGAAGGCAGTAGCGCCTCCAAAGGATCGACCATCCCTTTCGAAACCCAGTATTCTCGTTGCCGCAATCGACGCATCCTTGTCCCCCTCCTCAAGCCCTGAAATAATCCTGAGTTTTCTATAACTGGAAATGCTGTCAATATCCAAGTCCACATTCAAGGTTCCCGGCCACGCACTTGCTCCTAGAACGATCTTGAATTGCTCTTGGTAATGCGGCTGTGCCATGAAAACATGTGCCCTCCCAAGTCCACTCGAAACCAATCCGGACAGAAGCATGACCGACCCTCTGGAGACTTATTGATAAGGTTCCTCATCATCCAAGGTCGTACACTTCGCCAGGTTCGCTGACCCTCCAACCCATTCTTCCAATTGTAAGAAACTCTTCACTGCCATTATCGTTCAGGGGGTTTGTGTGATTTAGGTGAAAAAATGCAATATCGGGATCCCCCGGCCCTCTATTCCCAAGCAACTCTATGGATTCACAAACTGTTGGATGCGGAATTTCTGACATGTCCCTGCCAGATAATTCAGAAGAGTCCCAGAAGGTGCCGTCAATCAGGGCATAATCGACATCCAGGGAAGTTAGCCATTCCCTGATTGTAGCACCCTCCAATGTAGCCTCCCATGAGTCCTGATCAGGCATGAAAAGGAGCCTTGACTTACTCCCACTGACAATAATCGCATGATTGTCTGACAATTCCGCCCTGTGAATCACGGGAACGGGGGTGATGGTGAAACCACAACCGGGGGTCGGCTCGAATGGGGTCATGCTCTCCCAATGCTTCGGGACTAGTACGCCCTGCTCCACCATTATCCTCCAAGTGGGGTTCTCATTGATGAGGGAAAACATCGACTTGCTACAGTGCAGAATAATGCCATGTCCGCCGATGGCTTCTCTCCCCAGGAGTCTCAAGCCATCAGTGTGTCCAAGGTGAGCATGGGTAAGGCTAGCACTACTCAACGGCCACTCGAAACCAACAGCCTCCTCCCAAACCTCGAACTGTTCTCCTATATGCCTTCCAACCTCGATGATATGCGACGTCCCATCAGAACCAACTATCCCAAGGGCCACGGGGGTTCTGGAAACCCCCGCTATCGACCGAGCTCTCAGGCAGCAAGGTAGTTTGCAACCCGGTTGGGGGTAGCCTCCATCCTGTGCCGTTCCTAGAACAATTGCCCGGGTGCCACTGCCCGCCATAATTCCCCGAGTGGCCCCATGGACATGAAACAGTCGCTCCGATGGAGCAATGAACCCCACCTCCACTTGGGAGTCATGGCAGCCGACTTGTCGTGGATGAGGCAGAGATACGAGGAGCTACGTTCACAGGGCCTTGATTGGAACCCCCCAACGCTCGAGTCCGCCAGTGAGCCGAGGTGCATTGTCGATGGAAAAGAGATGATAATGCTCTCAGCCAATAACTACCTCAATCTGACCACTCACCCGAAGGTCGTTCAGGCCGCTATAGAGGCTACACGAAAGTATGGGGCCGGTTCAGGTTCCGTAAGGGCCATCGCCGGAACTCTAGATATCCACATAGAGGCCGAGAGGGCAGCAGCCAAATTCAAAGGCGTCGAGTCAGCTCTAATCTACTCAGCGGGGTACACTGCAAATGTCGGCTTAATACCAACATTGGTCAGAGGTAAAGAGGACCTAATTATCTCAGACGAATTGAATCATGGATCAATAATTGACGGCGTCCGACTCACCAAGGCCTCACGAGCAGTTTACCAGCACAATGACGTCGGAGCATTGGAGAGCGTACTGCAAGAGAACAAGGACGCAGAAAGGAAACTCATCATCACCGACGGAGTATTCAGCATGGATGGGGATATAGCGCCCCTTGACGATATAACAAAAATAGCCGAGGAGTATGATGCGATGGTATTCGTAGATGACTGCCACGGAGAAGGGGTCTTGGGAGGGGGAAAGGGGATAGTAGCCCATTTCGGACTTCAAGGAAGGGTGGATTTTGAAATAGGATCTTACTCCAAGGCAATGGGGGTCCAGGGAGGGATACTAGCCGGTTCCGAGCAAGTAAGAACTCACGCACTTAACCATAGCCGCTCTTGGCTCCTATCAGGTAGCCAGCCTCCCGGTGTTGCCGCTGCACAGAAAGCAGCCGTGGAAGTTCTCATGGAAGAGCCAGAGCATGTCTCAAGGCTGTGGGAAAACACCGATTACTTCAGAGAGCAACTGAATTCAATGGGTTTCGACACAGGTAACTCCGAGACCCCGATAATACCGGTGATGTGCGGAGAGAGCAGAATCGCCCAGGAACTATCCAACAGCCTGAAGCAACAGGGAGTACTAGTCGGCGCAATCGTCTTCCCAATGGTTTCAAGAGATAAGGCGAGAGTTAGGACACAGATGTCTTCGGGACTATCGAGAGAAGACCTCGACACCGTTCTCTCGGCCTTCGAATTGAGTGGTCGAAAGTTGGGCTTATTGTAGGTGATATGTTGACTGTCGATATGTCAGATCCTTCCGATCCAAGTGAGTGGACCGTTTCAACGGACATCACAGTAAACTGGGGCGACATGGATGCGCTGGGCCACGTTAACCACTCCGTTTTCGCCACATGGATGGAGACTGCTAGGATGATGTATTTCTCCAAGGTCGGGATGATGGAAATATACGAGAACTCGAATATTGGGCCCATTCTCGCTAGAATAGAGGTTGACTACAAATTCCCAATAGTCTACCCCGATGTCGTCAAAGTACGGACTTCTGTATCTAGAATCGGGAACTCTTCCTTCGATATGTTATACCAGATATCCAGCCTCGCCAAAGAAGGGGAAGTTGCAGCCAGGGGAAAGGTCGTCGGCGTACTTGTTGATTACGACACGGGTAAACCAATCTCAATTCCCGAAGAACTCAGGAACTCCATTATTGAATTCGAAGGCGGAAACGTTAGCGATTAGGATACTTCCACCACTTCTTCTAGTTCTGAGTCCGACTCTTCACTAGTCTCATCCACGGTCCCGTAAATCGTCACACCCATTCCCTCAAATGGCCCCATGCCCCTGTCAATCCTGTCAAGGATCCTCCATCTGGGGGCATAGGAGAGGTGGATCCATAGGGGCCCGGGCAGAATCAATAATCCCCATCCAAGCCACTGCAGAAATGATGCAGAGTCCTCAAAGATCATGCTTACAGAAATCGCAACGAGACCCAAAAATGGAAGGGGGAAGATGAACTTCCGCTTGTTTTCCAATCGTGTCGGCGGCCTCTTTACCAGGGATGAAACAAGCGATGAGAAACCCCCCAAGAATGAGGTCATAGAAACTACAATCAGAGTTTGAAAGCCCCAGTCCCTAGCAACATACGAAACTTCGTGCCCCCCATTGATAACGCCATTATATGCGAATGGAAGCATCATCGCCACCCCAATCATTACTCCATAGAAACCCCCGACGAAAACGGGGTGCCCACCAGTAAGAGAGTCTCTGAGGAAGAAATTACTCAGGGATCCCCCTGCAAGCATGTGCCTATGCTCGGAATCGAGCAATTCGACCCCCTCGCGCCAAGATGTCACGGCTTCCGCGCCCAATGTCCCAACTATGACCGTTGGGGTGCCAAGAAAATGCCGTAAGGCCATATTTTCTGGCCTAATTTCTCAATAATGGGAAATTATATTGCATTCTTTCCAATAGAAACCCGTCATACGGAGGGGTTATGACACACTTCCCTTTCCAATGAGCCCGGGTGATACAATTGTCTGATGAAGACTCCTTATTCAACGTAACAGAGGCCCATCTAGACACTGGCCTAAGGGGCATTCCAGTGGGGACATGCCAGACCTCCTATGTGGATCCATTGGAGGGGGTCCACTATGTGGGTTACCCTGTTGGCGATCTCGTAGATTTGGAGGAAGAGGACGTAATCTACCTAATGCTGCACAAGGAATTGCCCACCCCTGAGCAATCGGAGAAATTCCGTGCCGAGCTTATCCATAGGGCCGAGTCCCTTCCAACCGGGGCCCTCAGAGTTCTCGAGTCGCTAACTCCGGGAAGTGGGCATCCAATGGACTGGCTAGCTATCGGAATAATGGCCTTGGGGACTGCGGAGGCCACTGGTGATGTCCGAGCAGATTCAATGAACCTCATTGCGAGAATGCCTGAGTTGATGGCCAGAGTCTTCCTTCTAAGGGGCGGCAAGAAAGAGCAACTAAAGCCACGTAATCCAGAACTCGGACTTGTTGAGAACTTTGTCCACATGCTCGGTATCGAAGGGGACGAGGCAAGGAAGATGGAACGAGTCCTGAGATTCTTCTTCATACTCCACATGGACCACGGCGGCGGAAACCTCTCAACATTCACAGGCAAGGCAGTGGCATCAGGCAGGGCATCAGTATATTCGGCCCTCTCAAGTGCAATGAACGCCCTGTCTGGCCCCCTGCATGGAAGGGCCAACCAATCCGTTCTTGAATTCGTACAGAGAATTGGAACCGCAGATCCTGCAGAGGTTTCCAACTTTGTTAATGCGGAAATAGACGCACGTAGACCAATTTACGGTTTCGGGCACGGAGTCCTGAGGGCCGAGGACCCACGGGCAAAGTTGCTAATTGGGCTCGGCGAAGAGATTTGCCCGGATGACGAACTATACAAGACTGTCAAGGTGTTAAGGGAAATAACCCCGGAGATACTCAAGGAGAGAATACCAAAGATCAGCAATCCATATCCAAACGTAGATTTGGGCAGTGGCACGCTGCTTCACTCGGTGGGATTCAGGAAACCGGATTACTATACCACATTCTTTGGATGGGCGAGAGTGGCCGGTATCTGCGCACAAATTCTCGATGAGAGAAATGCCAGGGAAGGAAGGGGAACTCCGATTTACAGGCCCAAGTACATACCAAAGAATCAGCCCCATAGAAGACTCTGAGAACTAACCATTGTGTGTTTTTCCAGAGCCCCTGTGGCCTATGATTCTAGGGCACCCCCATGGCAAACCAAGCTCAGCCTCACTCCTCCATTTTTCCTCTGAACCATACCAGAATGAGCTCCTCCCCCTCTTTACCACAATCTCCGATCTCCTTTCCGATGACAACTCATTCCAGTCAGGCAGGGAGGAACTAGCCTCTCTGATCAAGTCCCCATACTCATCAACATCGGATGAAGTGAATGCTTCCCTCCATTCATCGTCCAATGGCTGACTGGCTGGTCTGGGCCATCTGACACTTCCATCGGGCTTGACAAACAAGTCTGGATTCATATTGTCTGTAACTATTGAGACCCCGGCATCAATGAGGTCGTCCTCAATCCCTAGGGGCGCAGGCCAAACAAATATCCCCATGCCCCTCAGTGATTTGTGGAGTCTCCGGAGCCCCTTTCCCCGAATCCCGACAGTCGAACCAGGGCCAACGAACCTAGTCCATCCAACAAGGTAATCAAGAGCCATCCCAATTGACTCCATTCCTTCTTCCCTGAAACTACTGGCCATTGCTGGAACGGATGTCATGGCAAAATGCGGCATGGCCACTATCCGCTTAATCCTCCAGTATCTCCCCCATGATCTGATTCTCGGCATCAGCCTAGTAACTGGAATTTCGAAGGATGAAGATTTTGCAACAGCGGATATCCTCGGGGAGAAACTGGAAACTATGGTGGTTTTGTCGGGGAGATCTAATGGCCTGACTCCCTCACTAATAAGCTCAAAAACACCCTCCAGATATTGATCGGTATCTATTTTTGTGACCGGATGGGGAATTTTTATTTCTATGTCCGCGGTTTTCCCCGGCAATCCCCATGCATCAGTAAAATCTGAATTGGAAAGGAGCTCATCAAAAGTAACAACGCCTTTAGATTTCAACTCACTGGTTGACAAACTTTCGATGCACCTCTCAGCAATGCCGCCCTCGCCCGGAATGAACTCATCGTGATAAACCACTAGTTCGCCATCACCATCCATCCTGATGTCAAACTCAACCCCGTCCGAGAATTTGATTCCATGCACCAGAGCCTGGACTGAGTTTTCCGCCGGTTGCTCCCAAGCGCCTAGGTCCGCCACGAACACCCGAGAGAATACAGGCCCATAAGGAATTAACAAAGCAATTGTGTTAGCGGCAAGGATAATTACCTCTCTGCTCGGACGAGGCTCAGGTATAACCATGTCAGATACAGTAGAATTGGACCGGGCCTCGGACCCGCAAGCAGTAAGAGGGTACGCTTTCTATGATTGGGGCAAGTCCGCATTTGAGACGAGCGTCACTGTAGCGATCCTACCTGCTTGGTATGCATACTTATTCCTGGAGGCCAATGGGCTTACCACTACAATCGGAAATATCGATATGACTGGTGACGCTGTTTGGGCGTATGCAGTAGCTGCAGCCACATTGATGGTCGCGGTTCTGGCACCTGCCTTTGGCGTCATAGCAGATAGGAAGCCAATCAAAATGAGATGGCTGAAATATCTGACATATATCGGCGCTGGCTCAACCTTCCTGATAGGATTCGACTTCCTTTATGGTGGTTCAGAGTGGATATGGCTGATGGTATTCTTCCTTCTCGCCAACATAGGTCTGAATGGGGCTGGAGTATTCTACAATGCCATGCTGCCACACATGGGCACTGACGATGAGATGGATGATATTTCCAATCGCGCATTCGCGTATGGCTACCTCGGAGGGGGCATCCTCCTCCTCTTGCACTTCATCCTGGTTCTTGGAATCGGTGGAGATTTCGTAATCAGGCTATGTCTGGCATCTGCGGGTATATGGTGGTACGGTTTCGCACTATTGACTTTCAAGTACGTTCCAGAACCCCCACTAGAGCACAAATCCCCAGAAGAAACATTCAGCGACAATTGGCTCAAGATGCTTTTCTCCAAGGGCGGTGCTTATTCAGAGGTCATCAAGACTCTAAAGGAAGTCAGCAAGTTCCGAACACTGTTCATCTACATGCTAGCCTACTTCTTCTTCATTGATGGGATTAACACCGTAACTGCAATGGGTGGCGTTTTCGGATCCACTGTTCTCGGAGTCACGACTACGGAACTGATGATAACGATTCTAGCCATACAATTTGTAGCATGGCCAAGCGCATTGGGATTCACCTATCTTGCAAATAACTGGGGCACTAAGAAGGCCCTGAACGCCTCTCTGGTTGGATGGGTGGTCCTATGCTTCGCAGCATGTGCATTCGCACCACTCTCACTAGACGCTCATGACCAGCATGACGTTCTATTCGAGTGGGATTCGGATGGGGACGGTATCGCCGACTCATATGACGACGATATTGATGGAGACTGGGCTACCAATGCCGAGGAAGTGGAAGCAGGCACTGACCCACTCGATTACATGGACAGCCCCTCAGGACTACCGCAGACATGGCTCCAGGAACGGCTGAGCACAGCTGGATCATACGTATCATACATGAACTGGAACTTCGATCACAGTATCGCACAGAAGACCGATTTCTCGGAAGATGAATTCGACGAGCAGTCATGGGCGGGACAATTCTCTGAAATACTGCCTGTAGAGATTGGCGAGAATAGCGGTATTTACGATTGGAAGTGGGGAGCCGCTGAAGACAGTCCATACATGGTCTCAGTCAAAGATCAGGCTTTGATAGGAGAATTCCTATCTTCGATGGAAGATTCTAGATTCAGCGCCAGCGTGTCGGGCGGCCCCCTCGATTCATCGAGTGCGGTCGGGATGGACCACCCTACAAGTCTCGGAGATGGCCCTATAGATGTAATCCCAGAGACGGTCAGGGACATTGTTTGGGAGCCACTTGGATTGTCCGTCGGCCTCCAGTTCCTAATCCTGGGCTGCGGCATGGGCACACTTCTTGGTGGATCCCAAGGTCTGTCAAGGAGCATGTTCGGGCAAATGGTCCCCGAGACCAGGAGCGCAGAGTTCTTCGGATTCTTCGGATTCTTCGGGAAGGTTGCTGCATTCATCGGGCCACTTCTGTATGCCACATTGACTGTCATGTTCGATAGCAGGGTCGGAGTTTTCAGCATCTCTTTGCTGATCCTAATTGGGGCCTTCATGATGAGAATTGTCGATTTGGAAGACGGAAGGGCTGCTGCTAGGGCCGAGGACGCAAAGAACAGAGGAATATCTATTGATTCCTAGTCATCTTGTCTACAATCAATGAAACCTCCAGAAGGAGGAGCATCGGGCCCGCGACAAGAAACATGGAGACCGGGTCAGGAGGGGAGATGAGCGCACCAAGTATTAGTCCAGCGAACCACAGGTTGCCTCTATTGTCAGAAATCGAACTCCTATCGATAATGCCCCCCCTTAGTAGAATTGAAGCAATCAACGGGACCTGGAAGCCAAGTATGGAGGCGAAATATAGTCCCGTGATGAATCCGACCCAGGATTGCAATTGCCATGTTGTCGCCAATCCTGCAGAAGCAGCGTCATCAGACAGGTAGTCAAGTAGGAGTGGGACAAGAACGCCATGAGAGTATGCTGCCCCCAAACCGCCCAGTAGGAATGCTAGGAGGATAACGAGCAAGACTCCACTTATGCTCCCATTCTCGTGCCCCCCAGTCCTTCTCGATTCAGCTACAATTTTTTTCCCATTCCAGGATATGTCGCACATCAGGATTAGTGAAGCAAGAATGACTCCAATGTTAACACCAATCCTGAGTCTTAGAAGAATTGCCTCCATGGGGTGGAGAATTACAATCTCAACACCATCGGGACGGTACGAGGAAGAGTCAAGAAGCCACTCAATAGCTTCCCCTGAAGCCGGGAATCCACCTAGAAAACCAAAGAAGAAAACCCCTACTAGGATGTACGCCCTTCTTCTTAGGTGAGCAATAAGGCCACGCAACTCGGCCCGAGGAAGGAGGTCCCCCATGCTGCCATCCATGGTCTCCCGAGAGGCTACCACAGGTCAATTCATCGCTCATGACTTTCTGAGAATTACAGTTAGGACGTCCCCATCACCAAGTCGGTGATCGAGGCCGACCCTCTGCCAGTCAAATTTGGCGCTCGGCCCCTTGACTCGTGCATACCTGAATTTCCTAACAAAGTCCCGATGCAACTTCACGCAGACATCCCGGACAGTGGAGGTGTCCTTCACAATCAGGGGTTCTACCATGTCGGCATCTTGACCTTGGGGCTTGAGATAAACCGACATGAAGTGCAGATTATCGAATATGAAGTCCTTCATCTCTTTAATCCCCTCACCAGTTTTTGCCGATACCTCTAGAACCGGCCATCCAGGAGGTAGCATCGCCCGTGTCTTCTCAAGGTCATCCTCAGTAGCTAAGTCAATTTTGTTCACTACGACCACCGCTCTGTTGTAGATCCTGTTTCCGGCTAGCGTGTCAACGATATGATCGTCAGTAACATCAGTTCTTAGGGTGACCGTGGCAGAAACTATGCCGAAACTCCTGATGATGCCCTGAATCTCCTCGTCAGTCAGGTTGGTCTGTTCGACAGTAGATCTTACGACTATCCCCCCTCTATCCGTTCTCGTTATGTACACCTGCGGAATTTTCTGATTGAGCCTCATCCCTGACATCCAGAGTTCTTTGTCCAAAATGTCGAAGTGCGAATCCTGAAATGGATCAACAACATACAGAACCATGTCAGATCCCCTGATTACATTCAGAATCTCTCTGCCCCTGCCCTTCCCCTCGGCAGCCCCTTTGATTAGTCCGGGCAAATCGAGAATCTGTATTTTCGCACCCCTGTGCTCCATCAGCCCGGGGATGCAAGTAAGGGTTGTAAATGCAAAATTCCCTACTTCGGACTCAACCTCAGTCAATTGGGAAATAAGGCTAGACTTCCCCACACTTGGGAAGCCTACCAATGACACAGAGGCATCCCCAGACTTCTTGACTTCGAAACCATGCCCTCCTCCGCTAGACTTCGCATGAGCCTGAGCTTTTTCTTTCCGGGCCTTCAAAGCTGCAATCTTTGCCTTCAGTTTTCCAATATGGGCATTCGTGGCCTTATTTTTCTGAGTTTTTCCAATCTCCTCTTCGAGGGACTTGATTTGCTCTTCGATAGTCGCCAAGTTTGCACACTTCCCGTTTCGTGGTTGTATTCAGCGCAACCACCCAAGTTCTTGAATTCGGTGGCGCCAATGGGCAATGCCCCCCCAAGCGAGGGTTCATCTCATGTCGCCGTCTGGTTGACACGAGACTCCCATGGTGGATGTTATCATCTCGCTAGTCAATCGCGACTCGTTAACCAATTTGCTATCAACCCCCCTGGGAGAAGTCATTTCAGGAATGGAGGAGATGTCAATCAGAGAAACTAGGCCGGCAAAAGCGGAATCACTACATCGGCAATTCGACATAGACTTGGAAGGAGAAGTTTTGGAATGGGCCGATAGGGTAGGGGAGATCAATCAGAGCTCAACCTTGCCGAATCAGAATCTCAAGATTGAGGACAAGTTAGAGCTCCTCCTACTCCTCTCTCACTGGTCTTCAATAGGGGAGTGGAGGTGTTGGGATGCTAGATTGTTCTTGTATGTTGAACCAAACTCTGGGACTAATGTGGCGGGAACGGAATCGTTTCTGAAACCGGAGATATGGAGAAATTTCTCAGAAATCATTGCAAATACCGATAGATCTTCCTTTGTTGAATCTGTAGTAATTGATTGGATGTCACGAAGAGAGGGGCTTGGGGAGACTATGGATCCGGCCATGGATCCACGGATTTTACCCACTATGGAGTCCCATCAGGATTCTTCTGGTAGTCTGTTTGATGTCATGGACAAGTCAAGAAGGGAAGGCCACTCCCTTTTGATCGGCAGGGAGTACTTGGACCCATTCTCTTGGTATCTGGGCGATCAAAATTTATTGGATTTCATTGAGGGTTATTAATGTCAGAATTACAATTATCGCCCGAGCCTCCTGAAAATCCGCCGATGTCCGGTATCGTGATATTAGGTAGATTTCAGCCTTTTCACAAGGGTCACGAGTTGCTCATTACAGCGGCAATTGAATGGAGGAACGAAAATAATCCAGGTTCGAAGATAATATTGGCCATAGGGTCTTCAAATCGTCCTGAGACTCTTAGGAATCCCTGGTCTGCCGAGGAGAGAAGGGCAATGGTTGAGGCTTGGGTAGAATCGGGTGAAAAATTAGAAGAGTTTCAGATTGTGACGATCCCCGATATTGATGACCCACCCAATTGGGTCTCTCATGCCGAGAGGTATCATGGGGGCCCAGGTACGCTGTTCACGAGCGACTCTGAAACTGCCGAACTCTACAGTAAGGGCGGTTGGGATGTTGTCAACACCCCACTCGAACACAGGGGAAAATATGAGGGTTGGAGAGTCAGGGAAACCTCTAGGATGATGTCCACAATTACAGACATGGGTGCAGTGAGAGAGGTCCTAGGTGCCACAATGCCCCTTCCAGTAATTGACTATCTGGTGCGAATTGATGGCCTCAAGAGACTCGCCTTTCTAGGTGAAGGCGGAGAGCCAGTTGGATGATTACCAGTCACCCTCAAAGGTACAGGTCGGGTCACAATAATCCACTAGGATTCCCGTTAGCAGGTATCCATATGCCATCATCTTGGCTTCTGGAACTTCCAAGACCAGATTGTGGGCCAGAGAATGATGCCACATTGGCCCATTCGTATTTCCCGTGGGAAGTGAGGGGAAGTCGCCATCAAAGTAGGCAGCGGAAGAACCATTGATTGGACCATCAACGATTTCGACCCCAAATGGGTGATAAGCAGATCCATTGACAACTGGAACATTTCCTGTCCTAACTGCCCTATCTGCAGAAAGGGTAGTCACCTGGGCATCCATCATGGATGTCAGGTAGAACATGTCGAAAGGCTCTAGCTTGTCACCAAAGCCAGTTTCTCTGAATGGCAAGAAAGTCTCCCCATCTGTAGAGTCCCATATTGACTGAAGTAGCGCTATTGCAATCGCCCTATCCATTCTGGAAGGCAGTGACAGGTCGCTGGAAAGAAGTTGGTAGAACTCACTGGGGTTTTCTTCAGAGCCATAGTGCGTCGACCTTTCTACCTGGTGAGTGAAAGACGTCCCACCCACCCAAAGAACCCCCCACTCTAGTTCTGGAACCATGGCTAGTAGTGAAGGCCCCCTAAGTCCCCCGAGTGAAATTCCTATGTAGTTCACAGTGTCTTTGTCAATCATGTTGGTTCCATTATGTGTGAACTCAGTGATGTCTGAACAGACCCCTGTTATCGTTCTGACCATGGAAATGTGATTGATAACTGCCTGCATCTGCCTCTCTTGTTGGTATTGGAACTCAGTGATGTCAACCAAAGCAAATGTCAGTGCGTCATAGTCACCATCTGAGCTCCATCCCTTGAAGTCAGTGGCTATGACGACTGTCTTGTATTCATTTGCCAGCTCCCTGCCATTGATGACATAGGAGTCCCCATCTCCGAATAGTCCATGTCCAAACACGGTCAGTGGACCAGATTCATTGTTCTCGGCAAGAGACTTGGGGATGAGCATGGTAAACTCGATCTCTCTGTTCTGAACAAATTCGGGATCCCCTGCCGAGTCCCTCATTAGCGGGGATCTCGCATACTGCGCCTCCATGTAGTGGGGCGTTGTAACAGTCCCTCTAATCAGGCGCAGTGAGGTGCCATCCTGGGCATAGTCTTCCTGAACCTCTGTAACAGTGCAACCAATACCGGATTCACCAAGTCGGAGCTCTGCATCGTCCCTCATAATTAGGAGATCCTCGAGGATAGACTCAGTAGATGCCGTATGGAACCACCACGCCGCCTGAAGCCCGTCACGAATGAAACCAGAGTCCTCCAATTTTTCGAACAACACCTCGTAGTCGGAGCGCTGCTCCTCTATCCCATCGGAATTCGTATTAATTGAGTCCCTGAGTGCCCTGAATCCATCTGAAGGTGCAATAGGCACCCCTTCTTCGTCGACAAGATTTCTGAAAGCCACTGCGTATGCAGCATCGTGATCGAGTCCCTCAATGGTCCTCAGGAATAGTATAGTCGGCTCCCCCTCTTGGGCTCTGGCATCCAGCTCAATCCAATGGTGGACCTTCTCCCCTGTGTCCATGTTGAGTAGTATGCTAGAATGGCCTTCCTCTGTTGAGGGGGAGATGTCGAATTGATTTGACATGCCAGAAATATCGGGTGTTGACTCGAATGCTGTGAAGATCTGAGTCGACGGGCTGAATCCATCAAGGCGATCAAGAATAACCATATTGCCGCTCTCGGCAGAGGATGTATCGGGAATTGCCTCTCCGTCTATATTCAGGCTGTATCCCGTGATCTCGGAGCTATCTTCTTGAAGGAAAGCTCCCGATGGGAATGGGAGCATGCAGTGCAATTGGTTTGTCTCATCACAAAATTCTGAATTGGCAATTTCCAGAATCTCTTCCTCATTTCCCGTTTCATTTTCTATCGGATCAATTACTTCCTGTTCTTGAATCTGTGTCTCTTCATCAGTGATTCTTTCTGTGCCAAGACACCCTGGGAGAACGAGAATTAGAACTACTAGTAACGATAACATTCTGCGAGACATGGAACCGCGACCCAGCATCAGGATATCAAACAAACTCAACAAGATGTGCACCAAACATCTTCCGGCATCCCGCCCTCGATGAATTCAATGAACCAATCCATAAATATCACACCTTCAACTTCCAACTCATAGAACCAACTAGAGAAGAGAATCCCGTGCCCATCGCCTGGGGCGATGTATCCTGCGATTTCATACCCCTCACTCTCTATGTGTTCTTCTGAAACCCGGAGCCTCCAGTTGTAGTCTTCGGGCGGATTATCAAGTAGTCCATTGAAATATCTCATTGTATTGTCCTGCGCTGAGTCGAATCTGCCTATCCTAATCGTCGGGTCATACATGGAAAGGAAAATATCGAGATGCGCACTAGTCATGTTATTCCAGTTGAGAGAAGATCCGTTGTAGGTCAATCCTTCTAGCCAACTCTGAGTGGCGTTATGTAGCCCCCAAGAGGCGTTTAGGTCAACGGTTCCAGTGCTAGTGACACCGCCCGTACTGTCGTGGAATACGGTGATGTTTGCACCAGGTATGGCTTCTGCCAGATTGCCCGCGAAGAATCCTGCAGCTATGGCTCCCCCACTCGAGCCGAGGACATAGAAAGTAGTGGCGCTGCCCAAGGTCTCCACGAAGTGATCAAAGGCAGTCATGGCATTGGGGTATCCCTTGTGCTGCATCACATTGTCACCGTACCTTACAGTCGCATTGCCCATGTGGACGTCTCCCGTGCAATAAGGGACAAACACCATTGACGCGTCAATTAGCGGATTCTCCCTGTTATTGAGATCCAGTATCCCTCCCCACCCTGTTGGATTCTGCCAATAGGCCCCAGTGGAGGAAGAGTTCTCAATTGTGCAAGTGAACTCGTCCCAGCAAGCACCCCCTCCATTCAGGAAAAGGACTGCAACGTCCGAGTCCCCCTCTCTGGAGTAGAATGAGTATTCGGACCCGTCAGAACACATGCACTCTTCATTTTCGGGAATGTGCTTCTCCCACTGGTCGGTATAAGTGGGCTCCCAGTAATCACAACTTAGATCGTCATCAGTTGCTCCCGAATCATAGTTCGTAGCGTTGGAATCCATACAACCTGGAATCTCGTCGAAGTCCCAAACCCCATCTCCATCGGAGTCGGGGTAAGTGCATTCTCCCTCTGCAGTCGCGTCCGGATTGTAATTTTCCGCCAATTCATCCATACATCCACTGATTTCTTCCACAACGTCCCCTGAGCAACCCGAGAGGAGCATGCTGATGATTAGGAGGAACGATGTTGCCTGAGCGGCACTGCGCTTCATCGACTACGTTACCGCTATTCCAATTATATAGTCATCTCACGTATCTTCAAACAGCATTCTGTGGAAGTGGTGAACGCCGGTCTCTCTTGTGGTCGAATATCGCCCTCTGTCATAGGAACTAGAAGATACACCCCTCTGCGTGGCTTCAACGATATGCTGATCCTCTTCTTCGACCTTGTCTAAGTCTCCACCGGCACCCTTCCCTAGTTTTGACTCATCCCATACAAATCCATGATAGACAATTTTTGTCCTCCTCACGGAAATTGGAATCACGATGTTTACGGAAAGTCCCCATGGGTAAAAGTTCAGCATCACCCCTGGAAACAACCAGTAGTAGTAAGCAGCAACTCTCTTCCCAAAGTCAGGCGATGAATCTGGAAGATCGAAAGTGTCCTCATCCCCATTGGCAATGCCAATCTGAAGAACGCCCCCCTCGAATAGCTCGGTTGAGTACGAGTCATAGTCTAGAGCATCATGTAGGTCGCCATGTACGAAGGGTATGTGAAATCCCTCCAAGTAGTTGTCAACGTAAAGTGCCCAGTTTGCATCTATTTCGTAAGAACGATGACGCGATTCGTCATGCTGGAATTCATCAATCGGCATCCACCCTATTCTTTCCTCCATAACATCGAATACAGAGTCATAGCGAGATGGCGTGATGCCGGTAAAGATAATCCCCTTCCATTCCATTATTGGAAATTCTGGCAGGTTGTCCTGATCAGATGGGAAGTTTTTCACACCACCAAATTCAGGCATGTTCCTGAAGCAACCGTCAAGGCCGAATGTACGGCCATGGTATCCACATTTGATGGACGAAGAGTTGCATTTCTCAGTCACAAGGATCATGCCTCTGTGGGTGCACACATTGGACAAGCACCTAACTTCCTCAGAGATGGTTAGCGCCATGGCCTCTCCAACCATCGCCTCCATGTGATTAAGTGGAATTGAGCTAGCCCCTTCCAATTGACTCCGGTGAGCGGCAAAGTGCCAGCAGTTACCGAAACTCGAAACTATTTCCCGAAAACTCTCGTTTTCCGTGTAGAATCTGGATGGAAGAGTCATGGATTTGGAGATGTCAGGGTCAATTGGTTGACTCATCCTCACTCGCCTCGGCCACTATTACCCTAGCGGCCCTAAGTACTCTTTCATGTAGCAAGTAACCTTCCTCCACCACCTCAACCACGGAACCCGGCTCAACCCCATCCGGCGCAGAAACCGTAGCTATCGCCTCCATGCACGTAGGATCAAACTGACTCCCTACGGCCTCGATGTGTACAACTCCCTCGGAACCAAGGGCTGTTTTCATCCCCTCCAGGGTCATTTTGACCCCCTCCAGAAAAGCCTCCGAGGAAGAATCATCGAAATTGGAGATTGCCTTATCCAAACCACCCAGAAGTGGCAGCATCTTTCTGGAAAGGCCCGATGCACCGAATTTGATGGCCTCTGTCTTGTCTCTGGCGGCCCGCTGTCTAACATTCGCAATTTCTGCAGCTGAGTATTGCAACTCCTTCTCCAATCGAGCAATCTCGGCTTCCATTTTCTCGTCCTGGTTCTCGATATTCTGTGAATCCTCAGATTCCGGGCCGTCACCACTCGTCTCGTCGTTCACGTACCCACGTCCCTATTCGTATTCAATAATCCAATGGTTTAGTTAGTATAGAAATACTCGCCAGACGCCTTTTGTTCCCTGTCCTTAACGCTATCCGGCTTGTTGATTCGAGGCCTTTTCGACTCGTGGTCACGCCTGAAGGTCACCCCGACGCCTGACAGGAACCTGTTCATTCCCTTTCGAAGGCTCAGTGGCCCCATGGCGAAGCCAGATTTCCCTCCCTCTCCCTCGAAGACCAGGAGTGAGTCACTGACAATGTCGATGAAGTAAATGTCATGATCAATGACCATAGCAGCCTTTTCGTTGCTTTCCATGGTTCTCCTGATGGCCTTGGCTGCCTCCATCCTTGCATTAGCATCCAGATGGGCACTCGGTTCGTCCATTAGATACAAGTCAGCCTCTCTACCTAGGCAAATCGCTATGCTCACTGCTTGCAATTCCCCTCCGGAAAGCCTCTGAGCTTGCAAATCAAGCATCTTGTCAACCTGAAGTGGTCTGATTACCTGGGTGTGGAACTCGCCCGAGCGCCACTTCCCGCCTATTTCCGTGTCCAACCAGTCCTGAACACTTCCTTCAAAGTCGGTACTGACATGTTGAGGCTTGTACGAAACATTGGCTTCCATCGTGCACCACCCCTGATCCGGTTCGATCTCCCCAGCAATCATTCGGACCATTGTCGACTTTCCTGTCGCGTTGGGCCCGACAACCCCAATCACCTCGGCAGAGCGAACTTCACCCTGGCCGGTTTTGAGTTGGAAATCCCCCAACTTCTTCTCCATATCCCCCCATTGCAGGATCGGGATTCCAATGTCCTCGCCTCTGGTCCTCCCTCTGACGAATCGTATCGGTTTGTCCCTAATCCTCACGTTCTCCTCTGCCAGGAAGCCATCGAGGTATGCGTTAATGGCGGTCCGAGTTGAACGGGGCGGCGTGAAAATCCCATATGCAGCACGCTCTCCGTAAATTATGTGCAGAAGATCGCAAAGAACATCTAGAATCGCTAGGTCGTGCTCTACTACCAAGACCCTCTTTCCCTTGGAAGCCAAGTCTTGTATGATGCCAACCATCCGCATCCTCTCATAGATGTCCAAGTAGGAAGAAGGCTCGTCGAAGAAGTAAACATCGGCTTCCTTGAGTATGGTGGCACAGATGGCGACACGTTGCAACTCTCCCCCAGAGAGTCCAGTCAGATCCCTCTCCAGAAGGTGGTCAACTGCTATCCTCTTGGCACACTCCTCTAGATCCCCCCTATCGTCTACTCGTGAAAGGAGCCCTCTCACCTTTCCATCCCAGAGTTTGGGCAGCTTGTCGATGTACTGGGGCTTGACTGCGATGCTAACCTCGCCTTCAGAGACTAGTCCCAAGTAGTCCCGCAACTCCCCCCGGGGGAACGTGGAGACAACCTCCTCCCAATCTGGAGGTGGATTTTGCCAGTCACCAAGGTTCGGCCTTACTGATCCAGATAGGAGATTTATTGCTGTAGACTTGCCTATGCCATTCGGCCCTAGAATTCCAACTACTGATTCTTTGGCAGGCGTCGGTAGTCGGAACAATCGGAACCCATTGAGGCTGTAACGATGGGTCATATCATGATCTAGCTCCTCAGGCAGATTGATGATCTTGACCGCGTCACCCGGGCAAAGTTTAGCCCTAGTGAAACACACTGGGCATGCCATCTCAAGGATCTTGAATTTGCCATCCTCGAGTTGTATGCACTCACCGCCACACATGCCAGCATATTTCTCGAGGTACATGAAAGCCGAGCTGTTCGGCTTGCACCTTTCCTCCAGCAATACCGCTATCCTCATGACATTCCCTCTTGCAATTCGCTCAATACTTCTTCTGTCCTTCACGCCTATGGCGGCCCTTTGTACTCATACCGCCAAGAAGCGGTACCTGGCATACACATATCCAGCTAGGGCGATTTTCTCCGACTTCGACAGCTGAACCCTCTCGGTGAAAACATCGCCCCCCTTCTTCTTTATCTTCGACATGATGGATTCGTAGAACTTCGCCATTGCAGCAGGCGAGTACCTGGATGCCTTGTCTAGCATGGGGAGAAGTTTGAATGCCCTGTCCCTGTAACGATCAGCTTGTTCGATGAAGTCCTCGACAAACGGCTTCCATCCTGGGTTGGAGAGCATGGAGCCCCCATTTAGGATGTCTTCCGGAGTGATGCCAAACCTGGCGAGATCCTCAACAGGAAGGTAAATCCTGTTTCTGGCAGCGTCTTCTGCAACGTCCCTTAGGATATTTGTCAGTTGCATGTAGATTCCCCAAGCTTCTGCATACTCCCTCGCTAGAGGGTCATCGTACCCGTATATCTCAATGCAAACCAAACCCACCGTTGAAGCAACGCGATAGCAGTAAGAATAGAGATCTTCGAAGGTTTCGTAGCGGTTTCTGTGGAAGTCATCTTCCATTCCACTGATCATATCGTCCAACGATTGGCGATGAATCCCAAAAGTCTGCACAGTGTCCTTCAATGCAATGAAAATAGGGTCAGTGGACGTTACATCCTCGTAAGCTGTGGACAATTTCTTCCTGTAGTAGAAAAGTTGCGACATCTTGTCGTTGTAGGACGATCTTTCCACGACGGGCTCCCCTCTTGTCAGCCTCTCGATCCTCTCTCTGTAGTCCCGCGACTCCGGGTCATCAGACGACCCACCGGGAAAGTGATCGACGTAGTCCCCATCGGCAATGTCATCGGCCCTGCGGCAGAATGCGTAGTAGGCACAAATGGAACGCCTCTGAAGGTCCGGGAGGTACTTGAACGAGTGGTAGAAGTTACCAGCCTCCCTCCTCGTCAACTCCTCGCAGTAGTCATATGCGGTTTCAATGATACTTTGCGGGACCTCTGGCTCGGACCAAATCGCAGCATCCACATGGGCAAATGGGTTGACCAACTCTCCTCTCGGACCAATTACGCCCATGAAAATGGCCCCTTCACGAACTGCTTCTAGGGCGGTAATGCTAATCGCTCTGGCAGCTTCTTTGGTCACGCCCACGGTTCTACGGACTCTTTCTATGCTCCTAGATTCAACATCCGGCTCAACTATCGAAATGCTCCGCTCGCTAACCAATCCCAACGGTCGGACGGTGTCCGGCTCGTGCGTTTCAGTCATGCTCCTTCGTTCCGAGCGCCAAAGGCCTGCTATTGAACCTCACCCAAGTTTGGGCGAATAATCATTCGAGCCCTTAGGGCTCGATTATTCCCTCTGGGACTTGAGTAGCTTGGAGCACCTTCTCTTCGAAGATATTGACAGCACCGTCTTCTTAGTCAGCTCATTTATTTCATCCCGGGAAATTTTTACTCTATTTTCCCCATCAAGGACGTTGTCCTCCCTTAGGAGTGAGATGGTCCTCTGCCCGATGAGTACAGGTAGCATGCACGCCCCCCTCAGTCTGAATTGGGAATATGGCAGCATTTCGATATATTCAATCGCCGAATCAAGATGTTCGTCTGCCCTGTCTAGTAATTGGTCGAATAGCTCTCTGAATTTCTCCATATTGCCTGGTTCCTTGAGGTCTTCTGGGACGAGTCCATGACTCTCTAATTGATCGAGTGGGATGTAACATCTGCCTAGTCGCAAATCTTCAGGGATGTCTCGCAGTATGTTGATTAGCTGTAGCGCCTTTCCGAATCTTACGCCTTTTTCAAAGAGCTTCTTCTCGGTCTCCCTGTTTACCTTGAATTGATGTTCAAGGGACATGCTAGTCCAGAACTCACCAACACTCCCGGCTACCCTGTATGCATAGTCATCTAACTCATCGTAGTTTCTCAGAGGCGTTATCACGTTCCCTTTCCCCGCTCCAAATCTTTGCAAATCAAGGCTCTGGCCTCCGACAATAATTCCCAAACAAGTTCTGATGATTTCCCTGTCCCTCTCGGGTAGTTCGAATAGTAACTGTATGGGCTCCTCCGCTCTGGAAAGAAGCCTGGCTTCAGCGGGGTTCTTCTGATATTTCGCGAGATCGGACATATCTGGCATTGAATCAGATAGTCCCTGCGCCCTATCGTTGTAGGATTCCAGAGTTTCCAACAGTTCTTCCGTAGTGCCGCTATTGGAATCGGCAATAGTGTCTGCAATCCTCGCTAGCAGATACAGAAGCCCCATCTGCTTCCTGACTCCCGATGGAAGCTTATTCAGGGTGAGGTAGAATGATCTCGACGTCTCTTCGAGTAACTTGTCAATAGATGGTTCCAGTCCTCCCATGCAAACTCCCTCCAAGTGCCCCCCCGGGCACCATGCATCTAAGACTCTCGCAATCCAGCATCGACTAGAGCCCTAACTAGCACTTCGCCAATCTCCGACGGGTCTCTCGCTACGTAGATGCCAGCAGCCTCGAATGCAGAGAACTTCTCTGCAGCAGTACCTTTCCCGCCGGAAATTATTGCACCTGCGTGACCCATCCTCTTCCCAGGGGGGGCCGTTGAGCCTGCAACGAAGCCAACAACCGGCTTCGTCATGTTGGACTCCACCCATTCAGCAGCTTCTTCCTCCGCGGAACCGCCTATCTCCCCAATCATAACTACAGCAACAGTCTCAGGGTCACTCTCGAATGCAGACAGGCAATCGATGAAGCCAGTGCCATTGACGGGGTCCCCGCCAATTCCAACACAGGTTGTCTGACCCTCGTCAACGCTCATCGTCTGAGCGACTGCCTCGTATGTCAGAGTGCCGGATTTGGATACAATCCCAATACGCCCCTTTTCGTGGATAAATGCAGGCATAATTCCAACTTTGCATCCACCATCATCACCGGGTGAGATGATGCCAGGGCAGTTCGGCCCGATTAGCCTAACATCTGGACACGAGTCTACAATGGCGACAGCCCTGACCATGTCCAGAGTCGGGATTCCTTCTGTGATGCATACTATCAAACCCCCTCCTGCCGCCTGGAAAGATTCCGCGGCATCAACAATCGCTCCAGAAGCGAATCTTGCAGGTACGTAAATCACACTAACACCCGCACCAGTCTCGGAAATGGCCTCTGACATTGAATTGAAAACAGGGACTTCCCTACCTTCCAGATCCGCGGTCTGCCCCCCCTTTCCAGGGGTGACTCCTCCAACAACGTTGGTGTTGTAGCGGGCCATCCTAATTCCGTGAAATGTTCCTTGGCGGCCTGTGATTCCTTGGATCAGTATCTTGCTATCATCATTAATCCAAATCGCCATCAGTTCCCACCTCCTATGAGTTCCACAATCTTCCGTGCACCTTCGGAAAGTGTGCTGGTGGTGTGAACAGACATTCCACTGTTGTCCAGTACTGCCTTCCCTTCCACGTGATTAGTTCCAGAGAACCTCACTACCAATGGGACGTCTAGGCCTATTTCTTCGGAAGCTTCGATTACGCTTCTTGCTACCATATCACACCGGATGATGCCCCCGAAGATATTCACTAGGATTCCCTCCACACTGGAGTCCTCAAGAATGATCTCGAAAGCCGCGGTAATCGACTCCTTTGTGGCCCCTCCTCCAATGTCGAGGAAGTTTGCTGGCTCGCCCCCATAGAGCTTGATGACATCCATGGAAGCCATGGCCAGCCCAGCTCCATTGACTAGACATCCTATGTTCCCATCAAGCTTCACGTAGGAAAGGCCCAGCTCGTGAGCCCTGATTTCGACCTCCTCCTCTTCAGAGAGGTCCCTCAAACCGTCCCTCCATGGGTGTCTGAAGTCTGCGTTATCATCGAAGCTGACCTTCGCATCCAATGCCACCATGCTTCCATCCTCTGTCTTGACAAGTGGGTTAATCTCGATCATCGAACAGTCTTTCTCCATGAACAGTTCATACAGGGACCCCAGCATTTCCACCATTTCATCCGAGGACCCTCCAGACAGGCCCAATGAGGCAGCGAGCGATTCAGCATCCCCCTTTCTCAGGCCGTCCATTGGGTGTGCCCATATCTTGTGAATTGCATCCGGGGTCTTCTCGGCGACCTCTTCTATGTCCATGCCCCCTTCAGTGGAGGCCATGAATAGTACTGACTTTGTATCCCTGTCTACAAGGATGGCAAGATAGTACTCGTGCTCTATCGAACAGCCGGATTCGACGTACATGTTACTGACAATCTTCCCCTCGGGCCCTGTTTGCTTGGTCACAAGGAGGTTTCCAGAGATGTTCTTAGCGTACTCTTCAACATCCTCTCTGGAGAAAGCGATCTTCACTCCTCCCTTCATCACCTCTTCTCCCGAAGAAGGGTCGAACAAGGTTCCCTTGCCCCTCCCTCCTGCATGGATCTGGCTCTTCACGGCGACCACCGCGGAACCTAGTGAGTCGTAGGCCGATAGCGCCTCACCTACGCTTGTACAGTGCACTCCGTCTTGCACCTTTATGCCAGACTCTCGGAACATTGCCTTTGCTTGATACTCGTGGATGTTCATGATATCGTCCCGTCCACTGGCAACCCGTCTTTGAAGAATGCGCAAGAGCTCCATGCCTAACTTGGACGCGAAGCGCTCAAACCAACCTACTGTCACGCCCATCCATGGACGTGCTCGTGCTGGCCGGCGGTTTTGGTACCAGACTCCGCCCTTGGACCTCGGGCAGAGCGAAACCACTCCTCCCCCTTCTCGACAAGACCCTGCTGGAACGCGTCGTTGAGTGCGTCCCCTCGGGAATGGTCGACAGAGTGGTGGTAGCCGCTGGGTACGGAATCGACGAAATGAGGGATTTCTCCTCATCAGGAGGGGCGGAATATGAGATCGTACTTTCTGTCGAGGAAGAGGCCCTCGGAACTGGGGGAGCAGTAGCAAACGCAAGAAATCACCTAACTGGAAGTGGCCCCGTCCTCGTATTGAACGGGGACCTGGTCTCCAGTGTGGATGTCGAGTCGCTAATCGACCATCACAATATGAAATCCGCTTCGGCAACCCTCTCGCTCTGGAAGGTCGAGGATCCCAGTAGGTTCGGGGTTTGTGATTTGGACCAGGGGGGAATGATCAGGAGGTTCCAGGAGAAGCCAGAGCCCGGTACTGAGTTCTCGAACTTGATCAACGCGGGATGCTCAGTCATCAGCAGGGAGACTCTCGATTCCCTGCCAAGTGGGTCATACAGCATGGAGAGAGAAGTTTTCCCAGAAATTGCTGAATCAGGCGGAATGGCCGGGCTGGAATTCTCGGGATACTTTGTGGATGCAGGTACTCCTGAATCATTCATTGAGGCAGCCCAGGTGTGCATCCAGAACGATCGATTCTCAAGCGGCCACATAGAAGGCGACTCTTGGCTCGGCCCTGGCTCTAAATGCGAGGGGGAGATATCTGGATGCTCGATAGGCCCCGGAGCAGTGATTTCAAGTGGCGCCAGACTGACTGACTGCGTGGTATTGGGGGGTTCCATGGTGGGGCAAGACGCCATACTAAATCGGTGCCTAGTGGGAGAGGGGTCATCCGTTTCTCCCGAGTCCACGTTAGATGGCAGGATAATCGGCCATGGCGAATCAGAATAGTCGGCACGGTCAAAGCACCCCTGCCTCTCGCACGTTCGTGAGCGACACTCTGGTGGTTGTGAACTTCAAGACTTACGAAGAGGCCCATGGCGCCTCTGCCGTAGAACTAGCCCGCCTCATGGAGGGAATAGAGACCGATGCTAGAATGGTAGCCGCCGTCTCCCCACTCGATCTCGCACAGGTCGTTCAAGCGGCCCCGAATCTGGAAGTCTGGTGCCAGCACATGGACCCCATCGGATTTGGTTCCAATACTGGTTGGATAAACCCCGAGACCGCCATACAGTGGGGGGCCTCGGGAACTCTGATCAACCACGCCGAGCACAAGGTCAGCCTAGAGCACGTCGCAATGCTGCTGGATCAGGTTCCTGAGGGATTCCAAGTGTGCGCATGCGCAGCCGACACCGATGAGGCCAGGGCGCTGGCTGCCCTAGTCCCCACTTACGTGGCCGTGGAGCCGCCCGAATTGATCGGGGGCGATGTATCGGTCACAAGCGCCGATCCAGGGGTGGTCTCCAGCACGGCAGAAGCAGTGAAGGAGACGAACGGCGACGTCGGAGTTCTTTGTGGCGCAGGGGTGAAGACCGGAGCAGATGTGGCGATGGCAGTGGAGCTTGGAACCTCGGGCGTGCTTCTGGCTAGTGGGGTGACAAAGTCATCCGACCAGGCCGCGGCTCTCACGAATCTAGTGTCGCTTCTTTAGGGTCCTTGAACGTGGTAACTAGGTGGAGAAGTAGTATGATGGCCACTGCGGCCACGCCGCGATTCCAATCAACCAGGGACGTTAAAAGAATCACGCCGATGTAGAGGGCGGCCAGAACGGCAAGCAGAATCATGTGGATTACCGGAGCTCCATTCAATCTAGGGTCAAGAAAGTCATAGAAGTAGAATCCCCCCTCCCTCATAGCGAAAAATGCTGAGAACGTCACATATATGGCCCCGAAAATAACCGGGAAGGAAATGTGGGATAGTCCGATTGTTATGTCCGTAACGAGCAACTCGGCACCGAGAATTATCACGTTACCATTGTGCATTATCTGGTTGTCCCATAGGAAGTAGTGACTGATGTTGTCCCCCCTTTCATTGGATTCGGGAATTAGTATGAAAGTCACAGTCGCGGAAACCAGAAGCGCGGACGCGCAAGAAGCAGCTAGGGCCGCGGGGCACGCGACGAGAAGGATGTCTGGGACGTTAGTCCCAAGAATGTGCGACCACGTCACGAATGCCGCTATGGAGAAGTATATCCCCAGGAGGCCGAAACTCCACATCGTGTATGCAGCCAGGCGGCTCGTGCCGAGTAATCTCCTCGGCCCGTAGATCTTGGTTTCGTAGTCTAGAACGTTGTAGTTGAGGCCCTCCTTGTTGGAGGCGATTGCCGAGAGCGTGAACACCGACGCCATTGCTGCAATGGTCCTGAACATGGCTAGGGTGGTGCTGGGTATGACCTGGGAGCCTGAGGCCTCAGAAATGGAGGCCGCCGAATGCCCCGGTCCGATCACCGCCCAGATGAGGGATATCCCTGCCACGAAGGCCACAAGGGACAGGGTAGCGGCAGTGCGGTCACTTTCGGAGTACTCCCTTATCCCGACCACATTAGTTCCAATAAAGCACCAACTATCAAGCCTGTCACGGATTGATCGTTTTTCAGGCACTCGGGACTAGTGTCTCCTCGATCTGCTGGCAGCCAATGAAATGGCTACAATAGCTGGAAGGAATGCAAATCCGGGTACGGAACCGCCCGAGTCGTCAGTCGCCTCTGCGATACAGGAGGCCTGCCCTTTCTCAGGCTGCGTCTCTCCGGAAGGACAGGGCTGCTGGAAGAAGGCACCAGGCTCGGGAACGAAGTGGTTGGCTCCTGCGACTATGCAGTACGTGGCCTTGGCCAGATGCTGGTAGGTACCGGCCTCGCAGGGTGTCTGGGAGGACGAGCCCTCTGCCTCAACGTAGTGTCCCTTCTGGGCGTCGACGCACTCGGTTTGCCCGGTAGAAGGCTGGTAGGTACCCGCCTCGCAGGGGTATTGGCTCAGAGAGCCGATCAGCGATACAATGTACCCAGCTCCGGCCTCTAGACATTCGGACTGCCCGGTAGAAGGCTGGTAGGTCCCGACCTCGCAGTATTCGAAGTCCAAGGAACCCTCATCCGCCACGAAGGCACCTCCAGTGGCTTCGATGCACGACGCCCTGCCTGGCTCTGGTTGGTAAGTCCCTGGAGAGCAAATCGTCTGGGAAGTAGCAGCCGGGCCCTCAGCGGAGTGACCAGCTTCTGCCTCGATGCACGATTCCTGCCCTGGTTCCGATTGATATGTCCCAGGGACACACTCCCTTTGGACCTCTGATCCTGTTCCATCAGCATAGTTCCCTGGTTCGGCAACCAAGCACGAGTCGGAACCCGAATCTGGCTGATATTGCCCCTCGCCACACTCGGTCTGAATCGATGAGCCCTCCGTGTCCACGAAGCTCCCGGGGTCAGCCGATAGGCACACAATGGACCCCGACTCGGGCTGGTACTGGCCTGTGGGGCACGGTACTTCGTCGCCAGTGCCCTCGGAGGGGGCGTGGTGTCCTGGATTCGTGTCCGTGCACTCGGTGGCGCCGTTGGAGGGTTGGAAGGTCCCTGCAGGACATGCCTCCTCTGATGTCGCACCGTCCGTGTCTACGTAGTGGCCGGGGCTCGAGTCGATGCATTCGCTCTGGCCCTGCGATGCCTGGAACTGGGGCATCGAGCAGGGAGTCTGGGAAGTCGATCCAGACTCGCTCGCGTAGTGGCCTGGCTCCGCTACCTTGCACTCGCCGAGGCCCAACTCGTCCGAGTAAGTACCGGGCTCGCAGGGCGTCTGTGCTACAGACCCATTGCCGGGCGCGTAGTGCCCTGCGAAAGCGAGTGAGCACGATGACGCGGCTAGGTTGGCCGAGTAAGTACCCGGTGCGCACTCAGTCTGTGTGGTAGAGCCCACGCTACCGACATAGTTGCCGGGATCCGCAGCGAGGCAATCAGACTGGTTTGCAAGTGGCTGGTAGTACCCAGTCCCGCACATCATCTGCGCGGTGCCCTCAACGTTTGTCTCGTGCCCCATGTCCGCCCCAAAGCACGATGTCTGCCCGGAATCGGGCTGGTAGTAGCCTGGTTCGCATGATTCCTGAGATGTCGCGGTGCTTCCCGAGACATAGTGCCCCGGACTCGCCTCAATGCAGAACCCCTGTCCCGCCAGTGGCTGGAACTCGCCAGGTTGGCACTCCCAGTCCGACTCTGAGAACTCCGGCGAGTAGTGCCCCGCCTCGCTGACTCCCGTGCAGGAGCCGTCGATTACGTAGTGTCCCGCCGGGCATCCCCATGGCAGCTCGTCAAGCATCCCCAGAATGCCATCTCCGTCTGGGTCCCTGTCGCCTAACATCGCTGTTCCGTCAGTCCCAGCTTCGACCCATATCTCAGCGGGGAAAGATGAGAATCCATTGCCGCCGTTGCCCAGCCCGCCGTAGTTGTCGGAGCCCCAGCAGAAGACGCCACCAGTCGTGTTAATCGCACAGGTTGACTGGACCTCGGCCATCCATCCTGTTGAGTTCCATCTGGAGTGGTCGCCATACCACGAGCCCCCCGCGGCTATTGCGACGAACTCATGCCCGCCGACTACTGGCGTGATGTCCTCGTAGTACGTCGAGTTCCCAAGTCCGAGCTGCCCGTTGCCGTTCATCCCGCCGCACCATGCCTCGAAGTTGTCGAGTATGGCGCATCCGTGCTCGGGCCCCTGGCTGAAGGAGATCACCGAGCGGTTCACGTCCGGCCCAAGATCGGGATTCAGGGTGGGTGAGGAGTTCCAACGCTCGTCATCATTGCCAAACCCCCAGAAGGCGACGTTCCCGTCCTCGAGAACCGCCGTGTGCCCCGAGAATCCCGAATCAATCGCCAATACGCCAGTGCCGTTCGGCATGGGGACGTGTATGGGTTCCAGCTGTAACGCGAAGTCGACGTC
>DAFQ01000009.1:35177-38244 GCA_002497985.1 Euryarchaeota archaeon UBA4
TGTGTTGTTTTCCTTGCCAGTCCACTCAATCCAGTGGGTGCCTCCAAACGGGCATGGGTACATGTAGGCCTTGCCCTCTTCAGCGAAATTCGTCGCATCGGTCATGTTGAGCCAGTCTTGATTCTCCCAATCAACTAGGGTCTCTGCAAGCGTGGTCTTGTAGAGGTAGTCGTCGCCCTGCCCCATTGATCCTGTGTCGCTTCTCCCCCAGCAGTACAAGCTGTTGTTGTCGAGAACCGCGCACGAGTTGCCCATTCCGACTGATACGGCGATAGCGCTCCGGTTTTCGGGCATCTCGACCATCTGAGGCCTAGTTATGCCATTGTAGATGTTGCAGTTGTCCCCCACCGCGGGGATCTGCGCGTATGTCACGCCCTCGCTGCACCAATCTCCATTCCCCACCTGGCCGAAGTCGTTTTTGCCCCAGCACGACACGTCTCCGTCGTCGATAATCGCGCAGAAGTGGGCACTCAGGTCAGATCCCACGATGGTCCTGACTTCGGCGTTTGGATTGCCTGGGAAGTGGACCTTCGCTGGTAGCTTTCCTTGGGCGTACCTGCATGGGTAGTAATCGTCACCCACGTATACGCACACGGGCCTGCCTAGCTGACCGTATTGTCCACCGCCCCAGCAGTACAACTCGTTTGTGTCGGTAATGGCGCAGGCCGCGAACTCCCCCACGGCGACCTCCCTGAAGGTGAGCCCGGTCACTCCAATCACCTCGACCGGAACTTCGGAGTAGTTTCCATCCTCCATCTGGCCATTTCCGAGTTGCCCGGCATCATTCGCCCCCCAGCACGCTAGTGTCCCGTTGTGCCTGACCATGCAGGCCGTACCCCTAGCGTTGGATATCGTGGTATCCGAGAAGATCGAGCCAGGGGTGAATCCCGGGAAATTCGGGGCCGCGTGGGTCATAGACTTCTCAGGCACATCCTCAAGGGCTCGCATTTCCGTACCCATTTGGCCAATAGAGGCAGTCATTCCCAGCATAAGGCAAACTAGGGCCAGCGCAACGTATGGTGTAGCATCCGCACGAGTCATTATGCTTGCATTGGCAATCAGCCTATCAATTTGTCCGCTGCCAAAATTCAGTGGAATCACTGCTTAGCGCGCTTTCTGGCCGCCTTTCGCCTTCGGAGCTTCTTCTTGCGCCACTTCCAGCGCTGCTGGCCTCGCTTCTTCCATGCGCGAGAACCTCTCTTCATGCGGGCGGCCGACCTGCTGCCCCTATATGAGCGATTCGCGAGGGAGCGGGTTTGGTGGTGGGCGATACAGGATTCGAACCCGTGTCACCGGCTTAGAAGGCCGGGATGATATCCAGACTACACTAATCGCCCTGACATCTGCGCCGAGCACCCCCCTCATGAATCCCACACTCTGCGGATTGGGTAACTAGACGTTTCCAAGGAGATGGAAAACGCCCTAGGGTGCCGCGAACGATCTCGCGCACTTGGGACATCTGTCGGGCCTCGTCACCCTCATCCGCTCCCAGGAGTGGCCGCAGTTCCCGCAGATCCACTGTCTCTCAGGTAGGCTGGAAAGAACCTCCTCCCGCATCCCCCTCAATACGGGGGACTCGCTCAGCTTCGGGGACGGCGCCACTGCTTTCACGATTTCAGCGTGATTCCCGTCGTGCTCCAAGAGTCCCGCTGCATGGAGCAGTTCATGTGCCAGCGTGTGCTTGAACAGCTTCTCGTCACCATCCAAGATACTGTTGATCCCGATAGTGATGGGGCCCGGCGGCAATCCAAGCCTCCTCCTGCGATACAGCTCGTTGTGGTCGCACTCGAACCTTGTGATTCCCAATCTGCTGTCACCAGACTCCAGCCATTCGAGGGCGATCCCCCCCTCAAGGCTCTTGATGAAGGGAGCCTCCCTGCCATCAAGCGCAAGGATGACACTCTCAATCAGGCCATCTGGAATTTCGGGACGCCCTGTCATCTCCACTCACTCTTGCCATCCCCTGCACCCATTCTCCTTAAATGGGCCTCGATAGTCGCCCTTTCTATTGGGCGTGTGGCGCAGCTTGGAAGCGCGCTTCCTTGGCATGGAAGAGGCCCCGAGTTCAAATCTCGGCACGTCCACCATCCACCCATGGCTCCCTCTGGAGTGCAGAAAGTAAACCAATTTCAAGGTTATTTGTGACCAAAAATGCCTATTTTCCCAATATTCTGAGAGATACTAAATACTCAACACGCCCACGCACGAGGTATGAAGTCCAGGCTAAATGCTTTACTTCTTGTTACGCTGATGATTGCGTCAGTCGCCGCCGGTTGCCTCGGCGGAGACGACGATGTGGAGGGTTGCATGGATGAAATTGCAACTAACTTCAACGCTGACGCGACCGTCGACGACGGTTCGTGTGAGTTCGCCGACTCGGACGGCGACGGCGTATTTGACCACCTTGAGGCGGCTGGTTGCATGGACATGGAAGCTACAAACTACGACTCGTCAGCTACTGACGACGACGGCTCCTGCGCCTACGACCAAGCTTACTACATGAGCAAGTACGGCTCCGGCGACATGTCGATGGCCGACGCCATGGCAGCTCTAGAGGATCTCCGAGAGTGCAAAGAGGACGATTTGTCCGGCGTTGCATCCGCTTGCGAGATCGTTGCAATGACCTCTGACGTCGACCCACCAATGATGGACCCCGCAGACGCGTACGACACGTCGTCCGGAGCAGTCATTGAGAACGTCTACGACACTCTGTACAGGTACGAGCCAGGAGCAGACGGAGCACCCGTCCTAGTTCCAAGGCTCGCCACTGGCTACACCATTAGCGACGACGGTCTGACATACACCTTCACCCTACGTGAGGGAGTCTTCTTCTCGAACGGAGCAACGTTCGACGCCGAGGACGTTCGGTACTCATGGTGCCGAGTTATAGAGTATGGAAGCCCAGACTCCGGTGTTGCATGGATCATGTACGAGACCATGTCATCCTGCGACGGACTAGTCGTCAACGACGACGGTACCTTCTCCGCGACTCTGGATGTTGCCTACTCGGCATTCATCCCGACCATCGCATTCTGGATTGGGGCCGTTACTGACGCAGAGACCTGCG
>DAFQ01000009.1:38364-38932 GCA_002497985.1 Euryarchaeota archaeon UBA4
TTATAGAGTATGGAAGCCCAGACTCAGGTGTTGCATGGATAATGTACGAGACCATGTCATCTTGCGACGGACTAGTCGTCAACGACGACGGTACCTTCTCCGCGACTCTGGATGTTGCCTACTCGGCATTCATCCCGACCATCGCATTCTGGATTGGAGCCGTTACTGACGCAGAGACCTGCGAGGCCAACAGAATCGTAACCGAGGACGACCCAGCAACCGCTGACGTCGACGAGAGTTCCGATGACCACTGCAACGCGTTCCTGCACTCGAACCCGCTAGGAACCAACGCATACGTCCTGAACAGCTACGTCGAGGAGACCGAGCTCGTGCTCACTCCTAACTGGCTATACTGGGAAGACGGCGGATTCAACCTGAACAAGATCACCAGGTCCGAGGTCGCTGAGGAGGCTACTCGCGTAGCCGCCCTAAAGGACGGAGAGGTCGACTTCGCTTCGGTCCCAAGCGGGAACCTAGCAGAGGTCTGCCTGAACACAGAGAACCCAACCGCAATCACCGGAGACCCAGACCAGGGCACCGACTGCGGACCAGAGGCTTCTCTGACTGT
>DAFQ01000034.1:0-2811 GCA_002497985.1 Euryarchaeota archaeon UBA4
GAGGCATGTCATTCAGGGGCGGGGCATTCTGCTGGAAGCACAAGTGAAGTCAAGCGACCATTGAACCCGGCAGTACGCCTTCTGGGAGCTCGAGCAGTCTCACTGTTCCATCCGGATCAAGTGCTCCAAGAACCAGAAACTGTGAAATGAACCCCGTTGGAAGTGTCTTGTCTCCAAGATTGACGGCGCCTACGACCGTTCTCCCAATGAGATCGTGTCGAGGGTAATTGGTAATCTGCGCGGAGCTCCACAGCCTACCCAGGACGGGGCCGAAGTCGACTTGAATCTTGTATGATGGCTTCCTCATCTCTGGGAAGTGCTCGACCTCGACAATTACACCAGACCTGAGGTCCAGGTCGAAGTATGCAGATGCGCCCACGTACTCCTTCCTCTCAAGATTCTCGGGGTGGTATGGATTACCATCCGGATCTATCACGTGCTGGCCCATTCAATCACCGGCCACATCGGACCTGAGTATGAGGGGCCTGAGATCGATTGCGGCTTCCCTGAAGGCATCCGCACCACCTTCCTGCCTGTCTAGTATGGTGATGCATGCTGCTACATCGCAGCCCATATCGGTCAGCATATGTGCAGCCTTCAGGGCAGAGCCACCTGTTGTAGTGACATCCTCGAGAAGCACGACTCTGTCCCCTGACTTGATCGTTGCACCCTCTATGCCAGGGGGGTTTCCTGTCTTACGGCCTCCCCTGCCCTTTGGCTCCTTGCGAACCATGAATCCCCTCAGTTCTGAGCCCTTGCCCGCCTTCGCTATGGCTATTGCAGTCAGTGGAACGGCTCCGAGCTCGAGGCCCCCTACTGCATCGATGCCTCCGAGAACTTCCAGTTGGTGGTGGATTAGCACGCCTAGCAAGTGAGCGCAGTCGGGGTCCATCATGACTGGTTTCATGTCGAAGAAATGCGGGCTCTGCCTTCCACTAGCAAGGGTGAATAAATCGTCTGGGGAATACAAGTACGCCAGTTCTCTTACCCTGTCTATTAGCCGTGCTTTCGCCTCTTCCGCGCTGATGGACTGCATCTTCTTCCCCCTCTCCGGGCCAATAGAGTCGCATGAAGGTTCGCAATGCTAATCCGTCAATAATGCCAAGATTACGGTCAATGTTCTTGGACGGCCTAGGCCGGTAAGGAGATGTTCGCAGCGGGGCGTATGGTGATGATGGTGGAAAATGGACCTCGTTCCGCCTATGACATGGCGCGCTTGAGCAGTGAGATTGAGGAGTATCAGAACTGGCTTGACGCTCGGGCCGAAGAGGAGTACGAATTGGCGTCCGAGGCGAAGTCAAAGGGGTTGGACTTCAGCAGGGAAGTTGAGATTCCACGCGCTGCGGATTTAGCGAGCAGGACGGAGAAGTTGCTCGAGGAGTATCTCAAGGGTCTGAGGATTGAGGATGACCTTCGTGAGCTACTGGGAACGACGGACAGGGAAAGCGCGTCTATCCAGATAGCTGTAGATGTCGCAAAGAAGATGCACATCAGGGATGGGGATCTGAGGGATGCGATAGATTGCGGTCTGAGGGTCGGCCTTGCTGTGCTGACCGAGGCGGTCCTAGTTGCTCCGCTTGATGGAATTGGCGCGGTTCGCATTCTGAACAACGGTGATGGGTCCGAGTTCCTGTCTATCGACTTCTGTGGCCCGATACGCGCTGCAGGAGGGACAGCACAGGCCCTCTGCGTGCTGATTGGAGACATGATTCGCAGGGAGCTTGGCCTGGGCAGGTACCTTCCTTCTACTCCCGAAGTGGAGAGGGTAAAGGAGGAGTTCGGCCTCTACAGGGCTGGACTGCAATACAAGCCACCTCCAGAGGAGGTCGATGTGATTGTTCGGGCCTGTCCCGTAATGGTGAATGGGGAGGAGACCGAAAAGCAGGAGTGCGCGGGCTACAAGGAAGTGAGGAATATAGAGAATGAGAATGGATCCTTCCGAACTCGGGTACGAGGGGGGGTTATGCTCGTAATTGGGGAGGGTTTGTGCCTCAAAGCCCCAAAAATCGTCAAGCACACAGAGAGGATGCAGATTCCTGGTTGGGACTTCATTTCGCAGTTCGCGGAAAAGGGTAAGCCGAAAGAGGAAAAATCTGATGGCTTCAAGAGTAAAACGATACCCAAAATTTCCCGATACATGGATGATGTGATTGCAGGCAGGCCAATCTTTGGCGAGCCTGGGGAGCCGGGTGGTTTCCGCCTCAGGTATGGGCGGAGCCGGGCGACGGGTCTAGCGGCTGCTGGCCTCAATCCCATTTCCATGGAGGCTGCAGGGGGCTTCATTTCCGTTGGTACTCAGATGAAGATTGAACGGCCGGGAAAGGCCTGCGCGGTTACTCCCTGCATAGACATTGATGGGCCGACTGTACTGCTTTCCAATGGTGACTACCGGATGATTTCTTCCTTGGATGAGTGGAATTCCGTTAATGGCGAAGTGGTTTCAATATGGGACAACGGGGAAATCCTACTGGGATTCGGTGAATTCCTTGAGAACAACAAGGATCTGGTTCCCTCTGCATACACCAGAGACTGGTGGGCAGCGGACCTTGTGGATATACTGGATCACCCTGAAAAGGTTCAGAGATTCTCAGAAATAATCGGCCTTGAGAGGGATGGGTTGCCTCCGGGAATGCCATTCAATGGGGCATTGAGAAGGGGAGGGGAGAATGAGGTTGAGAGGAACTGGCGTCGTAGGGACTGGTTTATTTTCCTCAGAGATATTGACCTGTCATGGAAACAGTGCAAGGAAGTCTGTGTCTCCTTCGGAACTGCGGTGCCTCCCCCATGGAATCACTGGTGGGCCGATCTGCC
>DAFQ01000034.1:3190-3876 GCA_002497985.1 Euryarchaeota archaeon UBA4
GATGATGGGCTAAGAATCAGAGGGGCTGTGGATGGGTGGAGCCATGATGGGCAAATGGATGATGCTGGCTTGGAAGAGCTGGAGTATGAGAAGTGGCCCAGGTGGACAGCAGTAAGGACTCATGGATTAGCCAAATCGTCTCTGATGACATTGGGTGTTCAGCATATTCACGATGGGGATGACATTCTGATTCCTAGAAACTGGGAGGGGCTTCTTGAGGGGCTTGGTCTGGAAGACAGGGCAGGTGGGATTGAATCAGTGGCCAATGCCATGCCCTACATCTCAGACAGGATGGGGAGGATCAAGTCGTCTATCGCCATTATCGCCGAAGAAGAGGCTCGTCTCGAGGCGTTGGAGTCCGAGAGGGCTGTTGCGAGGCTCGAGGCCACTACTGCGGCTATGCAATCCGGAAAGGATACTCTCGAAACTGAAGCCATTGGAGACGAGGCGTCAGCGAAGATTCCTGATTCGGGGCCGAGGGACAAGTCGATTCTCAGAAGTTCTAGATTGCTTCTCGATGGCCATGAGGTAGAAAGATGCCTCTGGCTAGTCAAGAGTCTTTCACAACTAAGATGGGAAAATGCCGTTCCATGTAGGGTCGGTGCCAGAATGGGCAGGCCGGAGAAATCCGGAGCTAGGCAAATGAAGCCATTAGTTCACGCACTCTATCCAATAGCGGAAAACGG
>DAFQ01000011.1 GCA_002497985.1 Euryarchaeota archaeon UBA4
TCGGGGAATAAGTGAATATATCGAGAGGTAGTGCAAGCATGTGGGAGATGGAATTGGGCCTCTGACTAGGGCGTTTGTGAATTTCTCCAACAGTAAGCCGGTGTTTCCCATTTCACCGCCTGTTGATTACTCATCGGAGGGGCTCAGTGAGAATAAAATTGCATCTTGGGCAATTGTATTATTCTCGGTATTAGCATACATGGGTGCGACTTTTGTTGGATTATTACTGACTATGGTCCCATTACTGATTATTGGAGTCGGAGAGGGTGCCGCCCTCTCAATCGGCTTCCTCCTGACACAGATCGTTGTCATCCCTATGATACTACTTTTCATCTACCTGGACGGAAGTATCGCCCGAACTAGGGATATGATGAGATTCGGCCCTCCGAAAAGAGCAGCAATAATGGTTCTCGGAATTCCCATAATAGCCCTAATTGTTGACAATATATTGGTATTTATTTATGCAATTATATTTGTATTATTTTTTGGAGAACCGGGGACGAATACTGACATAGGAACGACTTGGGAGTCGTCAAACCTAGCGATATTGCTAGCTTTCATTAGCATATGCATAATGACGCCCATCTCCGAAGAGCTTTTTTTCAGAGGTTACCTTTTGGATTCGATTAGCAGGATGCATGGGCAATGGCCTGCAATTCTAATCAGTGCCGTGATTTTTGGGCTCGTCCATCTTGACCCCTTCACAATAGGCATGGCGACAATTGGGGGCGTTATCTATGGCTGGATCAGAATTAGGACTGGTAGCCTATTGCCGGGAATAGCCGCTCATGCCATGTGGAACACGATGGCACTGGTTGTGACCTACCTTTAGTGCCGCTCAGATCGCCCATCACTCGTGATGCCCGAGGCATCCGGTGCGGTTCCTCATCACTGCGACAGTGCATCGGGGGGGTTGTTGCGTATTGTCTTGACGAATCAGAGAACGGCGCCACAGAGGCCGCAGAAGAGTTCGTTCCTCGTTCCGTCCCTCTGCATGCTCCATTCCCCACAAGCTGGACAGGGAGGGAGCCCCTTCTCGCTCGGTTTGACCTTAGTGGAACGGAATATTCGCTTGTATCTCTCAGGCCTCCACCAACCCTTCCTGGGCCTTCTTATCTTAGGCATGTCAACGCCAAGTCGACTGGGTGCTGGCTAAAGATAGTTGCCTACCGACGGAATAATCTGCTGCACCCACATGAGGGCACATGGATGTGAAGGTCATTGGTGCCGGAGTCTCCGGCTTGAGCACGGGGATTAGACTACTTGAGGCCGGATTCAATGTGACCATAATCACGGACAAGCTCAGTCCCGAGACGGTTTCTGATACTGCTGCAGCATGGTGGTATCCCTTCCTTGCAGAGCCATTGGAAAAGACAAATCGCTGGTCGTCTGAGACATTCGACGAACTAATCAGGCTGATGTCAGAGGAAGGTGTGGAATGCATCACCATGAGGCTTGGGAGAGAGTACCTAGTCAGGGAATGTGAATCCCCTGGATGGAGTAATGACATTCACCATTTCAGAATCCTTGATGAATCTGAGATAGCTGAAGGATATTCATTCGGATGGGAAATAGAGGCCCCAGTAATTGAGATGCACCTGTACATGCCATGGCTGAAATCTAGGTTTGAAGACCTAGGGGGGGCCATAGAAATCCGAGAAGTGATCGAGATTGGGGACATAGAAGGGAAAGTCGTAGTAAACTGTACAGGAATAGGGTCCAGGGAATTATGCGACGATGATTCTGTAATCCCAGTTAGAGGACAGATCATCTACATCGAACAAGACCCAGGTTTCGGAAGGTTCGACCAGCAGCCAGAAACCCTCACTTACACCATACCAAGAAGGGACGTGACGGTCCTAGGCGGAACCGCCCAGAAGGGGGACTGGGAGTTGGAAGTCAGGGATGAGGACACCGAGTACATCCTCGGCAAATGCGAGGCCCTGTGGCCTGAACTGGACAGGGACAAGATAGTCGGGGTAGGGGTTGGACTCAGGCCATCCCGCTACGAGGTCCGCTTGGAATCGGAGGAGATCGGGGGCAAGTTGGTCATTCACAACTATGGCCATGGCGGAGCTGGGGTGACCCTCTCCTGGGGGTGCGCGGACGAGGTGGTCAGTATGCTGAAATCAGTATGCTGACTTGGTGGTGCTGATCACGACCGCACCAATCTTGTACGGGTCACCGTTTGACGAGGGCCTCCTGTCCTCGAGCCTCCCCTTCCAGCCATCCTCGATAGTCCCTATAGGAATCCTGATCGATGCGCCCCTGTCGGAGACTCCGTATGAGAACTCGTGTATCGACTGGGTCTCGTGGAGGCCGGTTAGCCTCTGCTCGTTGTGAGCGCCATAGACGTCCATGTGCTTCTTGATGTTCTTTCCGAAAGCCTCGCAGATCTCACTCAGCAGCTTCTCTCCGCCGACATCACGCATCTTGCCATCGCTGAAGTTGACGTGCATCCCTGAGCCGTTCCAGTCCGTAGCGCCCAGTGGCTTGGGGTGCCACTCTATCGCAAGTCCGTACTTCTCCGCATTCCTCTCGGCCAGATAGCGCGAGACCCAAATCTGGTCTCCTGCATCCTTGGCGCCCTTCGCGAAAATCTGGTACTCCCACTGGCCCACAGCCACCTCTGCATTGATGCCTTCCACATTGAGGCCTGCCTCGAGGCACATATCCAAGTGGGCCTCGATGATGTCCCTGCCGAACGTGTTCATCGCGCCCACCGAGCAGTAGAACTGCCCCTGGGGAGTCTGGTCCCGTGGGAATCCGTATGGGAGGTCTGACTCGGGGTCCCACAGGAAGTACTCCTGCTCGTATCCGAACCAGAAGTCATCGTCGTCCCCTTCGATGGTAGCCCTTCCGTTTGATGCGTGAGGGGTTCCATCCGCATTCAGAACCTCGCACATTACCAGATACCCGTTAATTCGGTCTGGGTCGGGGTAGATTGCGACTGGCTTGAGGAGGCAGTCGGAGTCGCCCCCCTCTGCCTGCAGTGTGGAGGACCCGTCGAAGGACCACATCGGGCACTCGGCCACCGTCCCTCCGAAGTCGGATCTAATCATCGTCTTGCTTCTCATGCTCTGTGTCGGTTCGAATCCATCCAGCCAGATGTATTCCAGTTTAGACTTGGTCGTCATAAGGGCAGTCCAATATCGCGCGGTTTATTATATGAATGTATGAGCAGTCAATACGTATTATTCTAATAGTAATTACACTATTCTCAGAAAATACTGAACAAATGAGTAATTATTACTGAATTTCCTAATACAAACTAATCACAGATTTGACAATATTTCTGACTGGGGCTCAAATGTTCAATTTGCAAAAGTGGGACGAGTCCCGATATTGCCAAGGCAGGTTGATAGCCGGGGGGCGCCGGATTGATGCATGGGCATGAGAGAAGTCTGGGATCAGCGTGATTTCAGGCGTTTCATAATCGGCAACGGCATCAACATGCTCGGGGGCTCGATTTTCATAATCGGCATGGGTTGGACCGTGGCGCAGAGCGGGGGTCCCAAGGCGTACGGCCTGATTTTCACCGCATATTTTCTCGGGCACCTTCCCCTTCTCCTGTATGGGGGGGCTGTGGTAGACAGGATCCCTCGCAGAACCGTCGCCCTTGTGGCAGACCTATGCCAGTTCGTCCTCGTTACGATTGCAATAGTCGGTCTGGTGGCAGGGTTGAACGAGTTCGCCACACTCCTGGTAATCACTTTCCTCACAGGGGGAGCGGGTGCTTTCTCCATACCAGCGGTAGGGGCTCTTGTTCCGGACCTTGTGGCTGAAGAAGACCTGCCACAGGCCAACGCCATGAGGGGGATGGCGATGACTGCGGCTTGGATGCTGGGGCCTTTGATAGGCGGCGTCATAGTTGGGAGTTGGGGCATCGAGCTGTGCCTGTTAGTCGATGCTCTGACCTTCCTAGTCAGTGCTGCGATACTCTGGACCCTGCCTGAGATCCCCGTGGACAGGGATGACGATGATTCGAGCCTGAGGGAGGAGGTCACAGAGGCATGGGCATTCGTGAAAACGCAGCCATGGCTTTTCGCGGGGATAGTGATGTTCATGATTTGGCACATAGGCGACTCGGCGATTGAGATAGGCATCCCGTTCATCATCGAGAACAAAGGTCTGGGTGCGGCTGAGTTCGGGTTCTTCGGCGCATTGGGGGCCGCGGGAGCGATGGCTGGCTCGGCCATAGGGGGGATATGGCCGATTCCGAAGGAACACCGTGGGATGGTCTTCTACGTCTTCATCGGAGGGATAGCTTGGTGCATGCTCATGTGGGCCATGCCGATCCCATTCTGGGCGATACTCGTATTCGTCTTCCTGGAGGGGATTCTGGGTGGGACGCTTGGCGTCATCTGGAGGACCACGATGTCAGACAGCGTCGATCAGCACCTGAGGGGCAGGGTGAACTCGCTCGATGCAATCGGCTCTCTGATATTCATCCCTCTCTCTCCGCTCCTAGGGGGGTGGATGATTGAGGCGACCAACGTCCTAACCACTTACTCCCTGGCTGTCGGATTCATGATCCTGACAACGACCTCCGGATTGATCGTGCCTTCCTTCAGGAGGTTCGAGAGGACTGACAGCGAGCTTTTCCCAATCTCGCCTGCTACTCAAGATTCGTGATATCAACAGAGAAGAACCTGTCATAGAGTGACATCTGCAGTTTGACTGCTAATGCGAGAACGAGGAAGAATACCGCCCATGCTGACGCCGTCCTACCTAGGTACACGATGATCTCCGTGAGGATGAGGCCATCGAAGAGCATGCACGCAGAGACGTAAACCACCCTGCCGATGGTGATCGCCAGGCTCTCTCCCTCTTGGGCCAGAATCTTCTGGGCCCTGTCATGCCTCCTCTGGTCGGCAGCCGCCTTGATCCTCTCGAGGGCACGCTGCCTCTGCTCCCCACGGGAAAGGAACGCCTCGTTCTCTGTGAAATCATGAGCTTCGCCCTCCGAAGCACTAGGTGCCATGATCGTCTGATGCGGTTTCATTACATCAGACCTACGTTGGCCCGAGGCAATGGGGGGCTCTCTCAATTGCTAACATTAGTACAGCATGGACATGGCTGAACCCAATGCCCGGGGGAAATCTCCCTCAGGGACAGATCCATTTCCACACTTAGCTCCCAATTAGGATGCTCAACACGGTGGCCGAATGCACAGCCCGGGGGAGGGTCGACCGGAGAGGGGACATCGCCCTCGACAGTGGCATTGTTGCTGGGGCCCGTCGGATCCATTCTGGGAATAGCGGATATTAGTGCCTTGGTATACGCATGAGCTGGGTTCTTGTATATCTCATCGGCATCGGCGAGTTCCACTATCTTGCCAAGGTACATCACTGCAACCCTGTCAGAGATGTGACGGACGACTGCGAGGTCGTGCGTGATGAAGACGAAGGTCAGGTTTCTCTCCTTCTGCAACTGGGCCAGGAGGTTTAGGACCTGTGCTTGAACCGATACATCAAGAGCGCTTGTGGGCTCATCAAGGAGTATGAATTCTGGATCTAGAGAAAGGGCCCTTGCGATTGCTATCCTCTGCTTCTGGCCACCAGAGAACTCATGAGGGTAGCGATTCATGTGCACGCTTTCCAGCCCCACTGACTCTAGGAGATCAGATACACGGGATGTGATTTCAGAATCATCTAATTTCGTATTAACATGTAGTGGCTCCCCGACGATCGACTTCACGGACATCCGCGGGTTCATTGAGCCACCGGGGTCCTGGAAAACGATCTGCATTTTCTTACGTATTTCCTGCCTCTCTATCTCATAAATTGGGGCTCCATCATAGATTATCTCGCCATCGGTAATGGGAATCAGGCCCAGAAGGAGCCGCCCAAGAGTTGTCTTGCCACAGCCGGATTCTCCGACCACGCCAAGTGTCTCTCCCTTCCTGACTTCAAGCGAGACTCCATCTACGGCCCTAACATAACTCTTGACAGTGGAAAGAAGGCCTCCCTTGATTGGGAACCACTTCTTCAGATTACGAGTCTCCAATAGGGTGGGATATTGAGCATCTGTCAATTGACCACCTCTCTAGGGGGTTCGTGGTCGGTCACGCATAAGGGGCAGTTCTCAACCCAGTGACCAGGGGAGATTTCCTTTATTTCTGGCTTGACTGAGAGAGTTTTGCCGGACCTACCCATCCTCTGGCAGAACCTGCATCCTGGAACATAGTCGGACGGAGCCGCAACTTGTCCTGGAATCGTGGAGAGCTCTGACTTGGGGACAGAGTCGAGTCGTGGGCTACTGTCCATGAGGCCCTTGGTGTAAGCATGTCTGGGATTGGCGAATATGTCCTCCACCGATGCCTGCTCGACCACCCTTCCCGCATACATAACACCGACACGGTCGCACATTTCGGCGACCA
>DAFQ01000016.1:0-188 GCA_002497985.1 Euryarchaeota archaeon UBA4
GCCCTCGTCTCCGAGGGTGGAATCCAGTACGCACCTGCAATGCGCTGAATAAAACATTCAACGCATGAACGGAATTACATAAGCCCTCAGGGGGGATTTCCCCCCTGGGGGCCCATTTTTTATTTTCAAATAGGACGATGAGGCACCATTATGGCAATTCTTGAGGGAATCGGAATCGAGCGATTTCC
>DAFQ01000016.1:598-1503 GCA_002497985.1 Euryarchaeota archaeon UBA4
TTCCTTGGAATGTCGATTGACTATCTGACTTCCATGGCTAGGGACATCTCTGTCGCTGGCACCCAGATGAACCCCTCATTCTATCCCATGGAAAAATTGGCTCTGTTCGTTGGCGGGTTAATTCTGGTTTGCTTTCTACTGGTGCAGAATGAATTACCCGATCTTTTCAGAGGATTACGAAAGGGGAATTTCCGAGTTATATCGGAGAACTTCAGCTCCATCTTTGCCGTAGGCTGCTTCTTGATTTCCTACATCTTATTGGTAACAGAAGGATTTGGCTTCCTAGAATTCTCACCGGGAGCACAAATCCCCTTCTTCTTCTTCGGAGGGGCGGTGGTTGCAGGTATACTTCTTCTCCAGGATAACTTGAGCCTAGTACATCTAAGGAATTACTCTTCCTTCAAGCGACAGGATATCATTGATGCAGTCATTTCCTTTGGCTCAATCCTTATTCTCGCTGCCCTCACACTCAATATTTCAATGATCCCAATCATATCTCAGAACATCCCTCAGACCCTCTCGATTGTCATACTCGTCACTGTTTTCTACTGGGGCTTGAAACTCTCCCAAGAGGGAATGAAGCCTTCTGTGCAGGAAAAGAGAACGGCCGCACTTGCGTATCTCGCCTTCCTACCATTCATCTTGTACCTGTTTCTCAGGGTGCTCTATCTACAACATGACCCTGATCCAGTGATGCAAAACCGCTGGGAGATCCAGTTCGATTTCATGGACAAGGTAAACACCTTCAAAATCAATCCCTGGCCGATGGAGGTAGTAGCGAACCTCGATGAAAGATGGATGTTCCTGAAGGCTGCCATCATCAATTCGGTCCGGGTTACTCTATTGAGCATAGTTCTCTGTCTTATCCTTGGGACTATTGTCGGCGTCACACGTCTCTCATCCAA
>DAFQ01000016.1:1921-3640 GCA_002497985.1 Euryarchaeota archaeon UBA4
ATCCAAGCCCCACTGTTCAAAGAAGAGACCTTCCTTTTTGGAGGGGCGGTCTTCTTCAGTAATCAGGGCATCTGGTTCGTAACTGTGGAATCTTACCAAAGACTGGTCATGGGATTAGTGGCCCTCGCGACTCTACGGGCAATTTTACGTTTCACGGACCGGATCGAGCCTCGAGTCATTTCCTTCCCAAGCACCCTTGTCGAAAATGTAAGGAGGCCATTTAGCGGACTGGGGTGGAGGTTCGAGGCACTTGCCTCAGACTTACTGCTAATTGTCGCCGCAGTGGTGTTCCTCGATTTCCTCGTTCCCTTTGTCTCAACAAATGGAGGGGGCATAGGGGCTGGCCTCGCGATGGCACTGCTAGTGTACGCGCTTTCAATAACTAGCAAAGTCGATGATGATGGAATCAACTCGCTGCAGATCGATGATTCGGAATCCGGCCTCAGGAAGAGGTTCACCATCTGGGTCGCTGCCTTCGCTATAGCAGCAGGAATCGCCCTTTCAAAGGGCATCTCATGGCCTGAATATGTCAAGGACTGGAATGGGGACGGAGTTATCGATGCGCCTGGGTCTTGGCACATAGCTGAGGGAACTGGGTTCGAAATCACCCCCTTCTTCCTCGCTATGATGCTCGGCCTGACCCTCTTCACAGCATCCACTGTCGCCGAGATTGTCAGAGGGAGCATTCAGGCACTGCCCAGAGGGCAGGTCGAAGCAGCCATCTCCCTATCCCTCAACCCATTCCAGAGGCTCAGACTGGTCATTTTGCCTCAGGCTCTAAGGAGTATGGTGCCCCTCTTGAACAACCAATTCATGAATGTCTGGAAGAACTCCAGCCTAGCAGTTATCGTTGCATATAGTGACATATTCTACGTCATACTGGTAATGATGAACAACGTTGGCAAACTAATCCCACTGTTCATTCTCCTCCTAATCACATACCAAGCAGGGAGCCTCGCCATATCGGTTGTAATGAACTGGTACAATACTAGAGTAACGAGTGTGAAAATATGAGCCCCACCGGAATCCCCAGTCTCGGCGGCGATGTGCTTGACGAAGCCATCAGTGAGACGGTTCCGCAGTCAACATCCGCCACCTCATCGTTCCTTGAATTTGAGGAGTCGATTGCAGGTAAGCCCGGCGCCCCTTGGGTCACTCCTGGAAACAATATGACACTCTCGTTGATTTCACTTTCACTCGCGTTCGCCTGTGGAATATTCGTCGGGGGGTTGCTCCATCCACACGGCTTCTTCGAATTGGTATCGTCGGCAGAGTCCGGAGGCGCAAGTTCGCAGAATGCTGTGATCTATGGGGCCATCTCGGCCGCTGCACTCGTCTTCGCTTGGTGGGTGACAGCAACCTCACTGATCAAGTGGACACCAGGTAAGACCCCTACTACCGCAATGCTAGGTATTGCTACAGCTTGGATAATCGTCGTGGCTGTACGTGGCCTCTCTCACTTTGTTCTAGTCGAGGCCGATTGGGACGTTGTTTGGGCCAATAGGGTGCTCTTGGTCGTAGGCCAGCAGATGACCGAGCAGATGACACAGGCTCCCGGCTCAGAATCCTGCATCGCTATATCAAATTGCTACGGCGTCAATCAGAACTGGCGCTTGTGGTGGATTCTATACCCGACATTCGCAGTCATCGCGGGCGCCTATGGAACCACAGCCGATAAGCCAGCAAAATTCCTAGTTCCATTCACCTTGATCTGTGTTG
>DAFQ01000045.1 GCA_002497985.1 Euryarchaeota archaeon UBA4
GAGACAGCGGGTGTAAGCACCGAGGTTTCGACCGAGGTGTTCAGCGCAGCTGCACTAAACCCCCGAGCATCAAGAATTCACATATTAAGCCCTGTATGGGCCTCTGTTCAATCAAGCATATCAATTCACATTCGAGAGAAATTTGTGCACGGCCATAGCGATGGGGAAATACCCGGTCCCATTTCGAACCCGGAAGTCAAGCCCATCTGCGTCGATTCCTGTACTGTGGTGCGAGAGCCCACGGGAACGTTCGTCGTTGTGCCATTTCTTTCACTCCGGGGTGCCTCATCAAGGTGAGGCACCCTGGTCCCCGCAACCAAAACAGCAAGATTCACAAGTCCCAGAGTGGTCAGGAATTCAAGGGATCGATATGGGAATATCAACAGGCGACATTCTTGGGCACAGTCAAGTGGGGGTCTACATCTCGGTCGTCGGTGATGTTTTGTTCCACCCTCACTCCCTCAGTGAAGACGCCAAACACGAATTACAATCCTCATTCGAATTGGAAATGTATCCATTCATGGTAGGCGGCTCTTCTTTGATTGGCAGTTTACTAAAGGGGAATAGGAAAGGGATCGCTGTTGCCGACATAGCTACAGAGGCGGAATTGGATGAATTGACCAGTTTCGGAGACGTGGTTGTGATGCAGAGTGGGGTAAATGCCGCTGGAAACCTAGTCGAGTGCAATGACATTGGGGCCGTAGTGAGTCCTGTAATTCCTCCAGGGTCTAATGGTTCTGACATGATTGGTGAGGTATTGGGTGTTAATGCTGTTAGAAGCAAGGTGGCTAACCATGACACTGTTGGTAGCATGCTGGTCGCCAACTCAAATGGGGTCCTGGCCCATCCTGATATTACAGCGGAAGAGGCACGTGTGATAGAAGACGCACTAGGCGTTCCACTGATGGTTGGCACCGTTAGCTTCGGATCTCCATTCGTAGGGGCTGGATGTACGGCTAGTGATAATCACGCCATGGTTGGAGAAGGCTCAACCGGTCCAGAATTGAATAGAATCGAGGACGCTCTCGGGCTAATTTAGTCAAATAGCAGTTGGGGCAACATGATCATCCCCTTTACCATCTGTCGACCTAACCCTATTCCAAACTGACTTCATCAGTTCATCGTGGTGTTCCCCGCAGTAGTGAAACCTCTTGTATGCCTCTCTGAATGAGTAGGCCTTGTTTCCAGTAGCTACTAGGAAACCCTCGGGTGAAAGCCTGCTAATCTTCGTACCTTCGACTTTACATCCGGGGTAGTCACAGGTTGGCACAACACTCCCCCAGTATATTCACTATTGAATACATATGCTCAATCTACATCCTGTCCGGGGTCGATCACAATGAGCGGGGAATTAGCCTCAATAGTCTCACCAGGAGAACAATTCAATTCAGTAACTACTCCTCCAATGGGCGCCTGAATTTCATTCTGCATTTTCATTGCTTCGAGAACCATGATGACATCACCCTCGCTAACCTCGTCGCCTTCTGATAGATTAATGGACACAATCTTTCCAGGTATGGGCGATGAAACAACTCCAGAGACCTTCCCCTTTCTTGAATTCCTTGGTTTTCTTGCGGTCTTTCCTCTATTGGGATTTTCCCCCATTTCTATTGAGAACGACATTCCTCCCACATGGACTCTGTATGACCCACCCTCCCTCTCGATCTCAACTTCAAATTCTTCCCCATCAACAGTGACCTTCCTTTTTTCAGACATCAAATCACCTAGTCGTGCTTCTTCTACTTCTAGCGCGGAACAGGTTTCTTCTTCCGATCAGAACCTTTCTGTGGTCCATGGACCATGCATCCCCCTTTCCCCTAGATGAGGAGGGGACTATTGCATCGCCATCCTCCATTTCAGAAATAACCGCCATTATTGCAGCGGCGAGAAGCTTTACCTCATCTTGTTCAAGAGCCATTTTTTACCTCACAGTGGGATGTTTCCATGTTTTCTAGCAGGCCTGATCTCTTCCTTCTCCAGAAGTGCACCAAGTGCTTTCGACATTACCATTCTTGTCTCCCTGGGTTGGATAACATCATCCAGGTAACCGAGGGCAGCAGCCCTGTACGGGTTTGCAAACGTCTCAGTGTAGTCATCAACGAGCCTCCCCCTCTCTTGTTCGGGATTTCCAGATGACTCAATCCTCCTCTTGTGGATAATCTGAACTGCCCCCTCTGCCCCCATAACAGCTAGCTGCGCAGTAGGCCAACCTATGTTGTAATCACCTCTGATATGCTTTGAAGACATGACGTCGTAGGCACCGCCGTACGCCTTTCTTGTAATTACTGTAAGTTTGGGTACAGTCGCTTCCGCATATGCGTAGAGTAATTTCGCACCATGTCTAATTATCCCGCCCCATTCTTGGCTCGCCCCGGGCAAGAAACCGGGAACATCTACGAATGTGAGTAAAGGTATGTTGAAAGCATCGCAGAATCTCACGAATCTTGCAGCCTTGACTGATGCATCAATGTCCAAGCAACCCGCTAGAACTTCGGGTTGATTTGCCACAACACCAACCGTATGGCCACCCAGTCTTCCAAAACCAACCACGATGTTTCTTGCAAAGTCTTGCTGGACCTCCAGGAATGCCCCATCATCAACTACCTCCGTCACTGCAGTCATAATGTCATAGGGTTTCTTGGGATCATCTGGAACCAGATCTTGCAATTCCTCACTCTTCCTATCTATTGGATCAGATGTTGGAAGTGGGACCGGCTTCTCCAGATTGTTTGACGGCAATAGTCCAACTAACTCCCTAACAACATCAATTGCCTCTTGGTCATCTTCCGTAGTGAAGTGAGTCACTCCAGATTTACTAGCATGGGTATTGGCTCCACCTAGGTCTTCGAAACTAACTTCCTCGTTAGTGACCGTTTTGATGACCTCTGGTCCAGTGATGAACATGTGAGATGTCTTGTCAACCATTACGACGAAGTCGGTAATCGCAGGAGAATATACCGCACCACCAGCACATGGGCCCATTATTACTGAGATCTGTGGAATAACGCCACTCGCTCGAACATTCCTGAAGAAAATCTCCGCATACGAACCTAGACTTGCAACTCCTTCCTGTATTCTCGCTCCTCCACTATCGTTAAGCCCTATTACTGGAGAACCAGTTTTGAGTGCCATATCTAATATTTTGCATATTTTCAGGCCATGCATCTCCCCAAGGGAGCCACCATAAACAGTGAAATCTTGAGCGAAGCAGTATACAGTCCTCCCATCAATGGTGCCATGGCCACATACAACTCCATCCCCCGGGATAACATTCCTGTCCATGTCAAAGTCCCTACACCTGTGCTCTACAAGGGGGTCTACCTCCATGAAAGAACCCTCATCAAGTAACTGGTCAATTCTCTCCCTAGCAGTCATCTTGCCCTTCGAATGCTGAGCAGCAATCCTGGCTTGGCCTCCGCCTGCCTCGGCTTGGGCTTTTCTCCGTCTGAGGTCCTCGATCCGGGCTTCGTCTGCAGGCATTACAGTGCCATTACGTAGGAGGCCGTCAATATGCCTTCCTGAGTGAAGTACGACAAAATATCGATACTGCGGTTGCTTGAAGACATGTCACCAACTCGCAGATGCGAAGGCAGTATGCGAATAGTGGTTGCAAAACCCGGTCTCGATGGCCATGATAGGGGGGCCAAGGTAATTGCACGGGCCCTGAGGGACGGCGGGCACGAAGTTGTCTACACGGGCTTACGGAGGACTCCTTCAGAGATTATCCGCATCGTCACAGATGAGGATGTATCGGCACTGGGACTTTCGACCCTATCGGGGGCTCATGACGTATTGATTCCAAAGATATGTGATGGACTTCGTGAAGCAGGACTCGGGGATGTAATGGTTTTTGCTGGGGGAATCATCCCCAACAGGGATAGAGAATTCGTTTTCGAGCAAGGAGTCAGGGCAATATTCGGACCCGGCTCTAGGACCGATGAAATTCTAAGTTTCCTAGATGCTTGTAGTGACCGTATTGAGAAAGGCGAACCAATAGGGGTCGGACAGTCGGCAGGATGGCGTTGGGAGTGACGCCTCTGGGGGAGAAGATCGAGTCTGCGCTATCGGGCAATCGTAGGTCTTTAGCTAGACTTCTTTCCAGAATTGAAGAGGGCGAAACACTGGAACTGCCCGAGGTTACGCCTTGGACATTGGGGGTTACCGGCCCTCCGGGGGTCGGAAAGTCCACACTAATTGGAAGGCTGGTCGAGTACTGGATAGACAATGGTGAGAAGGTAGCAGTACTGGCAGTAGACCCTTCATCCCCCAGAAGCGGAGGGGCTCTTCTTGCAGACAGGATGAGAATGGACTCCACTGATTCGGGAGAATCAGTTTTCTTCAGATCACTAGCGACACGGGGCCACCCAGGAGGGGTCTCCCACCTCTTGTCCCCGATGACCGATTTACTTTGTTACTGTGGATGGTCAAGAATAATCATTGAGACCGTCGGATCTGGACAGGCGGAGACTAGGATAGTTGCATTTGCCGATAGGGTGCTGATGGTCGACGGACCCGACAGAGGGGATATCATTCAAGCCGAGAAGGCCGGAATCATAGAACTCGCAGACATTATTGCAGTCAACAAGTCAGATAAGCCCGGTGCCAAAAGGGCGGCGGATTCGATTCGTTCTTCGCTCGAATTAGGAAACGATAAGAATCTCCCAGAAGTTCATCTCGTTTCAGCACATAACTCATCGGGGATTGATGAGTTAGTTGTTGCAATCGAGAAATGTTCTTCACCAGATTGGAGAAACAGACTAAGGATTACTGAAAGGCTACTTTCCACATGGGACTCACGGCTCATAATGTCGGATGGGCTAGATGGCGTCCTAGACGATTTGGAAACCGGAAGTATAACACTGGATGAGGCATTAGACAGATTGCTGAGCTGACTCCGGTGATGCCATGACAGAGTCTGAAGTTCCTTTTGATATCGATCACGTCGATCATTCAGTGGGTGGATTCGGCGGTCATGCATTCAGAAGGTTCACGCATGTCGCAATGTCAATAATCCCTATTCTTTTTTACACCAAGGGGGATGAAATGGGTGATTACCTATCAATTTCCTCGAGACAATTAGTTAGTGTAATTGTGATGATTATTCTGTTATTGGAAATCATTAGACTGAGGTGGGGAATCGTGGTAGTGGGCCAGAGGGAATATGAGGCCAAACAGATTTCCGCCTTTGCATGGGGCGGAATAGCCGTTGCCTTGGCCTTGTTAATCGTACCCGAGGGAGATGGAGCAGGCGTTGAGAGGGGGATTTATGGAATTCCTCTGATTTTCGGATTGACCTTTGTGGATCCTGTAATGGGCGAGGTGAAGAGAAAAAAGAAAGACCTCAATTCAGCAATTGTTGCCGGCACAATAGTCTCATTCACTGTTTGGTTGGGCTGCCACTTCTGGATCGGGACTCCCCTGGTTGCCGCTCTGGCACTGGCCCCATTGACGGTATTGGGGGAATTGCCTTCTCTCAAGTACATAGACGATAATGCAACAATGATTCTGATACCCTTAGCCGCACTGGTAATCATGTACCCATTCCTGTAGTCAGCCGGGTTAGATTTACAGCCTTCTTTCCTCTCGACGGACCATGGGCGATGGGAACAACGGAGAGTTGAGTCAGTCTACATACATCATGGCATGGGTCATATCATCAGTCGCATCATTGGCAATTTTCATTGTCTATTTCTGACCATTTTGTTGTGAGGACTTATCGCACCCTCACTCACCAGCAATGAGATTTTCACAGGGACTCCTCCAGGGTAGCTATATCCGCCAATTTCACCATTTGAGCAAATTACCCTATGACAAGGAACATCTGGTGCATACGGGTTTCTAGCACATGCATTAGAAACCGCTCTGTATGAATTAGGACGGCCTATTGATTCGGCTATCTCCTTGTACGTTCTGACCTCTCCCTTTGGAATTCTCAACAATTCCCTCCAGACCAATTTCTGAAATTCGGTACCGACGAGAGAATTCGTCAAATCTCTATTGGATTTCTTCACTTTCCGATCCCTCTTTCATTTCGAACGAGTCTTCCATCCCAACAATCTCATAATTTGATGGGAAAAGGGCAATTACGACACCTGCAACCATGCATCCGAGGCCAAGTAGGAATTGGCCAGTGATCATGAATTCTAGTGCTATGGCACATAGAATGAGACCTCCTAAGTTGGAAACCCAGACTAGGTTCTTGAACGTCGATAGAGAGACCCCAGTCGTTCTTTCCGTTCTTTTGGGGCCAAATTCGGCACCGAATCTAATTGGATCATCACTGGCCATTACATCACCTATCAATCATCAGAATCGCATCGGTGGGGCACGCCAATACACATAGTTGGCATCCTGTACACTCCTCACGAATTATCTTGGCCTTTCTGTTTACTTCAATATCCATTATTGGACTGGCTAATGGGGAATCGTACAATTCTATCGCATCATCATCGCATACAATCGTGCATTGGTCGCATCCGATGCACTGCTCTTCTTTGACCCAGGCAACGGCGCTTTCTCCCCCCTTGAGTTTGGCTTGGTCCTCTGCCCTCATTGCATCGAGCATCATCCTGATCCTCTTCTGCTCGGATAACCTTCTCGCCTCTAGGTCCGGTATGCCCGTCACACCCCTTCCTGTTGGTCATTGGTTCTCAATTATGCGGTCGTGAATCCAGTCAGATATTCAGCAGGGTTAGCTTTCGGCTAGTCGGACTTGCCTGATTGAACCTGCCTAGCTAGGAAACTTACAACGTCTAGAATCTCAAAATCATGCTTAGGGTCTCCCTCGAACTTCAGGCATTCAAAGTGCGAAACACACTTTGGGCATGATGTCAGCATGATGTCTGCTCCGGTGGCATTCACCTCTTCGAAACGCTGCACCCTGAGCGCCCGACTATTCTCATTGCAACTCATCATGCTGGATACGCCACAGCACAATGCATCTTCGCCATGATGCTCCATTTCAACTAGACTCACCCCCTCTACGCCAGAGATCAAGTCTCTTGGTTGGTCATAGATGTTCATTTGCCTTCCCAGCCTACATGGGTCATGGAATGTCACAGTGACATCTTCTTCCGCACTCAGATTCATATCGAATCCATTTTCAATTAGGAACTCGGTAGTGTGCATGACCTTCATTTCAT
>DAFQ01000056.1 GCA_002497985.1 Euryarchaeota archaeon UBA4
GCCATCTCTGTTTTCAGGGAGCCGATGCCCCTTGAGGCAATTTCAGGAGTGGATGCAGAAACAGACTTACTCGACGACTTAGTCGAGAAGGGACTAGCTAGGCAGGCCGATAGTGAGAACTACGATGTTCACGACTTAGTTAGGGAATTCCTAACGAGATCAATGGATGACTCCCTCGCACAGGTACTGCATGCTAACGCAGTTGAGTGGTACCGGACAAGACGCGGTACCCCTTCACAGAGTATTGAGTATATTCACCACCTGCACATGTCCGGAGACACAGAGGGCCTCGCAGAGGCACTCTCCGACGAGGGCCACTCCTTGGTCCGCTCGGGGCATATCGAGCTTCTGGGAATATTGAGGTCTTTGGACGTCTCAAACTTCGGACCTAGGACAAGCTTTGTCATCCACGAGCTAAGGGGGGACATACTTTCCATTCAAGGAAAATGGGAGGAAGCAGTAGAGGAGTACGATGCAGCAATGCCCCTTGCATTGAAGCACAAGATGACTGCACCACTCGCTCGTCTATTGTCATCCAGAGCCGATCTGGCAGTAAAAAGGGGTGAAATGGACGAGGCACTTTCATTACACAGAAAGGCTCTCGAAATACAAATCTCAGTTAGGGACGCGTTGGGAGCCGCTCGTTCATACAACAATATGGGCTACATTTTCAGGCGACAGCGAGATAACAAAAGGGCCCTTGAGGTATATGGAAACGTCGAAGGACTTCTGGACGCAGAGGGGTCGCCAGAACTTACAGAAGCCAGAATTAGGCTAGCATCGGCATTTCTTGAAATGGGGGAGATGGACAGAGCCAGGGATCATGCAATGATTGCCCACGATGAGACTGAGGAGAATGAACAAATCAGACTACATGCTAGGTCGAGAGCAGTATTGGGAAGGTACTATGCAAAAATCAAGGACAATGACCTAGCAATGCACCATTATTCAGGGGCTCTTGAGATTCTCTCAGATCAACCGGACCCACATAGCGCTGTGGAGGTAGAGATGCTGTTGGGACAGGTTCTGAGTGACGCTGGCAGAGCGGATGAGGCAGCGGAGCACTACCTAGACGGCCTGGCTCTCGCCGAGGCAAACGACTTCAGGATGATGCAGGGGGAGATCCTCTCAAGATTGGGTGAAGTTGAGAGCAATAGGTCCCAGAGAATGGACTATCTGCAGAGATCGTTAGTAGTTTTCAGGGAGCTGGGGGCCGTTCACAGAATGCGAGACGTCCAGAACGCAGTTCACAGAGTTGTGATGGGCCACTAGGAAATTCCAACTATCTTTTCTGGCTCGCTTTGGCCCAACCAATGGGTGAATTCAGGCCCCTCCTGCTTCGAAATCGAAAGACTCCCCGAGAATGAATCACAAATTCTCATCAGCACTTCACTTTCAGCTATATGTGGCATATTGTTGCTCTCGGAAAGGTGGCAGAGTACTATGCTCTCAAGATCATTGTGCATAACCTCATTCAATATTTGTCCGGTCTGGGAATTCGAAAGGTGACCGCCCCTTCCCGTTATCCTTCTTTTCAGCGATTCAGGATATGGTCCACCCACTAGCCTTGAATGATCATAGTTTGCTTCTATGGAAATATGTGAACATCCAGAAAGGTGCTTCTTTAGTTCGTCCGTAGCTTCGCCTAGATCCGTAACTATCGATGCCCTCTTTCCATCAGAGGAACGCGCGATCACTGCAACATTATCCGCATCATCATGAGGCACTGGGATGGGCAGTAGACTCAAATCAGGACCAGCAGCAATTCTTTCCAAGTCCGAGAACTCAGAGAAATTCTCATGCTCCAGCCATTCCATTCTACGAGCAGTCTCAGCATTACTCATCAGTGCAGAGGCCCATTTCTTCGATGCTCTAGCTGCGGACCTAGAGTGATCAGAATGATGGTGCGTTACCAATATTCCATCAATTTCCATCGGATTCACGCCAATCATGGACAATCTTGACTCAACCATCTTCAATGAGAATCCGCAGTCTACTAGTATCTTCGACTCATCAGTAGATAAGAGAACGGCATTACCGCGACTCCCGCTGCCAAGATGAGTAATCTCCATCGATATGACCTGTTGCAGTCCGAGCCAAGACGCCCTTTGAATAAATCCACTAATACGGTCAATCAAAGACTAATTTGGCACAATATTGGTATCGCCACAAACCAAAATATCCGACATCTCGTCCGAACGACGCTCCATCATCATGATAAGTCAGTCGAGAACGCTCAAAGCCGTATAGATGGGGCTATGTCATGAGACGAAAGCAGACCGCGGCATTCATCACGCTACTTCTGCTCAGCAGTCTCGCCTTCGTTTCGCAGACACGCCCACAGTCTCCCGTCTCTTCCACCGATCCAACTGATGCTCTGGGAGGGGCCCCTCCAGCGACAGATGCCGATGAAGACCAGATTCCAGATCAGTATGAATCATTGCATGGAACGGTAGTCGTTATTGAGACCCTAGATGGGCCTGTGAACGTCAGGGGCCTGGATATGAATAATGGGACTGACAATATGACTGACCACGATAGGGATGGGGCACCCGCCCTTCTGGAGTATTGCTGGCCATACACTTTGGACAAATGCTTCACGGATAGGCTATCCTTGACTGGAAAGCCCCCTGAGTTGACCGAATCGGGACAAAGAGAGTATCTCGATCCAACCAACTCGGATTCGGATGGAGACGGCCTTCCTGATGGATATGAGATTCATATGTGCACTGAGGGTGGCCTCGGCTACATCAATGCTACAAACGCATGGACGTGCCTCTGGTTCGACCCTCTTGATCCGTCAGACGAAGTTGACGATATCGACCGATGTCAGGATTTCACCTTCGGATGCGGCGACGGTTTCGACGTAAATAGAGATGGAGTTATTGAAATTACAGAGAGATATACAAACTCTGAGGAATATTCCTTCGGGATTCCAGATGGGTGGGTAACTGAGAGGGATGGACTATGGTGCGCAGGGGAGATTCCCGGACTAAGTAAGGACTCCTGCCAAGAAGTAGAAGCTAGGCCCACGGGCGATAATGGCTGGTTGGGGAGTGACCCAACAGATCCCGACTCAGATCACTATACATGGTCAGAGGTAATTGCAACAGGACTTGTTGTACCGGGTGACGGCATACCGGATGGATGGGAGGTTCACTACGGACTCGACCCTAGGAATGCTAGTGATGCAATCGAGGACTCGGATGGAGATGGCTGGGATATGGATAGGGACGGTTTCGTTATTCCAGACACATCCACATCAACTGCGCAATGGGGGGAGGCATTCAGTAATTATGAGGAATACATGACCTATTTCGATGATGGTGCATGGGTAACGCCCGGACTTAGGGGGACCCTTATGTCGGATCATGAGGGAGAAGTAGTTACGTTCGATCAGTCCACTTCTCCTGGTTTGGTCGATGGTTCCGTGCACTCACTGATTAGCGATGCCGGAAGAGACAGACTCCTTGTCGGGTCTAATTTCGGCATTACCGCAATAGATCCATTCGGTGGCTCCGTTTCACGTCATTACCTTCCTTCGGGAATGGAAATGAACACAATGATGAGTTGGTCGGTTGGAGAATCACAATTCCTAATCCTGGGGACCAATTCAGGGATTCACTGCTTATCAATGGAAAGCGGCCTTCCTGTAATGTCCTCACTTTCAGATTCAAACATAGGGCCTATAGAAACAATACTCCAACTGGATACGGGAAGTAGCGATCTGGACATCCTGGCATTTGGGAAAATGTCGGCATGGTCGGTTTCTTTCGTACAAGAACAATCATCCGAAGAAGCCCATTGCTCAAGCGACGGCTACTCAATTTCAATAACTGAGCCAATTCCAAATTTAGAATTAAACGACATTCTTGAGGATGCTTCAACATCAGCCAATACTGCATTACATGTCCCAGTATCGGGCAGGGGCCCATTACTTCTGATAGGAACGGATGCAGGCCTTTTGGCTTGGAACACGACGGATGCCGTCACTTCGGCCGGCAATCCCTGGTGGGTATTCGACAAAGAAAATGCCGAGGACTATGTCCAACGTGCAGACTTACTCAATGAGTCCAAGTCTGCGATAGTTAACACAATGGAAGTCGCCGGACCTTTACAACCGGGAGGGGGGGTCGAGGAAGTCACTGGAGTTTGGCTTGGAACCGCAGGAGGCCTCCATCTAATTGATCTAAGCACATTCATTCAGATGCCTTACTCATCTATCAGCAGTGAGCGGATGTACAACATAGACAGATGGGCCGAGGGAGCGAATGATGTGCACTCGGTAATGTCGTACAACGGAATGGTTGTCGTTGGATCTAGGGACGGCTCTTGGTGCTTGGAGGGTGGCCATACGGGAGTTCTGGGAATGTACCTAAACCAGTCTAGAATACCCGGATTAGTAACTTCCCTAGTTACTCTCGAGAACGACGGAAAGAATTGGCTATTTGCAGGAGTTTCACCAGGCCGATTCATGAATATAATGCCAATAGACCCCCAGTCTGCCGACTCTGATTTGGATGGGATGCCTGATGGCTGGGAATATGCATATGGCCTTGACCCAACTGATCCCTATGACAGGGACAGAGATGCTGATGCCGATGGGGTCAGCTATGAGTTGGCCGATGGGACTGAATTCACCAGGGGCTGGTCAAACTTAGAGGAGTACAGATACATTAGAACATCTGAGTTAGGATTCAATGGAACAGACCCCAGGGATACCGACTCAGATGGAGATGGTTTATCGGATGGGGAAGAGTATTGGGGGTGGTTCCTAGAACCAACATCATTCAAGTGTCATTACCTAAATGACGAATACATATGCGACGAAGACTCGGAAGAACTGGCTGAGACCGTTCATCTTGAAGGATGGCTCGGCTCGGGAGCTGGAGGGGGTACCGATGGACCAACTGATCCAACAAATTCAGACACGGATGGGGATGGCATGCCAGATGGTTGGGAGATCGAACACAGGAGATGGATAGGGGATGTCTACACCGGTGGAAATCTTTGGACTCTCGACCCTCGTAATCCTGATGATGCAGATGGCGATGCCGATGGTGACGGTTTGACGAACCTTTGTGAGTATATGTGGGGCAACATGCTCGAGACAGTACTCAGGGAGGGTCTCCCTTCACATGGCGAATCGAATGAGTCAGCAGAATCCTGGGTCAAGACGGATCCTAACAACGTAGACTCCGATGGGGACAGCCTCCCGGACGGTTGGGAGGCCAGGTATACCTGCACTTGGAATAAGGAAAATAAAGGAATAAACCCACTCAATGGCTCTGATTACCTGAACAATCCCGATAACGATGGTTATGATGTGAACCATGATGGTTTACTTACTATCGATGAACAATTCGTAAATTGGCTTGAGTATCACATCAAGTCCGAGATAATGTACGGTTCAATGACTTCTTCTGGGATGACATATCCTGACAACTTCACCACTTCACTCTGGAATGAGACTTGGCAGGATTTGGCCGAGGGCTCATTCGGGGACTTCACTAGTCCATCCTACCAGAGCTTGGTGAATGGTACAACGACTCAGGATGTTGGTTCCGCTAACCCTCTTTCCCCTGACTCAGATAGGGATGGCATGCCAGATGGTTGGGAATTCTTCCATTCTAGATGGAGCCTATTCGACGAGGAGTGGACACTTAACCCCGTTGACGAGAGGGATCAGATTGGGGATCCAGATGGAGACGGGATGAACAATTGGGAGGAGTACAACTCTATTGACGGGAATCTGAGTGAAACGGACAATCTAGTAACGTCTCCACAGTTCTATCTTCTTCCTGTTGGGGGAGAACTACTTGCTACTCCGTGGCTATCTGCCGAGTCCTCCCAGTCATTCGGAACATTCCTGACAGAAGAGCAGAGAAATCTGACTGGTTTGACTGCAGACCCTAATGATCCAGACACTGATAACGACGGGCTACTTGATGGGATAGAGTTGATTTTCACGAGGTGGAACTCAACTGATTCAGTTTGGACGCTAAACCCATTGGTCGCCGGAGACGGAAATTATGATTCCGACATGGATGGGATAACAGATCTTGTAGAGTTGAACCTGACAAACAACAATCCTGCGAATGGTGGTCTTTCGCCTCCTGATGCCCCTAGGATGTGGGAGGAAGCGCAGCAACTCGACCCGTCCGAGGCCAATAATAGGATTTACAGAATTCTATTCAATAAGGAGGGCAAGGCGCAATTAGCAATGCAGCAGTATCAGGAATGGCTTTCCGGTGAGCCGGCAAAACCATTGTTGACGTACCTCTTGGGAATTTCAGATCCCAATGATGAAGATACTGATAGGGATGGTATGAGTGATGGCTATGAGTATTGGTTCACAGAGTGGAATCTTGAAGACAACATATGGGAGATGAACCCCCTCACTGGAACAGATGTTTCCAGGGATACGGATGAAGACTCATTTGACTGCGATGGGAGCGGTCACATTTCCGACTCCGAGTCATTTGACAATCTCGCTGAGTACGAGTCAAGGGTATATGGCAAAAGGACTGCAGTTGACACAATCTCCAATGAGACCGGCTTGGTATCATACGGGACCGACTCGATAAATGCCCAGATGGAAGAGAATGGACTGTCTTATCAAGCGGCATTCGGGCACCTTTATTCTTCATTCTCCAGTAAGAGCCTAGACTCATCTGAAAGAATGGGTCTGATAAATTCAGTAGATCCGAATAATTTCAACACTAGCCTAGCAGGGGTCAGTGATCCAACTGACGGCGACTCAGACAGGGATGGCATGCCAGATGGTTGGGAATTCTGCTACTCGATATACGGGGAGTTCCTCCCTGTAAACTCATTCAGGTGGTCAATGAATCCGATAAACGAGCTTGATGTTGGTTATGATCCGGATGCTGATGGATGGTATGATAGGATGTGGTCAGACATTCCCGCCGATCAAGGAACTTGGGAAGGCAGGCAATTTACCGCTTCATCCATAGACAGTCAGATTGGTCAGGGCGCTCAGCCACTTTACTTTTCCAACCTGATGGAGTACGAGAATGGTACACACCCATTGGACCAAGATAGTGACGATGACTCGGTTGTCATGATTCCATTCTTCCAAGATGGATCTGTGGTAGCTTATGTCCAAGACTCGAATCTTTCCGATGGCAGAGAGGTGTTCAAGTACGGTACAAACCCCCTTGACAACGATACTGACGGGGACATGATGCCAGACTTCTACGAGTACTACAGAGGGTGGAATGAGACTAATGACAATTGGTCGTCATACATGCAGATTTCCGTAGTCTGGTATCAGGTAACTCCGGTTGTCTGGAAACCAGTGGATGTTTCCTCAGGAATCATCTCCAGGCCCCAGTTGGACTGGGCATGGTTCACTCATGATCCAACGGACCCCTCTGATGCGGGCCAGGATGCAGATAATGATGGAGGGTGGGACTGTTCAAGCGGGAGTTGTATTTACCAACCCTACAACAACTTCCAAGAGTACTACGGCGTGGTCAATGCCTCACTCTCTTCACCATCATTGGTCCGTGAGTCAAACCTCTATGACTGCTCAGGGAATTTGGTTATGGAGTGGTGGCAACTCAGAGAGGCACTATTGGGGACCTGCTCAGGAAGTGCCGCACTATCTACGAATTACTTCAGAATGTATAGGATAAACAATGATGACCAGCTATATGCACTGATTGTTGATGACAATGATGTAGACTACGAGGAAGTGGACAGTAGTGACGATGTAATTTTGCTGAATGGCGCATGGACCGATGAATACAACAGATTTGCCGGCGACCAATACCACCTTCCTAACACGGGACTCGGCGAGTATGTTTTCGGATGGTGGGGAATTGATATTGATGGTGATCAGATAGCCGATGGTACAGACCCGACAAATTGGGACACTGATGGGGATTGGTTGAACGACCATTTCGAAATAGAAGATGACCTCCTCGATGGGATCAGGGGAAATAGCGGATCCCCAATAAGATATGATGATCGCACAACCTAGAACTCTTGAGTGCGAATCACTTGGAAGGGCCATGAGCGAATCCAGCGGGAGCATACCAGGTCCCAATAAACCACTGGAAGAAAGGCTTCTCTTCCTACAGGAAAACATGGTCAACTTCGTCAATCAGTACGACCTTCCCGTGGTTGAAGTGGCCTTGGTGATTTCCAAATACATCAGGATTATTGCAAGTCAGTTGCAGAATGCTGCCGAGGAGTCCGGAGAGGATCTCCCAATATCCCTATTGGAGCCATGGCCAATTGATTCGGAGAGGGAATTACCCAGAATCGACTCATTCCCGCTGGAAAGGGTCCTCGATTCCGTCGATCAGGATCGTATGGAAATATTCGACACAATAATCCGAACAATATTGAATGAAACAGAAATGCCATTTGTTTCTGCAATAACCGTATTGAGGGACTGGGAATCAAAAGTCAGAATCCAACTCAGTGAGTCCACCAGCCCAGGGCATTTATTCAGTCCAATGAAGCTACCCGATGGATTCTAGCTATTCTGGGCTTCAGCAACTATCCCACTAGAAACCCACCAAGCATCGAAAATCGACCAAATGAAGATAATCGGCCAAAGTACTACAGAGAGGATCAGGGGAAACTGGATCAAGAACCAACCCAGTCCCTTTCTATGTTGGCGATTGAAGTGCTGACCTAAGAAAAGGAAAGGGACAAGTGAGAGAATAATGGTAAAAATAGGCCTTAGCGCACCCCAAGCACCAATTCCACCACTCAACTCAGTCCATATTATTCCGAAAACCCCCAGTGCACTAACCTCATCATCCTCTTCCTCAGCGGGAAGTATGACTACGTATTCACTGTCGGACACGACTATTGGAATAGGGAGGGTGGAATGAATATGACGTATCCCAGATGCGAAAATGACTACTTCTGATGGCTACTCGCAAACACCGTGACATCGCCGCGGGTACTACTAACGGGTTTCGAGCCCTTTTCAGGTAGGCGGGACAATGTTTCAGAATCCGTGGCAAGGGAAATCGATGCATTTGGAATTGAAGGTGTGGAAATTTCAACAATTATCCTTAGCGTGGACGAGGATGGTTCAAGAAAATGCTCAGAATTACTCAGATCCGGACACCACTTCGATGCGATAGTACATCTCGGATTGTCAGAAGACAGGGAAAAGATTAGCCTGGAATCACTAGCAAAGAATAATCTGAGGATGTCCAAGCCTGATAACTCTGGGAGAATTGTTGCCAACTCCAAAATTGTAAGAGACGCTCCAGATTTCATTAGAACTACAGCCTCCAAGCACATAATGGATGAGGAGTTTGAACATGACTGTAGGGTGTCATGGAGCGAAGACGCCGGTGGTTTCGTCTGCAATGAGACCTTTTTCAGAACCCTTGAAGCCATCGGAGAAGAAGGAACTCCAGTAATTTTTGTTCACCTCCCAGTTCCGGAAAACATAGCAATTAGCGAACAAACTGAGATAGTATCTAGGATTATTAGTAGACTCGCAATAAAGCCCCACTACAGGGTTGTAGGTGCATTACTAACTGACTCAGAAGGAAGGATGCTTGCATGCAGGAGGCCCGAAGGAGATGCATGGGCGGGTTGGTGGGAGTTCCCAGGTGGTAAGATAGAAGAAAACGAATCACAAGAACTCGCATTAATCAGAGAGATAGATGAGGAGTTGGGGATTATGGTGAGGCCTATTTCTCGTGTCGCAGAGATCTCCCATGATTACGGAGACAGGGACGTGGACTTGTTCATTTGGAAGTGTGAGCCGGTTGATCCTGCCTCAATACAACTCTCAGAGCACGACAAGGCAGTATGGATTGGACAGGAGGGTCTGATTGAGCTAAAATGGCTCCCTGCCGACCTCCCATTGATAGAGGAATGGTCCACATCTGGAATTCCCTAAGGCTCATCACCAATGGTTGGCTTCCCCTTCTTGTCAAACCATTCATTCGGCGTCCCATCTTTTGACATGGATAAGTCATCACCAACATTTCTGGGGATAAGGGACCTCCCTCGATGCCATGTCGCCTCCTCTAGCCACAAGTCGATACCCTTCCCGGAAATGGAAATATCAATTTCTCCGCCCGTAACCCTTTCCCCCAAAGGAAATGAAACCTTTCCTACAAGTGCCGCTTGACGAGAAATTGAGAAATCCGCGTATCTCCCATCTTCCATGTCAAGAGACATCGCGTCAAGAGCGGTGTCCATGATATTCTGTTTTGCAATGGCCTCCAGAAATACATCCATCGAGGAAGTGACCCCGTACAGTATTTCTGCAGTTCCGTCATGAGGGAAAACCCTCCTGTCAGTGCCTCCATTCGGCTCCCAGTCAGGAAAAATATTCTTTACGGCTTGAACTACCAACTCTGGATCTTCATGAGATTGGATAGTTGTTGATACCCTGATGTCTAGCTCCACGTCACCTCCAGAGACATCTCACTGATGAGTCCTCTCCAATTATTGTTATCAGGAGCACGAATGATTGAAACAGTAACCGAGTGGGGGCAGACTATGTCTGAACGATCCACGGCGATGGGCGTGGCACTTTTGCTCGCTCCAAACTTATGTGTGGTGTCAATTAGATTTGGACTACCAGTTCTCAATGACATAATTTCTGAAGATCCAGTCCTTGAATTGGGAATACACTCTGCAGCCACGATCCTTGGATTACTGATGTTCCTCAGGTATAGGAGAGTTGAGGATCATGAGTATCACAGATCAAAGATAATCAGAGGACTATCTAAAACATACAAGAGTGAGGACAGGGGACTCTGGGGCGATAAATCAGATAGGGCACTAGAGAAACTGGAGGCCAACTCATCCAATATTTCCACAAAATCTTCCAGAAAATCGAGGGAGAGGATGTCAGGTACTGTCGGCTCAATCAATACCGAGATGTCTGAGACTGAGGTAGGGGAGGAATTCGAAGCAGATGTAAGGGTTTCAGGAATACAAACAATCGTCGATGAGGAAAAAGTCAGAGAGGAAAGCTCGAAAAATAGGACTTCAATCCTCTCTTTCTTTGGATCAATAATGGACTCTTCCGCTAGGAGGAGATTGGAGAGGAAGAAGGCCAAGGCAGAGAGGAAGAAGGCCAAGGCAGAGAGGAAGAAGGAATCAACATCAGGTACTGAATGGGATGCCCCAGCCACTTCATCAATGGCTAGATCTGTTGTCTCCTGTAAGAATTGTGGGAACCTGAATAATAGCAGCGTTCAGTACTGTAGTTCTTGTGGGGACTTCTTGGCTTAGCAGGGAACGGTTGAAAGCACCCAGACTAGAGCCATGGTCGAGAGCATGTCGGAGAAGAGGGACTACTATGAGGTCCTAGGGCTGTCCAGAGGCGCCAGTAAGGAAGAAATCCGTAAGTCATACAGGTCTCTAGCCAGAAAATATCACCCCGATAAGAATCCCGACGATCCAGAAGCAGAGAGCAGGTTCAAGGAACTCTCGGAAGCCTTTGCAATTCTTTCAGATGATGACGAAAGGAGGAAGTACGACACATTTGGGCATAATTCCCCTGGTGGCTCCCCCTTTGGCCCAGGGGGATTCCAAGGCGTGAATATCAGCATCGACGATATCTTTGGCGGGGATCTCGGGGGAATTTTTAGCCAATTCTTTCGTACGTCAACAGGAAATAGGAGGGTCAAAGGATCCGACCTCATGGTTAGGCACTCTGTACCATTCCAAGCAACTATGGACGGGAGTGAAGATGAAATCGAGTTCGACGCCCTCAGGGTATGCAGTGATTGTGAGGGAGAGGGATCAAAGGATCCTTCCTCAGTAAGAAGCTGTCCAGCTTGTGATGGCAGAGGTAGGACTGAGAGAGTGGAGAGAATCGGCCCATTCACCCAGAGAGTAGTCTCTGATTGCCCTTCTTGCGACGGCGAGGGCAGGATAATCCAGAACCCATGTAGTGGATGCAATGGCCTAGGGCGCTCAACTCAAAACAGGAAAGTCAGATTCTCAGTTCCTCCAGGGGTTTCAAACGGTGTCAGACTCAGAATGAGGGGGCATGGTGAGTCTTCTAGAAATCGTGGTGGAGAATCAGGCGATTTGTACATAGAGATAGAAGTGGGGAATCACGAATGGTTCGAGAGGGACGGTCCCGATTTGCTAATGGCCCTGCCAGTTGGATTTGCAGACCTTCTTCTGGGAACTTCCATACAGATTCCTCATTTGGATGGAGATTTCCTGACTGTTAAGATACCAGCCGGCTCAAATCCCGGTGACACCATTTCGATCCCAGGAAGGGGCTTACCTAGCCAAGGGATGAGGAGGAGGGGGGAGGTTTCTGTGGTTCTGAAATTGGATATTCCCGATAAGGTATCACGCGCAGACAAAAAGAGGATATCTGAGATGCATGATCTATTGGGAACAAAAACAGAAATTATCGATGATAAAATAAGAGAAGAGGCCAGAAGACGAAGAAGCTCTCGTAGGAGATAGAAATTATTCCGATTCAAGGCTCTGCCAATCGATTGCACTACGTGGGGCAGCCGCCACAGGTTCGCCACCAACCAAACCAGACAATTGGAATGTTAGGACACTGGGACTCCCTTCTATCGACATTCGAATGAACGTTCTACTACCGGATTCCAAAGTGTCTAGGAATATTTCGTCACCGCGGAAGAGGTGTTTGGGGGAGACATTGTCAATTCCAACCAATGACCCCTCGGGCGAGTGGAATCTTATGGCGGCCATCTTCCAATCTTCGGGCCCAACCTTAATTCCAAGAATTAATGAGCTGCCCATTTCTACTCCCCAAGCACACACTTCGATCTGATCAGTCATGTGTCTAATCAAGGGGCTACCCCATTCCGATATTATTCCGGACCAGGGGCTATCTCCAAGTTGATGGAGGGCAGATTCAACGACCCTCTCGTCTATCTCGCTCTGAGAAATTTCCTTGGAGAGCCTTTCTCGAAGCCTCCTGAGCCTCCTTCTTTCGTGCGCCTCGATAATCTCCGATCCCTTTGTACTTGAGAACAGCCTCTTCCTTTCCCACCAAATAACAACGGCCAGTGGAACGATCATGATTACCCCGAGGAATATATAGAGGTCATTGAAAAGGTAGGATAGATCACTCAACTCGGCATCATCAGGGATATCTTCACCCGCATAAAATAGAGTGAAACCATATTCCACTCCAACATCCGAGGAAGAGAGACTCTCTACTCTCAGTGCATGCAAACCATTCGGAACGCTAATCATTGAGCCATTTGTGTAATTCAGGATATTCCAATTGTGCTGATCTAGTGACTGGATCTGAAAATTCACTGGGGACGAACCCCCGTCTCTAAGGTAGACCCTAGAGCCATTCTCATCTTCGATACTGAAGATGTGAACATCTACATTGTCTCCCGGTCCTAATGAGCCAGAAAGTTTCAACGGACCCGGTAGTACGTGTTCGTGATGATCCCATGGCCCACTTTCCCCCCATAGGTAGTCAGGTGCGTCTCCAATCATTTTCCCATCATTTATTGAATCCGATGAGATGTCGATACCCCAAGAAATAGCAATGTTCGAGCGGAATCTGAACTCCAAGGAAAATGCGTCTGCCGGAGTAGTAATGAGCTCGGGGCAAGAATCGATTTCTTCATCAATAAAATAGGAACCATTCACCGTTTTAACCAGTATGTCAATCAATACCTCTCCGCTGAAGATGCAGTTTGTGGTTATATCCATCTTTGAGCCCGCCTGCAGTAAAAGCGAATCGCCATCCACATCGAATCCCGAAATATGTCCAAAATACGGGCCAGAACCGAATTCCAGATGTCTCCCATGATCCCATTCCCCCCTCAGCTCACCACTCTCCGGGGCCTCGGATTGGTCATCAAATCTAGATAGACTAATTTCATATGGAGTATATCCAGAATCTGTCGGGTGAGCAACTCTTAGCCAAAGACTCGAGTCAGTGGGATAGTCGAGAATTATTGGGAACTCATTTCCGCTCGACAATACGTCGATAAGAGATTTGGACTCAGCATTGCTCTCCCATATTTCCAAATCAATCACCCCTCTTCCCCTGAAATCATCAATGACAACGACATCATCATTATCTCCCAGAATTCTGAATGAGTCCATGTCATCCGCATCTTCCAAGGATCCAACAAAGACTGATGCTGTAGGGGCGATATCAAGTGAATTACACCTGCTAAGCTGACAAATGGAAGTGGCATCCAATTCAAATGAGCCATCTTGATCGCCAGGCAATGGGACGATTTCTTCCAGATCATCGGTTTCCACTAACGACTCTTCTACTGGAAAAATTGTGTCGAACATGATGTCAGTAGCATCCACTCCCTCATCGACGTTCACTTTCCATGATATGTTATGTTCGAAGGGCCCCGACCATTGAACTCTGTGCTGGTCTGAGATTACTTGTTCGGACCCATCATACATGACAACCAACTCCAGCCCGGGACAACTAATTTCCACACATTCGGCCACAAGCCATGCAGGGCCACTTCTTTCCGAGCCCCCTTCGATAAGAACGGTGCTCCCCCCATCCTCTGCCAGGGCCGGATAGCCAAAGAAGACAATTGAGGTGGTCAGAATCAGGGATAGAAGTGCTGCCCTCGCCCCCTCCATGCAATATCCGAGAAGTAATCAGTCTTAGAATCCTTCAAGCGAAGTTTCTCATTCGGGGCACTATGGAGGGCAGGCCACTATCCCGGGACGTCATAGCTAGACACCGTTCTGCAAGACTCTTTTCTCTGGGAGATAGAGGCAATCCTGCATCATGGGCCCCTGCACTTGTAATTTCAGAGAAAGACCCGGAATTGCCGATTTCCATGGCTCCACTACATTTCAAGAGAGACAATTCAGAATTTCCAGCTATACTTACTATGACTACTCGAGAAAAGATATGTTTCCCATTCGATGGTATTGATGAATGGAGCGCTACAGAGGGATTGGTATTGCCTCCAAGCCTCGACAAATCTGATTCCGGAAGTTTCGGAACTGGGGTAAACATGCTACCGGTTTCCTGGCAGTCACTACATCATGACAATGCCCTCTCTGACGACTCTCTAGAACCATCAATTGTAATCCTCACAGACTCTCCGCAATTGGCCAGAAGTCGCGGTAAGTTAGCAAAGTCATTGGACGTAATTAGGAGGAGATTCCCCTCCTCACTAATATGGGCCCCGGGAATTTCTGGACCGGATAATTGCCATCTTCTTTCATGGCTAGGGGTCGATTTATTTGATCTCTCAAGATCACGAAATGCTTCTGCCTCAGGACTTATTCTCTCAGAAAGCGGACCCAGAGAACCAGAGGAAACTCTGGGAGAAGGGCATGGTATGGAAACGCAGATCAAACATTGGAAATCTTCACTTTCAAACTTGAGGCAGTCGATTAGATCAGGAACTTTGCGCGAGGCCGTAGAAAACTCCATCGGTTCCAGCCCCAGGTCAGTGGAGAGGCTTAGGATTCATGACTCAATGATGAGTGACAACATAGGGGCTGCAGGATTGTCCAGCGTCGTGGGGAGGGGAAGGAGACTGAGGTGCAATTCCCCGATAAGTCGCGATGATCCCCTCATACGTGATTGGAGGGCAAGGGTTTCAGAGTTTCATACCCCTCCAACCCATCAGGAAGAAGTCCTCCTCCTCTTGCCTTGTTCCGCCACAAAGCCTTACCGACTCTCCCCTAGTCACCACCGATTCCTGAAGAATATTAGCAGCAACAGAATCCACCAGGTCATGGTAACCGCGCCACTCGGTTTAGTTCCTAGGGAGTTAGAGGATTTCTGGCCAGCAGCCCACTATGACATCCCAGTTACAGGAGACTGGGATGAAGACGAATTAAAAATAATCAGGAACATGGTGGGGGACCTTGTAGAGAGGGTAGGGTACAAGGACGTGATAAACCACTCCGGCCTGGAAATCAAGATTGATGGGGCTAATGTCCATGACACCAGGATGGGCGATACGGCTGGTTCTGAACAGTCTTTGTCGAGACTCGAGCTAACTACCAAAAATCTCGCTTCATCACTCGGTTTAGATGATTTACGACAATCCGATGAGAGACTAAGGGTCATGGAATCAAGGTCTAGGTTTATTCATGGCTCAGACGAGTGGCTCAAGGGCGCCGTCGTCTCTGGGAGGCCCCCAATTCTGACAATTACGAAATTGGGAGAGCAACTAGCAAGGTGGAACCCCCGCGATGGGAGGTTCGCTCTTTCCAAGAAGGCACTTCCACTATTGGAAAGTAACGACTCAATGCCGAGGGCACATCTGATATCCGATCACAAATGGGTCGGCGACCTGTTTCCCACAAATGTCGATAACTTCCAAGGGGAAATCAGAGTTGGCGATGAGATGTTGGTCTATCAAGATGGGAACTTAGTCGGCTCGGCAAGAGCGGTCGCCCCCCAATGGGAATGGCCTCTCGGACCGGGAAGGCTAGCTCGTACGAGGCATAGACTCTGAGGTACTAGAAACACATCCCCATCGCAGCGATTAAAGAGGGAGAGCAGGTCGCCCGCTCGCTGGAGGAGTATGAATGGCACGTATGCACAGTAAGGGAAAGGGTGCGAGTGGGTCATCTAGGCCCAATTCGGGAAATCCTCCAGAATGGTCAGAGATGGACAAGAAGGTAATTGAGGAACTAATTGTTAATATGGCCAAAGAGGGCCATTCGACTGCTATGATTGGAATGACCCTAAGGGATCAACATGCAGTCCCAGATGTCCGCCTCGCAACCGGGGAGAGGATTTCCCAAATTCTTGAAAGAAACGGTATTTCACCAAAATATCCAGAGGATATGATGAACCTAATGAGAAGGGCACTAGGTTTGATAGATCACCTAAATTCCAATTCCAAGGACCTTCACAACCGCCGCCAGTTGGAACTATGTGAGTCCAAGATTAGGAGGCTAGCTGATTATTACAAGGGTTCTGGAAAGCTAGACAATGACTGGCAGTACAAGAGAGACCAGCTCAGATTGATGGTCGAGTAGTCCATAGCAGGGGATTTGAACGTACACCCCTTCCCGCTCCTATGCGAACATTGGTTGATGAGGAAATTTTCTCACCTGTCGCTGAAATGCTGCGCTCAGCTGCTTCGTTGTTTTGTTCTGGTAAAAGAGTCACCCTATCGACTACAGATACAACTCTCACCTGCTCTCTCGCCATGGCACCTATCGAAGCTGCATTTCTGGACGAGGGACTCCCCTACAGGAGAATAATTACCGATGGGCCAGAGTCAAAATCATCGGGCTTACAAGGCCCCTTCATTTTGTTCGACCCTTCGATAGAAGAATTCAGTTTCAATGAAAAGTACGGAGCAATGGTCATTGGGGGGGATGTACCAACTACTGCCCATATGGGGCAGCATGGGAAGGTCCGGAATGGCGTTCTAACGCCAGCAGCAATTTCACACGCGCTAGCTCAGTTAATTTCCCCTGCAGGGAAGAGGGTCAGGAGGATGAGGCCATGGGCAATTTCAGGAAATTGGATACATCCATCAATGGACACAACTTATGATCCGGTATATACAGCACTCAGGGATTTCCTAGAAGAAGAAGGGACAATCTCTGTGGTCCCCTTTCCCGAGGTGCCCGATCCAGACCCGCAATCCCGGCCGTGGGTAAATTCCGATGACCTTGACGCCGTTAGGAAAAGGTGGGATGAACTAGACGCGGAAGGAAGGGCTCGTGCCATTTCACACCTGATGAGACCAGGATTATTTTCTTCAGCGCCATCGACTGCACGTTTTGAGGAATTGGGGTGGAATTGTATTCTAGCACCAAATTGGGAGCGTGATTTGGCCGGGCAGATAAGGGAAGCATCATCAATATGGGGGGTCAATACTAGAGAGGAAGCAGCGGGAAAACTAATTGACAGTCTGATTTCCAAGGGTCAAATCCGAACTATTCAATCCGAATAACGCTGTCACATTCAGAGCACGAGATCCTCAGGGGCCTCACATTAGAATCAACTGAGATTGAATTCTCGCAGGATGGGCAACTTACCCTTCCACTGCCCTTGCCGCCATCTCCCGACCTATCTTCCTTGGGAGATAGCAATGATATGGGAAAAACTAGTAGGATGCTGGAAAACACCACACCCAGAACCATCTGCATGGGCAGTCCTAGGAAATATATCGCAAATGACAGTAGCCCCATAGTTGCGACAGTTACCATTGTAGGAAATCTCGATCTCCTCCTAGTCATATTAAGTCCAATGCCAATCGCAGCGCACAGTGCTAAAACCATAATTCCCGAGCCGACCAGGACGCTGAACATTGGGTTTCCTGTGGGGGTAAAAGTAATTCTGAAATCCAACTCCAAGTCAAGCTCCTCCTGATTTATTGAAATTGTCTCTTGCACAATCCATCTTCTATGGGAGTATTCCAGACCTTCTGACGAGACCACCCCTATGTCATGAAGCATTGAACCAGTCAACTCAACACTCAGGCTTATGGATGTCCAGTATTCTTCCAAAGAAGGACGGACGAAGTCCTCCACCAGTAATTGCCGCTCCCCTTCTCCTATCAAATACGATGTTGAGATTGTAATGACTATGGAATCTGAGCTGAATCCCCTTGTTCCACCCATGTCGATGTTGATATCAGTGGGCCCCAAGTCTATCGGATCGACCCCTAGAATCGACTCTGATTCTATGAAAATCCCATTGGAAAGGAAGGATCGCATGTCCGAGGTTGAACCTGTGAGGTATCCTGTTAGAGCAACCAGTTCAGAATCGTCCACCATCCCATTGTTGTAGTCAGACTGAGGTATTGAACTAGAGTAAGACTTCAGATTTCTCCACCAACTACTGGATTCTAGACTAGAATTACCTATGTTGTCTAACCCCCACCTCATCCATTGAGACATCGAACCTCCAAATTCAATAGTCACATCCTTTTCCATACTGTCTCCCTTCCAATCAGCAGAAATCGATAATGACAGATCGGTTCCACCGGTCCTCAATGGCTCGTTAGCCGGATACCATGTTCCGCCCCCTCCGCCATCTTCCCCTACGGTGATCGTGTGTGTCATGTTTGCTTCAATTAGGACCCCTTCCTGTGGCTCAAGATAGAAGTCTACACGGAAAGTCCCTCCCTCTGTGCCCTCGGGGATGCTCCAAACAAATGTGACTTCGACACCATCTTCTACTGGGGTAGCAACCGGCTTCTCACTCACTGCGGAGTTTTGCACAGTGATCCCACCAGTCGAGGCTGTCCACATCCTGTCTTCAAATCCAGAAGAAAGTAGAATCGGGAAATACACCAGTGTCCCGCTAACACTGGCATCCCTCATCTGAATCTCGACCAGCGGTAGTTTCACATTGATACTAGATTTTTTGTCATCAGAGCCCCAAACAAAGGTCACCCCGGCATTATCGCCCGGCTGATTGAAACCAAGTAGTTGGACAATCAGTGTAATTTCCACCAAGTCCCCATCATTGACCTCACCCGATTCAACATCAACCATGATTTGGATATCGCCTTCACCGGTTATGTATGGATTAAGTCCGTCAGAACTCCCTTGGTAGAAAGAACCCCCAATCCTGACCTCCAGGGTCGCATTGATATTCACTCCCACCGCACCTTGGACTTCATATGGCATCGAGAACTCCCATGTAGAATCTGGATGACTTCCCTCAGAGCCCCAAACGACCCCCCACTTTCCAACTTCGATGGGCTGGAAAACTTGAGTTACCAATGTGGAGTCAGTTTCATCAAGATCGGAATCAAAGGGAGACAGAGTCCCGATGTCGGCCTCACCGAGTAAAAACAACTCGAAGCCATCAGAGTTACAGCAGGTTGACTGCTGTCCCGAGACTTGCGTGATGGGCGATAGTATGGTCAGAACCAAAGACACACACAGAAGAAATGCATGGCGACCCCGCCCCTCGTCCATACACGCACGTCACAATTAAACAACTTGAATACAACCCCTGAAAGGGCGCCAATGAGACGAAAATCCCATCTGAAAAGATAAGCCACTACCTGTGTAGCCATCTCAAAACTACAGCCCCATCTCGAGGAATCTCATCAATAATCGCAAAACCAACTCTCTCAAGCTGTATGATCATGCCCTCTGCAAGATCAAAGTCTTCGATGGCTCCCGTCACAATTTCGATTTCATTCCCCGAAGGAACTTCTAGAATTGCTTCTCTGGACATTTCAATTGGCAACCAGTGGGAGATTGTGCGCCTATCGCTTCTTTCAATGGAAGATAACTTAGCAATTCCGTCAATTATCTCCACGTCTGCAAAACCCTTCAGTCGGATGTTCGCAATATCGACATCCCCTTTCTCTAACAGAACCGTTCCAGAGCCAATCAACCAGGTCCTATCGCCAGTCACGGTGCCATCGGGGTGCCTCGGGATTGAAATTGAGTTACCAACGGAGAAATCCACTGTTTCTGGAATATCGAGAGGAACTTCATTCGGACTTCTTACGAAACTTCGACGTTCCGTTATCGAGTCTATGATGCTAGAATTCTTGGCCTCTATACTCTGCATCGGAACAGAGATGTCTTTCTGGGTTAGCCCAAGCTCAAGCCAGAATTCCCTAATTGCATTAGGTGAGAATCCCCTTTTCCTAAGTGCAGAAATTGTTGGAAGTCGAGGATCGTCCCATCCCGAGAATTCCCCTTCTGAGATATCAGCCTTCATGCCGGACGTCGAGAACCCTCCAAATTCGAGGACCTTGACCCTTCCCCAGTAGAGTGTTTCTGGATATTCCCACCCAAAGTGCCCGTAGAGCAGGGTTTGCTTTCTCGTGCTATCCATCAGATCCTTGCCCCTGACTATGTGTGTGACCCCCTGAAGCCGATCCTCAATCGCACTTTGGAAGTCCAGAAGTGGCCAGACTTTGTACAGGTCGCCCACTAGTGGGTGTGGCGTGTGTTGAATCCTTAATGCAGGCCAGTCTCTAAGGGCTGGATTTGGCAAGTCTAGGGAAGTCTTCACCCGCACCACTGCCCCACCCTCAGGGGTATCCCCCGAAATCATGGAACTCCAGTATGTTAAGTTGGATGCAACCTCATTCCCCCTGCAGGGACACTCGTCTTTGTTATCCCTGAGGGACTTAAATTCTTGAGCGGTGCATTGGCACACATAACCGAATCCCTCCGATATCATTTTCTCAGCATATTCCAGATATTCGGGCATTCGGTCACTAGCCCTAATTACCACGTCCGCCTTCCTGCCAGATATCCACTCGTATTCTTCCTCAATCTGTGAATAAGCAGAGGGATCAGGTGGCTTAACCCTCGTATCGGTGTCATCAAATCTCAGAACTACCCTGCCTCCATTCATTTTTGCCAATTCGGAGTTAATCACAACCCCCCTGGAGTGCCCAAGAGTCAATGGGCCATTCGGATTGGGTGCAAATCTCAAGGTCACTTCTCCCATGACACTATTGGGGAGATTCGGTAAGCCAACCCTCTTCTTCTGTTTCTCCCTATGTAGTGCCTCGGGGTTAGATTCCTCCAGAATCCTCCTTACCGCATCTATGCCCTCTTCACTAGCTATCTTGTTCGCCTCTTCCACATGGAGCTGTACTAGCTCCCTGAGTTCCTTAGCTCTGGGCCTTAATTCCTGCATTTCAGATAGAAGTCTTCCAAGAACGCTTCCGTCTTTTCCTTGGCCGTTGTATTCCACAGAATTCTGTAGAGCGTACTTACGTACTGCCTGAATGACGTCCTCACCCCAGGCTCCCGATTCGGACATATTATCCACTGGGTCGCCAATGCCCTTCTTTGTGATTCCCGTTGTCACCAGTCTTCAAGAGTGGATTGGGAGGTTATTTTTCCATCTTCAGAGCGAATTGGAATCGGGGTGCTGTGTAACTCACTCCAAGCCCTGGAAACGGTCTTCCAACTCCACCTCAAGCATTCATGCGGGGATGGCCCAGAAACCAGCTCACGTACCGCGCTCTTCGTTTTCTGATCTGAAGGGTATCCGGAACCAATTTCTATTCCCAATTCTTCTGAAAGGCTTGAAACGATTGAATCCCTTTTCACCTTTGCAATAATGCTGGAGGCGCTTGTCACCACATCTATAGAATCCATTCCATGCCTAGACTCAATTTTCCACTCTTTCCAGGATTCTCCCAATTTTCTGGAAAGCCTCCGCCCAAATCTTTCCTCATTCACGTCACATGCATCAACTTTCAGGACCCCGGCTGGCTGAGGTCTTGTTGATATTCTCATTGCCTCCGCGAAAAGCTCTATTTCTAGGCTATTGAGATCCGAATTTATGCTGTTGTAGTCGATTCGTGAAGGTTCGCAGATTACGACCCCAATCCCCCATCCATGAGATTCCGCAAGTTCGGAGATTCTTGAGTAAATGACATCCCTTTTCTTCGATGATAGGTTTTTCGAGTCCTTAACTCCAATTTCCTCCAGGATAACCGAGTGTTCTGATGGGATGCACAGTGAACAAACCACCAGTGGACCTATTGCCGGACCTCTTCCAGCCTCGTCAATTCCCGCATTCCGGGTACTCATATCTCTAAGTCAAATCCAGACGGGCTTTCATCCTCACTGCTAGATTTTCTATCGTTGTCAACTTCTATTGGTCCGTCAAGCATTTCGTTATCGGGATGCAAATCATCTACTTCGGAAATCTCATCTGCAATTCTAATTGCCTCATTTATGTCATCTTCAGTCTGTGCAATATCTAGAATCTCGCTAGCTTTGCTGATAACATGTTCTTCGGGGGATGTTTTCGGTTCCTCGGAAAGGCCCCCCGATTTTTCTATGAAGCCCCTCTTGAACTCGGACTGTGTCTGCAATGGGCTCTCGATTAAATCAGCCTCCTCAACTTCCCCCCTCTTGAATCGGGAAATCCAGTCTTCCGCAATCTCTGTTTCTGCCTCATCATCACTCTTTGAAGAGTTTCTTTCACTCGCTCTGATGGAAACCGCCTTAATCACACCAATCGTTCCAATTACTACGACTATTATGGTCAGAGAAATTTCCAGCCATTTATTCATCCATTTGATAATAGTTTCACGTATGCTATCTTTTTTCTCCCCTGGCTCAATAACTTCCTCTCCAGGGATCATCGCGGAATCCGAGCTGGTGAAAATTATCGCCGGGTCCCTCACAGATCTGACTTCTATGGTCATAAGTGCCTGTGTTTCAACCGGAGCAACTTCCGGAACAATCATCCATGCACTGAATGTCACCGTTCCGCCCGGCTGAACATTCAGAATCTCAAAAGATCTGGAACCTCCTGAAATAGAATCAACGGTGGAACCATCAGGTGGGATAAATGAGAATTCTGTTACAACGTTAGAATCAAGATTTGCAGTTATTCCATCGGGCCCATTCCCCGAATTAGTCATAATCCAAGTCGAAGTTAGATTATTCTCTTCGATCATCTCTGAGGTTGCCATTTCCAGAACCCATGCATGCAAGTCACCCGAAACAACTTCGAATGAAATATGGCCAGGAGACCAGTCATCTACGAATAATTGGATTGAGACATTCGCCGACTTTCCAGA
>DAFQ01000021.1:0-2665 GCA_002497985.1 Euryarchaeota archaeon UBA4
TCCCCCAATCCAACCAGTTGTCTTGCTAATGCCACCTTCGCCCTCTCTCCCCCAGATAGAGATGACAGTTGGATATCCAATGAATGGTGGGCCAAGTCTAGTGCCTTCAGAATCTCCTGGGCGTGTCCGGCGACATCCCCTCCCCCGGATCGGGCCATTAGACTCTGCAGCTCCTGATACCGCTCCATTGCCGGCTGCCAGTCAGTGTCGTAGAACGATGGGTCGGCCATCATTTGTTCCAGGGAGGATATCTCCTCCTCTAGTTCCTGGAATTGCCTCCCTCTCCTGTTCAGCTCCTCGCCCAGAGTTGCTGTCTCGTCAATGTCTCTGACTTGGGTGAGAAATGCCAGGCGTAGGCCGGGGGCGAATGTTATGTCCCCCATATCCTGGTCTTGATTGCTAATTGTTCGCAAGAGTGTTGTCTTGCCCGCACCATTGTGCCCGACCACCCCTATTCTGTCCCCTTCATCGATCCTGACGTTTACTCCCTCTAGCACAGTGAGTGGCCCGAAGGCCCGATGGACGTCCTCAAGGCGTATGAGCTCCCTTGCCACGAGACTGCGCGTGGACTTGGGTTGAAGTGCCCATCGGTCACAATCAATGACTTGGGACGACAATAATCATGAATGGCGGGCCCCGCTCCATTCACATGACATCAATGAGGGGTCGCTGGGAATCTTTGAACGGAAGGAAAAAGCTGTTTTCCATTTCCACAGTATTATTGCTATTATTTTGTTGCGGATACATTGCTATCGGATATGTGGTCGCTTCACAGGCCATAGCGGTAAACGCGGGATGCGGGATGTGGAGCGAGAACACACCATCGGATTGGGACACTGATGATGACTGGGAAAGTTTCGTACCATGGCCTGATGCTGACGAACGTGTAGAGATCCGTCGCGATTTCGATGCGTCGCCATATCAGATGTCGTCGTACGAGGAGATTGCATTTTCACCGAGAGGCGATTCTGGAATTACTCTAAGCGGATGGTATGTTGAGGTCGATCCTGATGCGCCAGTGGTCATACAAACACATGGGATGCCGATGAATGGAAAATGTAAACCAGAAATGCTCCTAATGCAGGGTTACCTAGCCGAGGGAGGAATAAATTCACTTTCGTTTGATCTCAGAAATTATGGGGACAGCGAAGTTGTTGGCGATTATATTGCAGTAGGCCAAAAGGAATACAAGGACCTTCTTGGGGCCTATGACTGGCTCATATCCGAGAAAGGATACGAGCCAGGTGAAGTAGGCATGACTGCCATATCTGCAGGTGGGGGCGCTGCTATCGCCTTCGCCGAAGAAACTGGCATAGGCGCGATGTGGCTAGACAGCGCGGTTTTGGACTTCCCTTTGGTAGTCAAGAACGAACTCGGGAGATTGGGTTTCCCAACTATCTTCGCGGGACCGGCAACCACCGTCGGCGGTTGGCTTGCTGGAGTGAGTCTGACTGAGAGATCTCCCATGGAAGCAGCCGATAACGCGGGCGAGAGAGAGGTTTTCTTGACGCATGCAGTTGATGATCCGAGGGTATCGGTTGTCCATTCTGAGCGGTTTGAAGCCAGAATGATCGAGAATGGGGGAGATGTGACTACCTGGTATGTTCAGGACAGGGGGCACGTTGATGCGATTTGGGGAGAGTCGGACGAATACAAAACCAATTTGGTATCTTTCTTCAATGATTCATTGGGGTCCTGATTCTACTCTTCTTCATCCGTCATTGAGAATACTGGCTCCCTCTTTTCCAAGAAAGCTGACACTCCCTCGGCAAAGTCAGGAGTAAGTGAGGAGGCTATCATCAGGGCCCTCTCGAATTCCAATTGGGTCTCGAAGTAGGTCGTTGTAGAGGCATCCATGAGCTGCTTGGTCGATCTCCTGCTGTTTACCGACCACCTACCCCAATCCCTCGCTATATGCACTGATCTGCCAACTAGATCGTCATGAGGCACTACCTCATCTACCGCTCCCATCTCCAGTGAAGTCTCTGCTGACCATACTTGGTTCTCGAAGAAGAACTTCTTGGCCTGCTGAACTCCAACGAGGCGCGGAAGAAGCCAAGTGGTTCCCCCATCCGGGGATAGCCCCAGTGCAAAGAATGCGGCAGCTAGCTTCGCCCTTTCCGAGCATACCCTGTAGTCAGCGGAAAGCGCGAGTCCCAGCCCCCCGCCCGCTGCAGCACCGTTTATTGCAGCGATGAAAACGGTATCACTCGCTCTAATCTTGAGTATCAATGGGTGCAGTGTGCCCGTCATATCACTGGTCATCTGCCCAATTGTCCCATCGTCAATGGCGTCAGCGAATTCCCCTATGGGCCCTCCAGCACTGAAGAAATGGCCGGAGCCAGTTATCACTACGGCCCTGCATGATGGGTCGTCCATCAGTTTCTCTAGTTCCACCACGAAAGGATTCAGATTGACTGGATTGAATGTGTTTCTCGATGCCTCGGGAGAGAGTGTCACTATCGCGACTCCGCCATCCTCCCTATCAACTCTGAAGGGCATGATTCGCGTAGTAGGTCATCATTATTGAACTCCATGAAGGTGATAAGTCGCCCCTTGCTGGGCCATTCCATGCACGAACGCGACTGCATATACATCGACGGGAGATGGGTTCCAGCCAGAGGGGACGGAGTCATCGAAGTAGTCAACCCCTCCACTGAGAAGG
>DAFQ01000021.1:3053-3530 GCA_002497985.1 Euryarchaeota archaeon UBA4
CTCGGCATTCTCGTCCTGGTCCGAGAGCAGCATAGAGGAGAGGCAGGGTTACCTGAACGCGATTTCTGCAGCCATTGCCGAGCGGGGCGAGGAGATCGCGGAGCTCATCACATCCGAAGTGGGGACTCCGATCAACTACTCGCGCATGGCCATGGTCGGAACCCCCCGTGTGGTTTGCCGTTCATATGCCAAGATGCTGGACTCCTTCGAGTGGGAGGGAGAGGTAAGAAACTCGCTAATCGTGAAGGAGCCGATTGGGGTGGTTGGCATGATCACCCCCTGGAACTTCCCCCTGCACCAGATTATCGGGAAGGTCGCTCCAGCTCTCGCCGCGGGATGCACGATGGTTCTCAAGCCCTCCAAAGAAGCTCCCCTCAATGCTTTCATCCTAGCAGACATAATCGACGAGATTGGGCTTCCTGCTGGAGTATTCAACTTGGTCTCGGGGCATGGCCGGGAGATCGGCGAGGCACTGGC
>DAFQ01000054.1 GCA_002497985.1 Euryarchaeota archaeon UBA4
TCGACTAAGTGGAAGAATGCTAGCGAGGCGTCTTCCACCCCTCCTTGACCTGCCGCTACGGTACCCATGACCCCCATGACGAAAACTAGCGGGAATACCATGCAAGAGGCCAGAAGTGCACCCTTTCTCAAAGCCCCATCATCTTGGGATGCGTAGACTCTTTGCCAATTTCCCTGAGAGAACATCTCTGCGGCAGTTATGGCTACTACAAGTGCCAATCCCGACTGGAAAGAGCCCATGTAATTCATACTGCCAAGCATGGACCAATCATCATCAGTGTTGTAAGCTCTCGCATCGTCGATGACTTGGCTCAGGTCGAATCCAAACAAAACTAAGAGAAGGACAATAACGAGGAAAGATATTGCCCATGCCTGAAACCTGTCGGTTGCTAAGGAAGCCGGAAGGCCCCCATATGCTGTGTAGGCAGCTGTTATGGCGCCGACGAAAATCATAGGAACTACTGGTTCCATACCAGCTAGATATTCCATAGCCTTGCCAATTGCGGTAAACTCCGCAAATAGGAAAGTGAACATATACAGAATTGAAATGATTCCCACATAAATCTGCATAGGCCTCCCAAGCTTATGTTTTGCATAATCGGCCAGAGTTATCCCCTCAGGAAGTCTTTCTCTAATTATTGGACCAACGTATGCTAGGAGGATAAATGGGGTGGCGGCAGAAGCGGCATACCCCATTACGTCCCAGAAGCCACCATAATACGCCACCTCAGATGGTGTAAGGAGAACCCAAACACCCATCCCAGAGGCGAACAGGCTCAACCCGATCCTGCGCCAATCCTGTGACCCTCTAGCTGAGAGGTATTCATCAGCATCAATTTCCCTGGCATTCGATGCTTGGTATCCGATGTAACCGAAGACACCCAGCGTTGCAATCATCAGTCCGTATGCGATGTTCGTATCCATTTCTCTCCCTCCGCTGGTATTACCCAGATCAGGTCAAAGGGTCGTCGCCTGACGGCGGCCTCTCAGCACTAAGCTCCCCTGTTCACCCCTCTGGGAAACTGGATATTCAATGTTGGGGCCCTATTCGTCCGCTCCCATGAACGGGTAGGTCCAGTCCTGGGGTATGTCGAGGGTCCTCTTTACGGAGCGAGGCGATATCCACCTGAGTAGGTTGAGCGGCCCTCCTGCCTTGTCGTTGGTGCCAGACGCCCTGGCTCCTCCGAATGGCTGCTGGGCAACGACAGCGCCAGTTGGCTTGTCGTTGATGTAGAAGTTGCCAGCGGTGAACCTGAGGGCCTCGTACGCCTTCTGGACGTTCTCCTCGGAGCTCGAGAATATTGACCCGGTAAGTGCGTAGGGGGAGGCCTTGTCGCAAATTCCCAGGACCTCCTCGAAGTCATCGTCATCGTATAGGTAGACTGTAAGTACAGGCCCGAAAATCTCCTCTATCATAGACTCTGAGTTTGGGTCCTTGGTCACGATAATGGTAGGCTCGATGAAGTATCCGACCGAGTCTTCGTACCCCCCTCCGCAGACGATTTCGCAGGTGTCCCTTTCCGAGGCCCTGTCGATGTACCCGGATATCTTGTCGAATGCCCTCTTGTCGATAACGGCAGTCATGAAGTTGGTGAAGTCCCGGGCGTCACCCATCTTTACCTTGCCAATCTCGCTTATGAGGTCCGCAGAAATCCCGTCCCAGACGGAGCGGGGTATGTATGCCCGGCTCGCTGCCGAGCATTTCTGCCCCTGGTACTCGAAGGCCCCCCTTAGTAGTGCGACCATGAGGCCCCTCCTGTCGCAGTCCGGGTGGGCGACGACGAAGTCCTTGCCCCCGGTCTCGCCGACTATCCTTGGATATGATTTGAGATCGGGCAGAGCGAGTCCGATCTCCTGCCAAAGCCCCTGGAATGTAGCGGTTGATCCGGTGAAGTGCAGTCCTGCGAAGTCCGGGTTGGACAGTGCCACCTCAGTTATCTCAGCACCAGAACCTGGCAGGAAGTTGATGACACCAGGAGGGAGTCCCGCCTCCATCATCAGTTGCATGAGAATATAGTTGGAGAGGTATGAGTTTCTACTGGGCTTCCAGACGCCGGTGCACCCGACGATCGCCGGGGCGCTGGGCAGGTTCGCAGCGATACTTGTGAAATTGAAGGGGGTTATCGAAAGGACGAAGCCCTCGAGGGGACGGATGTCCGTTGAGTTCTGGACGCCCTCGGGCGAGACCAGTGGCTGGAAGTCGTCGTGGAAGCCCCTTGCGTAGTGGCAGTTGAACCTCCAGAAGTCGATAAGTTCGCATGCGGCGTCAATCTCTGCCTGGAAAGCTGTCTTAGACTGATTGAGCATCGTAGACGCGTTCACCCTCATCCTCCAGTCGCCGGCTAGTAAATCAGCACACCTCTCGAAAATCTCGCATCGTGCATCCAGTCCCATTGCTATCCAATCACTCTGAGCCGCCACGGCGGCCTCGCATGCCGCCTCCATCTGGTCTCTGCCTGCCAAATGCACCTTTGCGAGCACATGGTCGTGTTTGTGGGGGATGACCTGTGTTGTTGTGGTACCCGTGTAGACCTCCTCGCCATTGATGATGCAGGGGATCTCGATTACCTCGGACATCTGCCTGTCAATCTCACTCATCAGAGACTCTCTCTCGGCACTGCCCGGGGAATATCCCAATATCGGCTCATTCGTGGGTTGTTCGGACATG
>DAFQ01000008.1 GCA_002497985.1 Euryarchaeota archaeon UBA4
TTCAAAAGGGTGCAACATCAGCGGTAAAACGAGGTGTACGTTTGAGCGATGAGAATCCCATTCTAAGCGTAGTCGGACTTCATGTGGGAATTGATGGAAACCCGATACTGAAAGGAATAGACATCACAATACCTTCTGGCGAGATACATGCAATCATGGGACGTAATGGGAGTGGAAAAACGACTACTGCAAACGTCATCATGGGGCATCCGTCTTACGAAGTCGAGGAAGGTGATGTATTACTGGAGGGGGAAAGCATCCTTGAAATGGAACCTTGGGAAAGATCGAGGGCAGGCGTTTTCCTATCTTTCCAGTACCCCCAGGCAGTACCGGGTCTGCAAGTTGGTAACTTCTTGAGGAAGTCGGTTGGCAGTGTGAGAGGGGAGGATGCAGCCAAGGGTTCGACCTTCAGAGAAGAATTGAAGAGTGCGATGAGTAAACTGAACATGTCATCATCATTCCTTTCCAGATATGTGAATGATGGCTTTAGTGGAGGGGAGAAGAAGCGCTTCGAGGTTCTACAAATGATGCTTCTACGACCTAGGCTTGCAGTCTTGGACGAGACTGATAGCGGATTGGACATTGATGGCATTAGAACGGTGGCAGAAGGAATCAATGATGTCGTCAGGGGGACCGACAATGGGGCACTAATCATAACTCATTACTCTAGGATACTAGAGCACGTTCAGCCCGACAGAATCCACGTAATGATTGGTGGAAAGATCGTTGCTAGTGGGGGACCGGGATTGGCCACTCTACTGGAGGAGAACGGTTATGACTGGTTAGAACAGAGGGTCGCCGAAGGAGAGGAGTTTGAATGAGTCAATCAAACGAAGCGCGAGAAGCGGTGGGAGACTACAAGGCAGGCTGGCACGACCCCGAGAACTCTACGATAAGATTCGACTTTGGGCTCTCTGAGAAGGTTGTAAGGGACATCTCTGAGCTGAAGAATGAGCCAGAGTGGATGACTGAAATTAGGTTGAAGGCATATCGGCATTTCACAGAGAGGCCGATGCCCACATGGGGCAACACAGAAATTCTGGAGGGGATCGACTTTGATAACGTCTGCTACTTCCTAAGGTCGTCAGATGAAACTGGGGAGTCATGGGATGACGTTCCAGAGGACATCAGAAATACCTTCGAACGTCTTGGAATTCCAGAGGCGGAGCAGAAGTGGCTTTCAGGGGTGACTGCGCAATATGAGTCCGAGACTGTTTATCATAGCATCAGAGAGGACTTGGAAAAGCAGGGCGTTATATTCCTGGACATGGACTCTGGACTGAGGGAGCATGAGGACATAGTGAAACAATACTTTGGGACAGTTGTCCCTCACAGTGACAATAAGTTCTCCGCCTTGAATACAGCTGTTTGGTCAGGCGGTTCTTTCATCTATGTTCCAAAGGGGGTTAGCGTGGAGATGCCAGTTCAGGCATACTTCAGGATTAACGCAAAGAACATGGGGCAATTCGAGAGGACACTGATAATTGCCGACGAAGGCAGCAGTATCCATTATGTCGAGGGATGCACGGCTCCAACCTACTCAACGGACTCCCTGCACTCTGCTGTAGTTGAGTTGATTGCCCTCCCTGGTGCCCATATTAGGTACACAACCGTTCAGAACTGGAGCACGAATGTATACAACCTCGTCACCAAGAGGGGGGTCGCCCACGAGAATTCCAAGATCGAATGGGTAGATGGCAATATAGGCAGCAAACTGACCATGAAATATCCAGCTGTTATCCTGAAGGGAGAGGGTGCGCATGCAGAGGTAATTTCTGTTGCATATGCTGGAGAAGGTCAGCATCAAGATGCGGGGGCAAAGGTCCATCACATCGCGTCCAACACAACAAGCAACATCCTTTCCAAGAGTATCAGTAAAGATGGCGGGAGGGGGTCCTACAGAGGGATGGCGAAAGTAATGCCAAAGGCTGAAAACTGCAGAATGAACATTGTTTGCGATGCACTGATTCTAGACGAAGGAAGTAGATCGGATACCTATCCGACTATGGAAGTGGGGAACGCAAGTGCTCACTGCGAACATGAGGCCAGTGTTTCGAAAGTCGGTGACGAACAGCTATTCTATCTAATGAGCAGGGGCCACACCGAGGCTGAGGCCCTAGGGATGATTGTGAATGGTTTCTTTGAGCCTTTCACGAAGGAGCTCCCAATGGAGTACGCTGTGGAGTTGAACAAGCTAATGGCACTTGAGATGGAAGGAAGCATAGGCTGAGTGGCTCCATGGACCCGGCTTCCGAATATTTGTCCCTAGGGGAGCCCGATAGGGCAGTGCATCTTTGGAGATACACTCCTTGGAGGAAAGTTCACCCTACTGGCAATATTTCAGAAATTCCAGAAGAAGTCAGTCCGCCACAGCTGAATCTGTCCTGTATTGATGGAGAAGTTCCAGAAGGAGTGAGGCTCATTCAGGGTTCGGAGGGCGTCGATGGGCTACCAGACTCAGACTCCACAACCTCCAGCTTCATGAATGCGATAACGGCGAACTCCACTTGGACAGTAGAGGTTGACTCTGGATTTAATCCTGGTAAGACCGTGGTTCTGGAGATAAATACGGATTCTCCAATCTCTGCGGTTCACATATGCATGAAAGTAGGGATGCACTCAGATTTCGAATTTGTGACCATAGTCAAGGGTGATTGCGAATGGCTGGGACTACTAAGAACGGGATGCACGGGAGAGGGCTCAATAACCAATGACGTGGTTGTTAACCTACTTGAGAGAGGGACCCTTCTCCGAGTGGATTCAATACATATCGACAGGGATTCACAGGTAGTTGCTGGAACTATCTCCTCAGGGTCCGAAATGACCAAGTCTGACCTTAGATACAGGATGGGGCAACCCGGTGGAAACCTGAATGTCCTAGGCTCGATACTTTCGGCTGAAGAAATGATACTAGATCACCACATAGAGATTCATCATGATGCTCCAGAAACTTTCAGCAGACTTGATTGGCACTCCGCTTGCGGTGGAAAGAGTAAGACTGTCGGCACAGGGATGCTCAAAGTTTCAGAGGGTTCCAGGGGGGCTGATGCTGCCCAATTGTTCCAAAACTTGCTCCTGTCGGAAAATGCGCAAGCTGATTCAATCCCCGAGCTAGAGGTCACAGAGAATGAGGTTGTTGGTTGTGGTCACGGAACAGCCAGTGGGCCCGTGGATGAAGACCAGCTATTCTACTTGGGAACGAGAGGGCTGTCTTCTGAACAGGCCAAGAGTATGTTAGTCGCGGCTTTCCTAAATTCGACCCTTTCTGAGATGGGGAGTATGGAAATGCACAATTGGCTCGTGGAAATGCTGTCTGAAGACCTGGATGCGCTAGGTATCTAACCGGATCTGTCCCTGTAAGATGAAACCAAGGATGTCACCAAAATTCCTGAAGCAGCGCCGAATGCCATTCCTTGGGACTCCAGTCCACTACCGGCCAAGTCCCTGAATGCGAGAGTCATTACCGTAGTCATTGGAATAACAAAGATTGCGAACCTGGTGGCCCAAATTCGTGGCGTTGGTGCGACGCCCATCGGCCTCAGTGTTACTGAGCTGGATTTCTGAATTACTTGCCAATTGACCCTTTCGGCATCGATTCTTAGCCTCTGTAAAACGGCGGGCCGGACTCCTGGATCAGAGGTACTGGTTGAGTTCTGATTGGACTTTCCGGTGATTATCTTGACTCTCTTCAAGTCCTGGCGCCTTTCAACTAGCCTCTCGGCAACGGCAGCGGCAGATGGGGCATCCAAGCCATGGAGATCTACGACTAGAACTCCTCTATCCCTCCTAATTTTTTCAGCTACTGACCAGCCCCCCATTTCTTGGGAGGGCCTTTCTTCAATTGGCGATAGTATTGCTTTCAGTCTATGCAATTCCTCCATTCTCTCGGCATCTCTATCCTTGGTAGTACTCGCCATCTCATTTACCCTATAGACTCCAAAAATTGCTATCATGATGGCAGCAGATGCACCGATGACAAAACCGGACCTTAATGATGGAAGAACTTCGGGTTCATCTAATCCACTAGCAAAAATCGCAATGAAAGTTACCATCGTTGAAACCATCAATCCCGCGACTATGGAGATGGAGATGACGTCACGAATCCTGACCTCTGCCATGTAACGCCCAAGCGGCCCCCACTCAAGAGGTCGAGGGTCCAAAGGGCAAGATTCAACTTTGGATTGCCGCGTCTAGCAAACATGGGCCCCGAGAGGAACGGCAGGGGCGATAGATTCAGAGAGATCAAAATTTCCAAGATCTTGGCTGGTGTCGGGGGAGGATACCTCCTACTTTGCTTCCTCTCTCCGCTAGCGATGCCGGAGGGGACAGTTCCCGAACTTTCGGGACGAGCAAATGCATTTGACTATTCAACGGAAAATAGTTGGGGCAATACGAATGGGGGGGATCATGACGGAATGGGCCACGACCAGTCTGAACATGGGGGACTCTTTGCGTGGTCGGAACTCAACCCGGTATTCGCATTTACGTATGCCTTCGGCGATCTAAATTGCCATCAGAAGCATGAGAGGTCGTGGGTGATAAATGGAAATCAGATGCCAGTCTGCGTTAGGGACATTGGAATATTCTTTGGCTTCGTTATTGGTGCTGTATTGTTCGGCTCGAGGGGACTAAACCGATGGACAATAAGGGACTCTTTCCTATCTGTATTTCCAGATGATGTTCTGGAATCAACATATGCGAACGACTACAGAATGAGAAATATGGTGTTGATCGTTGGATTGGGCATCATTCCAATGGCGATAGATGGTTTCACGCAACTGGGTACTGATTACGAATCAACCAATCCCATGAGGTTGGTTACTGGGATATTATCGGGATTGGTCATTGGGTGGTTTGTTAGTGCCGCACTTTGCGCTAGATCGAGTGGTTTCGAAGGGGCCTCGTCGGTAATTCTCCCCGGTGGCACTAAGCTAATTCAGAAGTGATATCTAAGCCTTCATCCACCAGTTTACCAGGTCTCCTGAATTCTCCGGGATTTCGTGTGATTCACTTCCACTTCCGAGAATCTTTAACCTCTCCATGACTGATTTTACAGCTGCCGGGCACTTACCTGACTTGACAATCTGGCCCATGGAAAAGCGCAAATGTGTTTTTGGGTTTTCCTTCCTCCACCTGATTATTTCCTCCCTTAGTGGCCATATTGCTATCGAAAGTAGTCCCATAGAACGTATTTCGTCCCTTAATTGTGACCTAGGGGCCTCCCTCCCAATCAGGGAACGATGCTGGTGAATCCAACCCAGCCTCTCATGCAGGTACTTGACAATCGTCTGCGTGTGCCTCTCAGTGACTGTCCTTACTGGGCCTAGGGAACGGCGCAGCTCTCTGATGTCAGCGGATCCCATTAGTGAAAGTGTGCCAAGCACTGATGAAATTGAATGGGAAAGAACGTGGTTTGGAACGTATACCCTTTCTCCCTCCGCAATGGAGTCGATTGATGACTTGTGCTCCTCCTGACATTCATTGATTACTTTCCAAGGGGCCTTCTTGGAAAGCCAATGCTCCTTCGAACTAGTTGGCTCAACACCAAGCCCCTCGAGTGTGGACTGCCCCTTGGAGTTCCTAATCAGCCTCCTGAGCAAGTTCCTATCTACTATCTCGACATCTACGTTTACGGGAGTTGGTCGGGAATGAAGAAATCTCCTTATTGCGGCCTTAAGTTGGCTCTTGAATTCATCCTCGGACCCTTCATTTAGAATAGGTCCGATAATTCCCCCCATATCGAATGGTACGGGCATTTCCGTTTCTCCTGACAGGAGTTTTCTGTAGCCATCTCTGATTTCTCTCTGCAATTCAGTGGTCTCAAAGTATTCTTCTTTGTTGGAGTGGGCCCTTAGAGTCCCGCTCTTGATTCTTCTCAATGCGACATCGGGATCGCAGTCCACCCAGATGCACAGGTCCGGAACAAGGGCGGCTGAGTTCATGTGGGCGACGCGGTCTACTCCAGCCCCCCCTACGAGACCCTGATAGACGAGTGAAGAGTGAATGTTCCTCTCGCTGACGACCGCCTTGCCTTGTTCAAGTCGCGGCAGTATCCAACCATGGGAATGGTCGACCCTGTCGGCAGCGAACAAACCGGCCTCCTCATCGGGCGACATTTTCTTCTCCCGGACCGCATCAATTGCAAGTCTCCCAAGTGGGTGCTCCCTTCTTGGCTCCCCGGTAATCTCGACCGAAACAAAGGGGAACTCCCTCCTCATTACATCGGAAACGACTCGGGTTGCTAGGCCCTTCCCGCTGCCATCTCCGCCCTCTATCGTGATCAGGTACATGTGGCCTCACTCTTCCTTCGAATGCACGTCGTAGAACTGATTTCTGGAAAGGCTCACAAGGCCCATTCCAGACAATATCATCAGTGGACCGATGAACATCATGCCCCTACTCCAGAGTCCAATGAAGGAAAGCCACCATGTTCTCCTGTAACTGAGGCCTTTTCTCGCCTCAACGGAACCAGCAAAACCAGCCAATCCGGAAAATAAGGTCAAGAGGGCCACCAATGTTCCGATCAAAACTGACTCCCCCAGATGGCTATCTCCCCTAATATCAGAAGTTTCAATCCCTTCTCCTTGAGTGAGTGTGACTGATATTTGGGAGTAGTCACCTGGAATCAGCAATATGCGAATTGTTACATTACCAGGGTGGGCGACTTCCAGCGTCGAAGATCTGCGAGGTAGATCTGTGATAGAGAACCTGCCTCCTGAGTCAGTCACATCACTTCCAATTTCTATCCCCAGGTCGTCAAGAATTATCACCTCTACGCCGCCTGCTGGATCTGCTCCGGTAGTGTTGTCGACTAAAGCAGTGGTAACTATGCCGTTAACATCTGCTTGTGCCCCGGAGTCGTCTATTTCCCCTGACAGGATATCACTGACATTGCCGGAAATTAACATAATTCCAACGATGACGCCAAGGATGCTCCCCAATGCAATAAGAAAGGCGCCGAGATTACGAGTTGCTGAGTCGGTTGAAAGATCGGAGAGCCATAATTCCATTCCGGATCTTCTATCGATTTCTTCCTCAAATTCGTCACTCATTGTCAACAAGCCCCCTTCGTTGCGTGGCCGGTGTGGTGCTAGGCTGTTCATCATGCCGATTATTGGAATCTTCCCCGCCCCCACCCTTCGAGGCATTTATCCTGAATATTGTGATGCATGCCAACGCGAACAGTAGGAGAGGCCAGTTGTCTAAGATTCCCTTTTCAGTGGGGCAGGATGAGTTGCAGGAAATTTCATCCCTATCGAAAAACATGGGCAGTTCAACCAAATACATTGAGGTCCAATTCTTGCCGGTAATCCAGAATTCCGAGGATTCCTTATGGGCAATTCCATTCAAGACATTATTGTGTTCGTCTCCATTCTGCGAGGAAAGTTCTGATAAGTCATACTCCCTCAATACATTACCCGTAATTGTGTCAATCATCAGGATCCTGTCTTCCTGCCATACATTTGCAAAAACACTCTGGCCCGATGGCGTGGTAACGCACTCTAGCTCGTTTATCATTTCCACCTGATTTCCAGAATAGTCAGTGACAGTGACTGTGCGGTGTATTTCGAATGTTTCCGGGTCTCTGAATGAGAGTGAAGATGATCCATTGGACATCACCAAACTTGACCCATCGAAACAGAGCCCCCATCCTTCACCGTCGTAAGACAAATTATGAACAATGCTGAATGTTTCTTTATCGAAAACTAGAGCTGTCTGATTTTGCCATGTGAGCATGATAATATTCTCCCCAACAACTGCTATTCCCTCTCCGAAAAGAGATGTTTCTAAACTTGAAAACCTAATGACCTCTCCCGACTCTGGGTCCACTTCCCTGAGGGTTGATTCCCCGAAAAGTCCAGTACTCTCGAACATTCTCCCTCCATCCATCTCGAGCCCCTGTGTGAACGCCTCTGAATCATGAGAGACCTCGGCAATAACAACAACTTCTACCTCAATTTTTTCGTCCTCTGCGACGGCCCCCAATGGTGAGGCGAATACAGACATGATGAGCACAAATACAAGCAGGACCGGCCGGATACGAGGTCGGCCCGCGTGACTCATGTACGAACGATGCTCCATCGATGTTAAAATACGTCTTAGGACCGATGGATACTGGATACAACACGGAGTGTTGAGGGATATGGGCCGGAAAAACAGCAATGCGTCCTCTTCGGCGGTCATGATTGTTTCAGTGATGCTGCTAGCCGGCCTCTCGCCACTCGTATCTGCGATTCCTGTAGAGGAGGTCCCAGTAAGCATCGAAATCACCGGCGACCTATCGGATTTCGTCCCCCCTATTGAGGGCAAGCAATACATGTTTGCCGGGGACGATGAGCCAGTATTCTCAGCTACTGGATTCCTGAAGAGGCAATGGGTCGAGGAGGGATACCCAGGAGTGGTCCTACCATTCTCCCAAGCATACCAAAATTCCAGACACTCAGTCAGAAGTTGCGAAGATGCATGGAGCCAGGGCGATACCGATACCATTTCCACGGCCAGTGGAACTATTTCCGCCACTGTACAGAAGGTTTCGACGAACTCCGTGGTTTTCGTCGAGGACGGAGAGATCGTTCCGTCGACCACCCTGAACGACATTACCTCAACATGGGAATCGACTATTTTCCCCACCGATACAAACTATTTCGGAACACCTCCCGATGTCGACAATAACTGTCAGGTAGAGATTGTTATTCTGGCCATAGACGGTGCTGCATCAGTAGGAGGTTACTTCATCCCTGGACTGGCATCGACAAGGGAGGCGGTCTTCGTAGATGTTGATGACCTCAGTTGGAGGAACACCATCCTAGCGCATGAGTTCCAGCATCTTCTCCATAACGCCAGGGATCCATTCGAATTCATCTGGATAGATGAAGGGGCTGCCGATATGGCTGCCTACCTCTGCTTTGGTGTGACGAGTACTCTAACTGGTCATGCTAACGAGTGGTCTCAGAATTCGAACATGAGCGTGAGATGGTGGAACCAAAGAATTGCGGATTACGGTGCCGGATTCATGTTCATGATGTACCTAGCTGACAAGCTTGGAGGTGGGGCCGCAATAAGGAGCCTCGTTGCAGACACTGCTACTGGTGGGACCGGTATCGAAAACCTAGCCAGCAGCCCCGAGCCTGGTTCAACTTCAATTGGCACCACAATGAGTGACATATTCGCCAACTTTTCCATGGCCGTTTCGATTGATAGCGCACAAGGCGCATTTGGTTTCTCCAATCTAGACTTGACTGCTGGATGCATTGCTGCTTCAATCTGCAGAGTTCAGATGAGTGGTTTCAATGACCAGTGGGTAAACTCCTGGTCTAGCCCAAGCCAATCTGTGGAGGGCTGGGGGATTAGGGCCTACAAGTTCAACCAAGGTTCTGGGGCTCCCCTGAACCTGATGGTTCAACCAACGCAATTCGGTTTTGAAGGGGCTGTCCTCTCTCGTGACTCTGCAACTGGGAGTTGGTCTATGAGCAGGCTCAGAGTTGACCCTGCGTCAGGTGCAGCAACAGGACTAGTTCACGGATTCGGGAACACTACTGACGAAGTATGGCTCACTACTTGGTTCGAGTCGGCAGTAGATGACTGTGACTACAATTACATGACCTGTGGGATTACCACTGGAAGTTATCCCTCGGCATCTGTAGTGGTGCAGGCAGAATTGATCACCGATCCCGCTGAAGTTTCGATAAATACCATTGATTCTTTTGACAGGGATGGCAACGGCGTCGATGACAGCGTTGAGTTGAACTTGGACATAGTTTCCAATGCGTTCTTTGAAGTTCTGGAGGTTTCTGTTGATGCGTTTGTGAATAACACCCTGGTTGACAACCTAGTTTTCTCTGCGACGGCGGGAAACAGCATCCCTACTGAGAAAACCATTTGGTTCACGCCCCCTTACACGGGGGATTGGACATTTGGGATCAGCATCAGTGACGTGACTGGGGCTTTGGTCGACCAGGCCTTCGCCCTTCCTGTGGAATTGGCCAATATGGAACCAGTGGCCTCTGGATCAATTTCTACAAATCTAACCCAAACTTGGCTACCAGTCAATATGTTTGGTTCTGGTTATGACGAATGGGGCTTCGGACAGTTGAATGGAACTTTCTCGCACAATGAAACCCCGGTGGGGTACTTCTGGGACCTTGGGGACAACATTTCCTCGGGACTGAAAAATCCAGTACATCCGTACGTTAATCCTGGAGAATATACAATTGTGCTGACTGTAATGGATCAGGGCGGGTACTTCTCTGAGAGCCAATCCTGGGACGTGATTGTTCAAGATACGTCCGACCCAATCCCCGAAATCTCAGTTGATGGGGTAGTGGTCACAGACGAACTAGTGCTCCTGACAAACCAACAGGTTGAGTTCTCAGCCAGAGGGACTACGGACAACCTCCCAATTGATGAATTGGAGTTCAGCTGGGACTGGGGCGATGGGGAGGGCGTTTCAGGAATTGGGCTCGCAGAATCCAGTCATTCATGGGTGGATGGGAGTGCCGATGGAATCGTCTACACTCTGACGCTCGCGGTTAGCGATGGCATACACGAGGTTGAGCACTCTGTTTTCATCAGAGTTCTGAACAGACTTCCAAAGCTAGTTTTCGATGACCCTCTGGAGACTTTCACCCTAACTCCGCTGGAAATGCCCGAGGTATTCACGGACAGTGACGGCATGATTGTAGAGTACAACTGGCAATTTGAGGGCGGAGTTAACCTAGATGGGGGTGGAATGTCCCTTACATCGGACTTCTCGTCCACTGAATCCAGCCTGAGCAATCCGATAGTTGGATGGAGGGATCCGGGGCCGAAAACTGTGACTCTGGAAGTCACCGATGACGATGGAAACTCTTCATTCACGACAATAGTGGTTAACGTCCTCAATCAAAGGCCTGTTGCCGTTTTCTCTAGGCCGTCTGATGGAACGGTGGATACAACATACACATTCACTAGTCTTTCATTTGACCCCGATGGCGACACATCCCTGTTATCCACATCATGGAATATCTCTGATCTAGATGGTCCAATATTGAATGCAAGCTCAGTTAGTCACACTTTCCTAAGCCCTGGGCTCTACACCGTGAGCCTTACAGTTACAGACGAAAGGGGGCTGTCGTCCGCAACCAAGTCTTACTCTCTAAGAATCCAAAATCCAGTGCCGGTTCCGGAACTCGCATACTCATGTCCGAGTGTTAACGGAAGTCTTCTTGACAGGGCGCCCATGGAGGGGGAGGCAGTAATTTGGCAGATTCCCCAGACGAGCGAAGGGGACGCATTTGTCGCCCCAGGAACCCCGATTAGATTCGATGGCTCCGACAGTTACGACTCCGACCCACTCTTCGTGGGGAGGACCTCTACAGACCGAGAAGACCCGGAATGGAATGGCATAACACATTGGATTTGGGACTTCGGTGACGCTACGCCAGTTGTCGAGGGAGCTATGGTCTGGCATGACTATGACATTCCCGGGACATACGTTGTGACTCTGACAGTTGTAGATGGATTTGAAGGGGGGGAAACTAATTCCACGACTATGCTAGTTCATGTTTCCAGGGCCCCCTTGATAGGTGAAATGGATCCCATTGGATCTGACTATGTGAACATCGGCGATGCCGTGATTCTCAACTATTCGGTATCCGATGCGGATTTAGAAGAAGGGATTGCTGCTTGGTTGGATACTGATTCGTCTATAGATAGCGATGAAGACGGCGATCCTACCAATGACATGGATCGTGACCTGACGGGCGACTTAGTTGTCAGATGGGACCTGAATGTCCTTCTGGACTTCGATGGCGATGGGGACCCTAGGAACGATTGGGGATGGAACTCGCAGTCATGGGACAGTATGGGCGAAGTTCGGATACTCATGCAGGTTTGCGACGGCGTAGAAGTATGCTCGGAGAAGGAGTTCGTTGTTATCGTCCTAACAGAGGAAGAGGATTTCACCCCTCGTTCCCTATCTGACCTAACTTGGTCTGATTTGGTCCCCAACAAGGGGAGTGCGGGGCTCCTAACATTAGTTGCATTGGTTCTGATCCTTGGGTGGGTCATAATGCGGCAAAAGGACGATGAGGAGCTAGATGCAGAGGACATGTTGGAAGCCTACGAGGTCGATGAAGTCGAGAGTGATGGGGGCCTCCCTGGAATGGATCAGCACAAACCACCACCACAACCGAAATATCTGACAGTGGATGAGCGTAGGACGAAGGAATCCGGATATGTACGGCCCATCAGAACAAGGAGGCGTTAGTTTGACACGAGTTGCGAACAAGGCCTTCGCATCCATCATCAATGTGAGCTTCATTGCCCCATCCGCACTATTGATGATTGCAATACTATCATCCCCATCAGTGGTCGCAGCCAATTCATGCGAGGTTTCGGCAATAAATCCCCCAGGAGTAGAAGATTATGTCGAAGAACACAGCGTTGAGAATTTCTGGGATTTCTACACGGGGGACAACTTGCGGCCCCTCAATATGGACGTTTACTGGGAGACTACAATTGAGAACGACAGCGCCTCAGCTTTGAAAATGGAACTGGTTCCTGGTTACAGTTACACATTTTGCATCAAGATGACTCCCAATTCGGAAGATACCCCGCTGGAGCCAGTTGGAGATATTTACCTGATGACTGGCGGGGACTGGGACCGTTACGGGTTTGATTACGAACTGAGAATGGAAGGTGCATGGCTCGAGGATGACTTCTTGCCAGTAGAATGGAGGGATACCGTGGACTGGTTACCTTTCCGCGATTCACACGCATATGAGCGCGTTACTGAGGAAGAGTTCTCAGTGGCCATTGACTCAAGCGGTTCTGTCTGGTCGGGTTCACTTGGAAGTGGGGACCTAGAGTACTTCCTAGTGATTGACGGATGGGATAATGGGAGACACACTGACAACAAGGCAGCGGGAGGGGCAATTGATGTGGAAGTCCTCATTGATGTGGAGGAAAGGATGAACATACCGAAATTTACTGCGACCATGCTAGTTGCCTCAATGCCCCTGGCCTGTCTGATTGTGCCATTCGTACTGCATTCAAAATACATGCAGGAAGGAAAGGTTGAGATGCCAAATGAAGAAAGGGAGTTGCCGTACCTCGATTCTGAGGGCAGGAATACAGAAAGCTAATTCGAGTAGCCAAGGAGTTCCCAAGCCGTGGAAAGATCGGACCTGTTGATTTTTCCTTTGTATGCCAAATGCCACCCCACCTCCATGGTTGAGTAAACCATGTATTGGTCAAGAAGAGGCGCATGGATCCTTGTCCAGTCCCCTCCCGATCCGAGCCCCATAATTGAGTTTTTTACTTCGGAGTTCTTCAATTCCCATGCAGCTTCGAATAGTCTCAATGACCCTTCGGTCCCTCCTGTCGAATAACAAATCTTCACCACATCCCCCATTGAGGACATCTCTTCAACGTCCCCAACAATTTCCCCAGCAGGAGGTGGCTTCTCAGATGAATGATGGGAGCAAATCACCTTCGTATTTCCCGATGCCAGTTTCATGAGCTTCTTCCTGGAATTCTCTGCGATATCTGCCTCTAGGTCAACCCAGCTCGGGCCACTCTTGATGCCCTCACTCAAGACATTCAATCTCTCTTCCTCAGTCCCGGGGAAGTGTCCTCCTTGGGAGATCGGCCTACAAGTCAAAATAACCGGTAGTTCAACTCCTTGCTTGAATGAGTCCAATACAGAATTAAGATCCACTGAGTCAAGTGTTTGAGGGACGTAATCGGGCTCCTTCCTCTCATTTCTTCGCCCCCTAGTCTCCTCGGATGCCTCCTCTGGCTCTGGAAAGACTTCCCTGACCCAAAGACGATCCAGCCGAACCTCTACCAAGTCCGCACCGGAAGCCGTGGCCAATGCCGCATCTTTGAGCATCTCGTCTACAGTACAACCACTCAGGACAACGCACACGAGTGGTAGTTCCATCCAACCGCTCGACCCTAGGATTCTGTTTAACCGTGTCGTGTGCCTCAACTCTACAATTATCATCCAATATACCGAAAAAGGTCGAAAATAGCGATTTTTCATCTTTCCACTAGTAGGGTTGAATAACCACCGGCCTTCAGGGATATATGTGATGAATGAGGGTTCCCTACGGGAACCCTCAAGAAAAAGGATGTGAGAAGGTGGCTGATGACTACGATGCTAGCAGCATCCAGGTTCTGGAGGGGCTAGAAGCGGTAAGAAAGAGGCCGGGGATGTATCTAGGTGACCCTCACGACGGTTCTGCGCTACACCACTGCATTTGGGAGGTTGTTGACAATGCTGTGGATGAGCACTTGGCAGGACACAACCCAACCGTGGAAGTTGACCTCGATAAGGATGGATCCGTTACAGTGACTGATCACGGAAGAGGAATTCCCGTTAGCAAGCACGAAGAGGGAGTTAGTGCTGCTGAGGTCATCATGACCAAACTACACGCTGGTGGAAAATTCGACAATGAGGCATACAAGGTGGCTGGTGGCCTCCATGGGGTCGGTGTGAGTGCCGTGAATGCAGTTTCCGAATCCCTGATCATGACAATCCACAGAGATGGCAAGGAGTGGTCCCAGACGTACAAGAAGGGAGTCCCTCAGGCGAAACTGAAGTCGGTAGGGAGCTCGGAAAGGACCGGGACAATAATTTCATTCAAACCTGACTTGGACGAAGTCTTCAGCGATAACACAGAGTTTGACTTCGAGCAAATAAACACCAGACTTAGGAGGACTGCTTTCCTTAACGCTGGACTCGAAATAATTGCTAGGGACCTAAGGACGGATGACGAAGTAGAAATTGTGCACAAATATGACGGGGGGCTCAGAGAATATGTTGAGTCTATGAACAAGAACAAGGAGGTCGTCCATGAGGATGTGCTGCACGTTATCGGCAGCAAGGAGGGAGACAAGGGAGAAGTGCATGTCGAAGTTGCATTGCAATGGACGGACGCCTACTCCGAGTCAATACACTGCTTCACCAACATCATCCACAATACTGACGGTGGCACTCACCTTTCCGGATTGAAAAGTTCCCTCACCCGGACAGTAAACGGTTATGCGCAGACGAAAAAACTACTCAAGAACGTCAAGGGCCTGTCCGGGGATGACGTTAGAGAGGGGCTTTCCGCCGTCATTTCAATAAAACACCCAGATCCGTCCTTTAATGCTCAGACCAAAGCTAAGCTGGTAACAAGCGAGGTTGCAGGGATTGTGGAGCAAATTGTAAACGACAAATTGGGCGATTTCTTCGAAGAGAATCCTTCTGTGGCGAAGCAAATTGTTGAGAAGGCACTTCTGGCGAGCAGGGCTAGGGAGGCTGCTAGAAAGGCGCGTGACCTGACTCGTAGGAAAGGTGTCCTAGAGGGAGGTGGGCTACCAGGGCAGCTTGCAGATTGCCAGTCGAGAGACCCAGAGGAATGTGAGATATACATTGTCGAGGGGGAAAGTGCAGGCGGTTCAGCGAAAAATGCCAGGGACAGGAGGACTCAGGCAATCCTGCCCCTAAGGGGTAAGATTCTGAATGTGGAGCGGCAGCAGAGGAATCTGACCAAAGTTTTCTCCAACGAACAGATTCAACGTATGATTAGGGCCCTTGGAGCAGGGGTCGGCAATGAGGAGGAGGCAGAGGGGGCCTTCGATCCAGAGAAGCTCAGATATGGGAAAATTATCATCATGACGGACGCGGATGTCGATGGGGCTCACATCAGGACACTCATCCTCACATTCATGTGGAGATTCATGAAGCGTGCCATTACAAATGGGAATGTGTACATCGCGGCACCGCCCCTTTTCTCGATCACCAGGGGAAAACAGGTTGAGTGGGTACATAGTGAGAAGGAAAGAGACACGATTGTCAAGAGGATGCTGAAGGAGTCGCCATCGTCTAAGGTCGATGTCCAGAGGTATAAGGGACTGGGAGAAATGAATCCCGATCAACTATGGGAAACTACGATGGATCCCGAGGCCAGGGTCATGATGAAGGTAGAGGCCAAGGATGCTGAAGGGGCTGATGAGCTATTCACCATCCTGATGGGCGAGGATGTACCCGATAGGCGTTCATTCATAGAGACTAATGCTTCTAAGGTTACGGCGCTGGATGTGTGATTATGGCTGAAGACTTACTCAGGAGAGACATCTCAGATGAGATGAAAGAGAGTTACATCAATTATGCAATGAGCGTAATTATCGGGAGAGCCCTTCCCGATGTCAGAGATGGCCTTAAGCCGGTCCACAGAAGAATACTATGGGGCATGCACCAAGCAGGCCACACGCACGAAAAGGGCTACAGCAAGTCTGCTAGATCGGTTGGAGAAGTGATGGGTAAATACCACCCACATGGAGATCAGGCGCTGTATGACACGATGGTCAGGATGGCACAAGAATTCTCACTTAGGTACCCCCTGGTTGATGGCCAGGGTAACTTCGGATCGATAGACGGGGATCCACCTGCTGCAATGAGGTACACGGAAAGCCGACTTGACCGCCTCTCCAGGCACATGCTCGAAGACATTAACAAAAATACGATTGACATGGAGCCCAACTTTGATGAAAGCGAGATTGAACCCACAGTATTGCCTTCTCGTCTTCCGAACCTACTGCTAAATGGAAGTGACGGCATTGCAGTCGGAATGGCAACAAAGATACCCCCACACAATCTGAGGGAGGTTGCTGATGCAATAAAATTCCACATTACAAAAGTGATTGAACAGAATAGAAAAATTGGCCTGGACAACCCCCCTAAGATAGACGCTTTGGAGTATATGGACTACATCAAAGGTCCAGATTTCCCCACGGGCGCAACTCTGTATGGAATTGATGGTATTGTCGATATGTACCGAACAGGAAATGGGCGTTTCCACATTAGGTCAGACGTAGAGGTGGTGGATGACTCCAGTGGGAAGCGCCTAATCGTCCACTCAATACCTTACCAAGTGAAGAAGGCACCAATGCTTCAGGGAATCGCAGAACTCGTCCAAAAGGAGTCAGTCAAGGGAATCAGGGACATCAGAGATGAGTCTAGCAAGGAGGGCATCAGGGTCGTCATCGAGATCAAGCAAAATGCCGACCCCCAAGCAGTACTGAACCAGTTGTACCAATCAAGCAGATTGCAAGAGTCATACTCTGCCAACATGATGGGCATATTGAAGGGGGAGCCTGTTCAACTGGATCTTCGAACCATCTTGCACACGCACGTCAGGCACAGAGAGTCCATCATAGAGAGGAGGACGCAGTTCGACTTAGAGAAGGCAGAATCCAGGGCACACATACTAGAAGGGCTGATCAAAGCACAGAAGAGGATGGATGAGATAATTGTCGTAGGGCGAAACTCCGACTCACGTGAGCAGTTTGAGAAGTATCTCAGAGGAGAGGAAAAATACCCCAAAATCAAGAGGTTCGAATTTTCCGAGAGGCAGTCAAAGGCCATTGCGGAGAGGAGGCTCTACCAATTGACCAAACTGAATGTCAAGGAAGTTGCAGATGAATTGGAGAAATTGAAAGAATCCATAAGCGACTTCAAAGGAATATTGGACAGCAGAATAAGACGCCTTGACATCATAGTGAATGAGCTTGAGGAAGTGGTTGATCGACATGGGGATGACCGTAGAACCGAGATCAACGCAACGCCACTATCTATGGATAGAGAGGACCTGGTTGCAGAGCAGTCTATCGTTATCTCACTTACACAGGACAACTACATGAGGCATCTCCCTGTGGAATCATTCAGACTCCAGAACAGAGGGGGCAAAGGGCTCAAGGGAGTATCAACCAAGGAAGAGGACGCCCCATCCAAGATTGTTACCTGCTTTTCCAAGGACCGTTTACTCATCTTCACTGACATGGGCAGGGTGTATGGCCTCAGGGCATGGGAGACCCCCTCTGCAAGCAGATACGGAAGGGGGACCCACGTTCGCAACTTACTTGGGGGGATCAGAGAAGACGAAAAGGTGATCTCGATTCTCCCTATGAACAGGGACCTCATCGAAAACCCGGAAGGGCATTACCTAATCTTCTCCACCCTCAATGGGAGAATAAAGAGGAGCCACCTCTCGGAATATGTCAAAATAAACAGGAATGGGAAGTATGCACTCAGATTCGCTGAGGGAGAGGCGGATGCTCTAGTTTCAGTTAGGCCCGCTACAGAAGAGGACCATGTAGTCCTAGTCTCGGCCAAGGGCAACGCCTGCAGATTCAAGCCGGCCGAAGTCCGCAGCAGAGTTGACCCATCCACTGGAGAGGAACAGCACACGCATCTTGTCAGGGTGCAAGGAAGAGTTAGCCAGGGAGTCTCTGGGATGAAACTAGACAAGGGCGATAGGGTCATAGGAATGATTGTCACAGACGACTTTGAAACCAGCGTCCTCACAATTTCTAAGCATGGGATGGGCAAGAGAAGCAGGCTTGGTTCGGGAGATATGGTCCCATTATTGGACCAAGAAACTGGAGACGCGATGTACGACGATGAAGGCGTCGCACTACAAGAGAGAGATGGTTACAGGAGAACAAACAGAGGGACAAAGGGAGTCAGGACGATGTCCCTAGACAGTGACGATGAGCTAGTTGCAGTGAAGCAAATACCGGATCTCGAAGACCAGTTATTCATGCTCACATCGACTGGGATGATGATAAGAATGATTTCCAGGCAGACCAAGGAAACCCTAGGGAAGGTGACTAAGGGAACCCGCATAATGGAATTGAGGAACGCCGATAGGACCGGTTATTCGGATGAGATTATTTTCGTTGCGAGGCTGCCTTCTTCATTGGTCGACTCAACCTCAGATGACGACATGTCCGAAGAGGAGTAGGGTACCGCTCGCCTTAAGCGAATGAGTAAGTTCGCCGGAACACTGCGGCAGTCGCATAGCCTGGCCATTGCGCTGGATTGCTAATCCAGTGGTGTTTCACCTCGGGAGTTCGAATCTCCCCTGCCGCGCCATCAAAATGAGGGGAGTGTTCATTCTATGCCTGCCCACACGAGTGGCGTGGCCATCACCTACGCGAGCCCCATCTTGGTGCTCATATTGCTTCTATTGGCACTCCTGATAAGAAGGCATTTTGCCCTATCGCCATCTAATGAAAGGTCATGGGTGAATGACAATCGGAGACTGGCTAAGGCAGAATTTGATGGTGAAACGGTCACAATTAGGAATGTTAGGGACTTCAAGTGGAGAACGACCAGGGACTTTGACGAAAGGTGGGTTGACGTCAAAGTCAATCTCAACGAAGTCACCAAGATTTGGTTCATCCTGGAATATTTCGAACCCGATAGGAAGGAGATGGCCCACACCATCCTCAGTTACGAGTTCGCGGATGGTACGAGATTGGCTTGTTCAATTGAAGTTCGTAAGAAAGAGGGCGCCAGATATCACCCAGTAAAGGGATTATTCAGGACATACGAACTGATCTACGTCTGGGGCACGGAGAGGGACGTGATCGGGGTGAGGGGGCGTTGCAGGAGGAAGTCCAACACTCACCTATTCGAAGGAGTGGTTCTGGGCCCGGGTAACGAACGAAGGATGTTTGAGTCATACTTGAGAAGGACTAACAAATTAATTGATGAACCTGAATGGTACAACACAATTACCAACACGTGCACAACAAACATTGTCGGACATGTGAACGAAGTATATCCGGGAAGGGTGCCCCGGGCTATGGCGATATTGATGCCGGGCCTAAGTCCGAAGCTACTCCGGAGAAACAACCTGGTAGTTATCGAAGATACACTGGAGCGTACCATGGAAGATAGCATCATTGATCGGAGGGCCCTGGAATGGGATGAAGAGTGTGATTTCGGAGATTGGATTAGGTCCCGATAATGCGAGGATTGAACACGAAATGTCTACTCCAAACAACATGCTCACCATTGAGCCGGTCTCACTGAGCTCCCCGGTAAAGTGGGGTCTGCCCCCTTCGAAGAGCCATCTCATCAGGTGGCTTGCGTTGATTAGCCAGACAAAACAGGAGGTTTTTCTTGCATTCAACGGAACTCCTGGAAATGATGTTATTTCTATGTCGAAATGTATTGAGGGGATGGGTTCTTCCATAGAGGAACATGACTCGGGGTGGTTAGTAAGTGGCTCACCCGGCCTTAATCCTGACTCATTGTTTCTCGATTGTGGGAACTCTGGCACGACTGCAAATTTCCTAACTGCCATTTCCGCTTGCAATATCGGTACTGTTTCCCTGGATGGCGATCGTACACTGAGATCGAGAAGCTCCAAGGAACTCTGCTCGACGTTGAGACAAATGGGTTGCACCATTGATTCGGACGGTGTACCAAGAGTGGTTTCTGGGAGAATTGAGAATTATGATGTTCTGCACGACTGGAGTAGAACTAGCCAAGGCCTGAGCTCATTGATGATAGCATCCCCTGGATTCGAAGAAGAACTCCGAATTTCCCTCTCCGGGGAGTCTGTTAGCAGCGGATACTGGATGCTCACCCAAGAGATTTGCATTTCTTGTGGCTCGAAGATGACTGTTGAGGGGGACGAGGCCGTCCTACCCCCGTGGGAAATTGACATTCCAGAGGGTATTGAGATTCCTCCCGAGGAAAGCCTTCGCCCTGTGGCGATTTTACTGTCGCATCTTCATGGGGTCGATTTTGAAACGGGTTTGGAAGATTCCGGAATCGGCATTTCTAGAGCTATCAAATCGGTCGAGGAAAGAGAAAATGAGGTATTTCTTGGTGAGGCGAGTGACATCATTACTCCAATAGCAGCTATAATGGCCATGGGCGATGGTGGGCGCATCAGTGGTGCAGCACATGCAAGGGGGAAGGAGTCCGACAGGATTTCGAAAACAGTAGAGCTACTGGGGTCTTTCGAATTGTCCTCAAAGGAAACGGATGATGGCCTATTGATCCAGGGGGGCCAATGTCCGGTCAGGCCTAAAGATCCGGTGGAAACCCATGGAGACCACAGATTAGCAATGACTGCTTTGGCGCTGGCGAGTAAAACTGGAGGGACGGTTTTGGAACCCGAATGTTCGGCAGTAACAGATCCCTCTTTCATTGACAAGATTATTTCTCTGGGCTAGTCATTCTAGACATGTTCAAGGGCACTAGGCATTTGCAGTGACAGTGGGTTCAATGTCAGCTTGGTCAAAAAACATCGGCACCCACGCACTATTGCTACTTGTGGCGGTAATCTGGGGTTCAACTTGGTCGGTGGGCAGGTTCCTTAGTTATGGCCTGGATGAGGACAGTAGGGCATCACTTGAGCCAGCTACCGCGGCATGGCTTAGATACGCAGTGGTGGTGATTGTGTTCTCTGCATGGTGTTACTTTAGCAAAGGGGAAAATAAGACAAGGATGCTTCCTCCGGATTCCCTTTCCTGGAAATATACCATCTGGCTAGGTCTCCTTGGGACGATGATGTACCAGCTTCTTTTCATGCACGGGATGAGGTGGACTGCAGCTGGCGATGCCTCGTTAATTATTCCAATTAATCCGGTATTCACTGTCCTTCTGGCAGCACCGATGCTTGGTCAGAGGGTCTCAGGAAGAATGGCGCTGGGTTTGCTCATAGGAATTTCTGGAGTTGTGGCCGTTGTTGGCTGGAGTCCAAATACGGGAATCCCATTCGAACATAGGCTAATTGGGGATCTGATGATTATTGGAGCTGCGCTCTCATGGGCCGCCACTAGCAATTTGACAAAAATATTGCTCGGGGAGAATAAAGGAACGGTTATTGAAATCGTTGTTTGGTACTCGATAGTTGGATGGCTCATGTTGACTCCCTGGATGATAATTGAATTATACCAGTCTGGAATTCCTTACCCTAACGATATTGAGTTGCTCTCCATAGCTTATCTAGGAGTTTTCTCGACCGTGTTGTCATATGTCTGGTTTGTCAGGGGAATTGACAGAATAGGCCCTACTGCTGCGGCTTCTTACGTTTTCCTAGTTCCTGTTTTCGGGGTGTTAAGCGGTTGGGCGTTGCTAGGGGAGAATATCGGGGCCTCGATGGGCGTGGGCTTCGTACTAATCGTCCTCGGAGTACGTGAGGTCCAGAAGGAAAGCGAGAAGTTAGAAGGCTAGTGAAAATACAAAGTTTGGTGCGTACTCACGATTAAATAGAGGGGGTCGGTCGCCCGCGAGAGAGGCAGTAGTATGGCACGCAAGCCCGCAAAGATGTATCGTCAGGTGAAGGGTCAGTCTTTCACACGCAGGGAGTACTCTGGAGGAGTCCCCAACAATAGAATCCTGAGGTACTTCATGGGAAATAGGAAGGTTGCTGAAGCTGGAGAGTTCCCAGTCACTCTGGAATTAACTTCAGATAACACCTGCCAGATCAGGGATACGGCTCTTGAGGCTGCCAGACAGGTTTCAAATGCAACGATAAGGGAGTCAGCTGGGACTGAAGGATATGCCCTCAGAATTCATGTTTACCCCCATCAGATACTAAGAGAGAACAAGCAGGCCACTGGAGCAGGGGCCGACCGTGTTTCACAAGGGATGAGGCAGGCCTACGGAAAGAACGTGGGTACGGCTGCCCGAGTACTCAGGGGCCAGAGGGTGATTTCCATTCACACCCTCCCAGAACACTATGACGCTGCTAGAGAATCACTGAGAAAGGCGAGTTGCAAGTTCCCAACGCCCTGCACCGTTAAGGTAGTCAAGGGAGCCGAGCAATTGAAGGGTAAAGTGTGAGGTTGGGGGGCATGGAGCCCGGCGACCCTCTATCTGTCCTACATGATTCCCTCAGAGGGGCACCAATAATCTGGAAGGGGGAATATCCCTACTTCATACACCCAATTTCTGATGGGATACCACGAATGGAAGCAAAGGTACTCAGAGCCACTAGGGATCTTATTGTCTCGATGGTTGACTGGTCAAAAATAGATCTGATAGTGAGTGTGGAGGCCATGGGGCTGCCCCTTCTTGCAGCGGTTGGTGATGCATCTGGGAAACCGACCGTCGTCATTAGGAAGCGTTCCTATGGAATGGAAGGTGAGGTTCGAGTCGATGTATCGACTGGTTATTCCGAGTCTACGACATACATTAACGACATAAAACCAGGAGAGCGCGTCCTTATCGTCGATGATGTAATCTCCACGGGAGGGACCCTGGAGCCTATTCTTGAGGCCATAGAGAGAATGGGGGCAACCCTACAAGAAATCATCATTGCTATTGAGAAGGGGGATGGTCGTGAGCGGCTTGCCTTAGAGAGGCCTAACTGGCCAATTAGAACTCTAGCCAGAATCGATATCATTGATGGAAAGGTCGAGATTGTAGAGTGATTTTATGGATCTTGATAAGCATGATTTCCAGCTAGATGAGTTGGTTGACAGAATCAAGTCAAATGACAATAGATTAGTGGCTCTCCAAGTTCCCGAAGGGCTGAAGATGCAAGCTCTTGAGATGATGGATCAGATAGAGGATGGGTCGGGTGCCAAAGTGGTACTTGCGGCTGATCCTTGTTACGGGGCGTGCGATCTAGTCCATGACAAAATGATGGCTATGGGAGTGGAGTTAGTTGCCCACATGGGACACAGCCAAATGAACATAGATTCGGGCATGCCGACCCAATTCATCCCAGTCACATATGAGGGAGAGCCGGAGATCGAGCCGGTGTTGGGTATTCTCGAAAGGCACAGAAGCCTATCCATGGAGAAACTAGAGGGTACCGCACCTTCCCAATTGAGTGAAGAAGAGGCACAAGACAGGTTTCTTGATGCGGTGGGAAGGGTTTCCCCCCTGAGCGATACCAGATTAGGACTTGTTGGATCGATACAGCACCTACACCTTCTCCCCAAGTACAAAGAAATGCTTGAGAAATCTGGATTTGAGGTAACAATACCAACTGGAGGGGACCGCTTGACTTTCCCGGGGCAAGTCCTTGGGTGCAACTATTCAGGTGACGACTCGACTATAGGACACTACCTGTTCCTTGGTTCGGGTGATTTCCACCCCATAGGGATGGTACTCCACACTGGCAAGCCCCTAGCACTACTGGACCCCTACACGGGAGATGCAAGTGAGATGTCATTCTCCAGGATTGAAAGGATCCTCCGCCAGAGATTCGGGCTTATCATGGAAATAGGCAAAGCGGAGACATTCGGAATACTAATTGGCGAAAAGCCCGGACAGATGAGAAGGAACTTAGCAATACGGATGAAGAGAATACTCGAGAATCATGGCAAGAAGGGATACTTGCTTGCATTGGACCACGTTAGTCCGGATCTGATTGATTTCTACCCTGTGGACGCTTTCGTGAACACGGCTTGCCCCCGTATAGCAATAGATGACTCTGTGAGGTACGAGAAGCCCCTCGTCACTCCCTACGAGCTAGAAGTCTCCCTTGGAGAGAAGAGTTGGGAACATGGCTACCAATTCGATGAAATCCCCTGATGGTCGTCCCACTTGCATGGAGCAAGCGCCACCATCAAGGGCATCATTCAGAATATGTCTAAGAACGACGTTAGTACGACTAGTGTGATGGCGGACTACATAGTAGACAGGATTGGCGCGGGCAAGGTCCTTCTGGACCGTGTCCCACTGTCATTCGACTGGACCCCTCCAGAATTGGTGGGAAGGGACCCGGAGTTGTCTGAACTCGCTTCAATGTTCCTTGGAATTGGTAGCGATGGAGTTAGTGGGCGCGCCGTAATAATGGGGCAAGTAGGAACTGGCAAAACTGTACTCACGAAAAGATTCGGGGAAGACCTGACAAGGGCCCTAGACGGCAAGAGGAGGATTGTAGTGTCCCATGTCAACTGCAGAAACCATCCATCGACCTCGCAAGTACTTCAGCAGATTGCAATTTCACTTGACTCTAGACACCCGGAACGTGGATTCAGCTCAGGAGAAATAATACAATCGATAAGGAGGAATATAAGATCCAGGAGGGGTCATCTTCTCCTGGTACTGGACGAAGTGGATGTCTTGATCAGACGAGACAGTCATGACTTGATATACAAACTTCTGAGGATCGATGAGGGCCAGGAGGGACATGGCTCTTTGTCACTGGTCCTGGTAAGTCAGGATAGCAACCTGCTAGAGCAAATGGAACCGGCAATAATATCCAGACTGGGAGAGAGCAACGTCCTCCGACTCAGGCCGTATTCAGCAGAGGCCCTTGTCGGAATAGCGAGACAGCGTTACGAAGCATCCTGCAGGAGTGGTTCTTTCAGCGGGGAGGTCCTAGAAAAGATTGGTAGGTTCTCTGCAGAAACGGGCGATGCGCGGCTTGCCATAGAGCTCCTGGAAGCTGCTGTTAGGAGAGCTGAGGAAGCTGGAAGGGGAGAGGTTCTCCTTGAAGATGTGACTCCCAGCACGATAAGAACAGCATCTCTTGAGCCAAGTCAGATAGACGTATTGAGCGATCACCAGAAACTTGTCCTATTGGGAATATGCAGGAGGCTGCGCAAGGAGGAGGAGGTTTCAAGCGGGGACGCTAGGAAGTTGTATGAGTTAGTGTGTGAAGAGTTTGAATTCAAAACCAGAAGTTACACCACTTTCTGGAAGCACCTGAAAACCCTCGAGAAGCAGGGCCTAGTGGAGACTAGATCAGCGAACTCTACAGTGGGAAGGGGCAGGACGCAGTACATCACTATGACCAACATAGCACCTGCAGGAATAGCTAGTCGTGTCGAGAAAGAGTTTGCTAAGCGGCAGAAGTGACTTGGGACCTATGCCGAACCGCTCTTATAGGGGCCTTATGTCGGGATGCCGTCCAAGGTGTAATTATGGCGGGTGAGCAGTCCTTCAAGGCGGTTGTTAATGACACGAACCCAAAGGCTGGAGGCCGTGCCTTCTCGGTAGACATAACTGGATCGAACTACAACCACTTCCTTGGAAAGAAGATAGGCGATGGCGTGGATGGCATGTTCGTCGGAGAGGGCGACCAAGCCCTTACGGGATACAGACTAGAAATCACAGGAGGGTCCGACCTAACAGGCAGACCAATGCGACCAGACCTAGATGGCAGTGGTGTCAAATCGGTACTGATTACCGCTGGAATCGGCTACAAGGGAAAGAAGTACGTGAAGAAAAAGGGTAAGACCTACCGTTACAAGTACGATGGGCTTAGGAGAAGGAGAAACCTTCGTGGAAATGTCATAAGCCAAGATACGAGGCAAATTAACCTGAAGATTGTTGAGGCCGGAAAGAGGCCCATAGGAGCCATCTTCGGCCTCGAAGAAGAGGTCGCAAATGTCGAGCAGTCCTCTGGTGAAGAGGAGTGACCGGCAGGAGATGGTTCAGCTGACTGGAGACCTACCTAGTCAGCCCGAAGTAAACATTGGAATGGTCGGACACGTAGATCATGGGAAGACCACACTGACCCAAGCCCTCTCCGGAACTTGGACGGACACCCACTCTGAGGAAAGGAAGAGGGGGATAAGCATCAAACTAGGTTATGCCGATACTGCATTCTACAAGTCCGAGGGAGGGGAATTCTATGCACGAGGGAAACATCCGGATGGCAAGGAAGATTCCGAAAGGGAACTTCTGCGCGTAGTCTCATTTGTTGATGCTCCGGGTCACGAGACTCTGATGGCAGTAATGATATCAGGTGCCGCAATAATGGATGGGGCGCTGCTTATGGTCGCTGCGAACGAGAAATGTCCTCAGGCGCAGACCAGGGAGCATCTAGCAGCCCTCCAGATCGCCGGCATAGAGAACATCGTGGTGGTTCAGAACAAGATAGACATAGTTAGTAGAGAAAGGGCCATTGAGTCTTTTGAGGAGATTAAGTCGTTTGTTGAGGGGACAATAGCACAAGACGCCCCGATTGTACCGGTCTCCGCTCATCATGATGTAAACTTGGACATACTAATCCAGGCAATAGAGGATACGATTCCGAGTCCGGAAAGAAGTTCTGATGACGAGGGGCTGATGTACGTGGCACGTTCTTTCGACATCAACAGACCTGGTTCCAGGCCTGGTAAGCTGAAGGGAGGAATAATCGGAGGAAGTATCGTAGAAGGCTCCTTCAACGTCGGCGACTCAGTTCTTATTGCACCGGGAAGGCGTATTTCTGCAGGGGGGAAAACTCGCTGGGAGCCACTGAAGACGAAAATAGAGAACATACAAGCGGGCGGACTAGACCTTGATTCTGCCCACGCAGGTGGGCTTTGCGGCATAGCTACCCCCATGGATCCGATGTCCACCAAGGCAGACGACCTTTCCGGGCAAGTCATGGCCAGAGAGGGAGAGCTGCCCCCAATTTGGGAGACTCTTGAACTCAAAATGGAGCTTCTTGAGAGAATGGTCTCTGGGGGCGAGGGCGAAGAGGACAAAGTAAAGCCACTTCAGACCAACGAGATGCTAATGGTAAACTCTGCAACTGCAACTAGTGTAGGAACCGTTTCTTCTTCGAAGAAGGGAGGGGCAACTCTGAATCTGAGGCTGCCAATATGTGCAAAGACTGGGAGTAGGATTACACTTTCCAGAAGAGTTGGTTCTCGGTGGCGATTGATCGGCCATGGGACCATCACAGGGTGATAATATGGCGGGCGTGCTCGTCGATTCGTGTGGTTGGGCCGCACTGATGGAATCTGGACTGAACATAGACACCGCAATGAGAGACGTGGTCGGAAATCCGGAGTTCTTCCTACTGGAGAGAGTACTGGAAGAGTTGAATGAGTTAGCTCTGGAGAAACGGGGTCTGCTGCTCAAACTCCTTGTGGCCAGATCAACCATAATTGAAAACCCGGAGGGGCTAAGACATACGGACGACATGCTATTACAACTATCCAAGGAAAATAGGTGGGCAGTACTGACCGTTGACACCAGACTCAAGGAAAGGTTGGCAATGTCGGGGTGCGGTTATATCGAAGTTGTCTCAGGAAGGATGCTTCGATTTATTGGACCTTAGGGGAGGGTGAAAAGGACATCGTCGCCATGTCCGTCGAGAAGCCCTATCTTCACGGCTGCATCTAGCCATGCATGAGCATAGTTGATCGCACCGAAGGCCCTGACTAAGTCCCCCTTCTCCATGAAATGTGTGGCATCGGAGTGATAATTATCACACATCTCCAGCATTGAGGCAAGATTTCTGAGTTCATTCCCCTCTTTCGCCAGTGGTGTTGCCTTCTTTCTGGCTTCTCGTGTAATTCCCAAGTACTTCTCAACCAGTTCCCTGGTCACTAATTCTCCATCATTCACCTCTATTACCCTCCAAAATGGCTGTATGCTGCTTCGCTAATCCTGAATAGCCGCTTTCTCCCCTGTTTCCTGACAGAAAGCAAGCCGGATCTGAATAGTTCATTGTAAATCTGAGAAAGCCTTGGCCTTCCAACCTCTAGCCTAGCCTGAAGTTCCGCATCAGAGGGAGATATTTCCCTAGCTGCTGATGCCTCTAGAATCATGATCTCTGCCTCATTCAATGAACCGAGTTTTGATTCGTCAAGCGGATTATCTGAGTCCCACTTTGGAGAGATAGAAATTCTAGGAGTTGTCTGCGGGACAATTGGTTCTGGGATTTCTTCCTCTAGCATATTTTCCTCGATTGGAGAGTCTTCTATTCCGAAAACAGCCCTAGGGGCCTCTGGAAACTGATTCTCAGATAGATCTGGGACGGTGGAGGCTGAGGATTCCTCGACCGACCAATACGCAGAATCAGTTGACATTACCCGTGATTCTGAATTTGACCTTACTGTGGCGTCTATAGGAGCTGATGAGTCTTCAATTGCACCCATCCCCATGTTTTCAGTTGGTTCTGAGAAGGTTGGTGACTCTTCTTTGCGTGGTTCGTGCTTTTGGTAGTTAGAGGCATCGATAATCTCAGTACCATCCGGAGTTGTGGGTTTTGAGGGGGCGCTCCTTGACCTAGCCGCTAAGCGATTGAAGCCGAATCCCGTTTCAAACATTGGCGGCTCTGTTCCGGGTTCGTAGACAAAGTCCTCGAGAGTTCCTTGTTTTTCAGGAACACGTGCATTCTCTTGTTCATGCCCCCCATTATCTTCCTCTTCCTCCCAGAGGTCATCTGGATCTTCAGAAATCTCCTCGGGGAATTCAAGATTCTCGGGTTCTTCAGCTATTTCTTCTGGCGTTACTAGATATTCAAATGAATTTGGGGCATCTCGTGAATCTGTCTTATGATCGTCAACTAATTCGTCATCGATTTCGAAACTGTCGACTTCTACATTGTGCTCAATGACATCATTATTGGTGACATCTGGCAATACTTCGGGAGTCGAGTTATCGCTAAATTGGGGGTTTTCCTCAATAATATCTCTACTCCCATCCTCGGCAATGCCACCCCTCCAATTCATGATTCTCTTCAAAGTCCCCTGCGACCCCACACCTCTCCTCTCATCCGTGAGGTCTCTTAGCAGCCTGATGACGTCACGAGGAGTGCCCCCTGTGGTCTCACGAATTGCATCTAGCAACCTCGTATCAATTTTCCACTTTTCCTTGGCCTTACGTGAGACTAGATTATCCGATAGTTGCTGAATTTGTTGTGATGTAAGGCCCTCGAGGAACTCTGGTTTGTCGAACATATCCAATGTTTCTTCGGTGATGGATGAAAGTTGAGAGGGAGTCAGTACCACAATCGTGAATGCCCTCAATCTCTGTAAGACAGGCGCGATTAAGGAAATAAATGGTGAAATATCCACTTCCGATGGATAATCAAATACGATTAACGGAAGAGATTCTGACTCGCGTTCCAGATTTCCTACCAATCTATCTATCTTCAGCTGGGTAGACCTGGGTGGGTTGAAATCCCCGAAGTGAATTGTCAACTCATTTATCACTGAGTCGACCGGATCTTCCTCTGGCCAATACTGGCCAACGAAGCTCCTGCTGGTTTGAGATGCCAATGCCCTGATCAGCGAAGTCCTTCCTGAGCCCCTTTCCCCAACAAGTATCGCCATCCTTGGTGACTTTGAGACGATGTGCTCCCTCCATTTCGCGAGAAGATAATCCCTGCCAACCAGATCCCCCGCCCTTCCACTTTCTATTGGCCTCAGATCGAATGGGTTTCCCCTCAAAGGAGGCAGGCCGAGAAGATCGATGTCCCTCTGGTCCATCATCGACTCGTCTAGTGGTTGAGTACATAACATTCACGCTTACTTACGCTTAACAGACAATGAATTAACGTATTATTTCATATTTCAGAGGGTAAAAATTAGATTTATTTCATTCAGTATATCGTTTTCAAATAATTATCATTAACGTATTTCTAACGCTTTACAGATGCGTTAACAAAGCGTTAATGGGTAAATTAACGCTTTTTTAGAGTATAAAACGAGACCTGAGAGTCTATTGATTTGATGAATAATTCAAAATTCGCAGTCTTTTCGAAGAATACATGATGGTCGAACTAAGGGCACCTGGAGAGGCTCTTTCCGCAAAATGTTAGAAGGCGCCTCCTGCCGACAGTGGATGATAGCAATGCCAGTTGACAATAGCAGATTGAAGGGTTTCTACAAACTATCCGTATCAGAGAGGAGGGAGATGTTGGCTAGCATAGCTGGACTGGACAGTAGCATGGTTGACGCATGGGCATCCAGCGGTGAGCTTGATGAGGAGACGGCGGACAGAATGATTGAGAATGTGATTGGCACTTACTCACTACCAATTGGTGTAGCTACAAACTTCATCATCGATGGGGAACACTACCTGATACCATTTGTAGTTGAGGAGGCAAGTGTGGTTGCGGCCGCTTCCAATATGGCAAAGAGGTGCCAAGCTAGTGGGGGATTTAGATCGGACAACGACGAGCCGGTTATGATTGGACAAATTCAAGTCGTTGGATGCGGAGATGTTGAGGCGGCGAGAGATTCCATATTGTCTGCTTCTGAAGAGTTGATTGCCGCATGCAATGATGTCGATCCCATCCTGGTGAAATTTGGAGGGGGTTGCAGAAACATAGAGGCGCGAATTATTGAAACTGGTTCGGGGCCAATGGTGATTGTCCATATCCTCGTCGATTGCAGGGATGCAATGGGGGCAAATGCGGTCAATACAATGGCTGAAACCATAGCTCCCAGAATTGAGGAGTTGTCTTCTGGAACTGTTATTCTAAGGATCATCAGCAATCTAGCCGTACATAGGCTAGCTAGAGTTAGTGCAACATTCACCCCCGAAGAGATGTCCGACTCTGGAGATGATCCAGGAAGAGGCTCGGATGTCATTGATGGAGTGATTCAGGCATATCATTTCGCAGCGGCGGATCCATTCAGGGCGACTACTCACAACAAGGGGATCATGAATGCCATTTCCCCGGTTGCTATAGCGTGTGGCCAGGACTGGAGGGCTATCGAGTCTGGAGCTCACTCCTATGCTGCCTATGGCCGTGAATATGGTTCAATGACTCATTGGGAGAAGGACACGGATGGGAATCTCATCGGTTCCATAGAAATTCCAATGGCTGTCGGATTAGTGGGAGGGGCTGTTAGAATACACCCTGGAGCACAGGCGAACGTTGCCCTCCTGGGACTCAGGACTGCAAACGACCTTGCAAAGGTCATGGCTGCAGCCGGACTAGCACAGAATCTTGGTGCTCTGAGAGCATTGGCCACAGTTGGAATTCAAGCAGGCCATATGAAATTACACCTCATGAATATGGTTGCTGCTTCCGGGGCAGAGGGCAGTGAGATAGAGGCTGTAGCCAAAAAGGTCAGAGAGAGCGGCGAGAGGATAACGATGGCAGTTGTCGAGAGGACACTGTCAGAAATAAGGGGCGAATAGTCACTCTTCGGCCTGAGCTTCGACCTTAGCCACTTCTTCATTGCCGGAAAACTCGGCAATCGTCATCTGCTCATCAGGAGCTAGTGAAGCGGCCAATTGTGCACTAGTTAGCCCCAGTTTAGCTGCCTCCCCCCTGAACCATGCCTTTACCTTTCGATACTCCACTTCTGGGCAACCAAAGTACTCGGCGAACCTTCTGGTAGTAGTTAGCCTCCTGGTTAGTCCCTCCCTCCTCTTGTCGATTAGCCCCAGATTGGCCAAATCCCTGACATGGTCGTATGCTTTCTGCCCTAGCATGTCAACCAGTTGTGCTTGAGGCATTGGCTGATGGTAAGCTATCAGTGCTGCAGCTGGAAGGAGCCTTTGTGGTATCTCGGGTTTGAAGGTATCAGGGAGGAACTGTGACAATGAAGGGTTGACTTCAATGATCCACCTGCCACTAACCTCCGAGAGTTGGAGGGCGGATTGCTCCCTCTCACTCATGTCTTTCTTTAGTTCTGTTAGTGATTCGGAAACCTGGAAGTTCCTCTTCCCGAGTAGTTTGGCCAATTCATCGACAGACATCGAACGGCCGGCTCCGAAGAGTATGGCCTCCAGTAGTGAGGAGAGTGGCGGCCCTTCAGTCATTATTGTCCCCCCAGTGATCCATCATTCGGGTGAAGTCTGTTTGTTAATTCCGAGAAGCTCTCATCGCCCTCCCAGAGTGGTTTTAGAGTGATAACCCCATCTTTTCCTGGCTCCTGGGACAATTCCGTGTAGCCCCTGTTCGTAAGGAAAAGTGCGGATACCAGGGCTGTTACCTGTGCCTCTGCTTGGGCCTCGCCGACCTGGACGCCGGAATTCATCGACCTGTCCATCAATTCACCAGAGATTTCCTTGAGTGAGATATTGCTTCCATTCTGCTCGGCCCGGGAAATGAGTGCTTCCCATGTCCTTTCCAAGTCTCCCTCTAAATCCTCTACGTGCAGACTGCCGCTGAATCTCTTTCTTGCTACTGATAGGGCGTCCCTCCTCTCCTCTGCGATCCTCTCCCTGGTTCTCTGCTCTTCTGCGAGCCTCCCTGCTTCTTGTAGCCCTAGAATTAATTCACCCAGGGTTACAGGGCGCCCCTCATCTCTGTGAATTCTCCCCTCGAACATTGAGGGCAGTACCTCATCAGCGGCACCCGACAATACTCCGACCGAGAAGTTGTAGTCAGCATCGTCAAAGTCAGCTTCCCATCCTCCTTCGAAATCCCAGTTATCATCCTCCTCTGCGAAGTCGAATGCTCTTTCTTGCCTCTCAATTAGGTCCGAGGCTTGGCCCTTGAGTATCGACCATGCCATCCTTATCAGGCGACCACAAGTTGGTAGGTCGATGTTTTCGGAATTCTCTATCCTACTGGAAAACATCTCGAGGAAGCAGGATAAATCAACATCCCATGGATCCAAATCGCTTGATTGGAACATCTGAAAAACCAGAGCCACTGATCTGTCGAATGGGTCAATTAGGAATTGGTGTTCTGCCTCCTCCATGCTAGCCAACTCTGAAATCCTGTCCAGATATTTACTTGTGGCCAAATCTGCCTCGCCCCCTAGGAGCCTGGAAACTATGTCGTCCCTCATTGCTTGACCGTCTAGTAATGCCACATTGTCACCTCAATCTGATTCCACTTCGGCCTCCGGGAGTTCTTCTTCATCAGAGTCTGGAGAATGGGGTTCATCGGGAAACTCAACTTGGTTTCTTTCCTCGATGTCCTCAGACCAGTCCTCTGTCCTCTCCCTGAGTGATTCAATGCTGCTCTCACTATTTCCTGATTCTCCAACTTCCCCATCCTCGCTGACTTCGACTCCCGCCCTGTCCGCAAGGCCGCCTAGACTCTTCGGGGAAGAGAGTGGCTCTGGGACCCTCGGCATGTCTTCTGGCTCCGGGAGTTCGGGCATGGCTTCGAGTTCTGCCTTGGATTCTGCCTGGGCTTTCTCTTCAGCCTCTAGCTCTTCACTGAGCTCTATTGCTGCAGCTCTGTCGAAGTCAGTGATCCTTCTACTGCAGCCGTCCCCTGCATGCGTAATTCCAATATGGTGGTCAGCCAGGGAAAGACTCACCTTCCTCAATGTCACCATGATGAATTGTGCCCTCTCGCTCCTTATTCTGCATAGAGTTGCTATTCTACCCGAGTTGAATGGATCTAGGTTCTGGTCAACTTCGTCGAAATAATAGAATGGGCTTGGCTCATAATCCTGTATTGCGAAGATTAGTGCCAAGGCCGCCATTGACTTCTCGCCCCCTGAGAGTGCGGATCTTCTTGTGTTTCTGCTCTTACCAGGTGGGACGCATGCCATGTCCAGACCGCCGTCGAATGGATTCTTCTTGTTCTCAAGTCTGAGTTGGCCGCTTCCAGACGGCTGAAGTATCTCGTAGACTCTGCTGAAGTTTCTATTTACGTGCTCGAAGACCGTCATGAATCGTAGCTTTCGCTCTGATTCGAGTTGCTCTGCTATGGACACCAAATGGTCTCTGCGCGATCTCAGGGTCTTGCCATCTTCCATCAGGTCTGCGATCCTCTCTGCGGTTGTATCATATTGCTCAATGGCTAGCATGTTAACATCGCCGAGGTTGCCGAGGCGGCGTTCGAGTCCCTGCAACACTCTCTCCGCCTCGGCAATTGTTGGTAGTTGTACATCTTCAGAGGGTATTTCCACCCCGGCCTCAAGTAGTTCTGATTCTGTTTCTCCCACGGCCTCCCTCTTCTGTTGAATCTGGGCATTGAGTTCATCGATTCTACTTCTGATGGTCTGCCTCTCCTTAGAAAGGCTGTCGAGTGATGCCCTGAGGCTGGCACGCTCTTCGAAGAGAGTGTCCCTCTTGTCCGTCAGTAATTTCTCTTCTTCATCAAACTGTGAAGATTGTGCCTTTAGTTCCTCGAGGTCCTTACGGGAGTTCTCAATAGATTTCTCGAGAGTGGTGATTGATGATTCTGCGTTTTCTATGGCAGTGTTGTGCTTACCGAGCCGCCTCTCGAGATCGGAAATCCTACTCTCCATTAGGGAGAGCTTTTCTTGATTAATTGAGATTGAGGATTCTGAGGCCAGTCGGGTCCTCTCGGCATCGGTTCTTGTCTGCTCGGCCTTCCTGAGTATCTCGGAAAGGTGATCCGGGGTGTTGTCTTGCAATGCTTCTGCAGCCATTGACCTAGCCTCGATCGCTGCATTCAATTCGCCTTCAGCGGATGCTGCATCGGCTTCTTTCTCCTTCCTAGTTTTCTCGGAGGAGTCGAGTTCGGACTTTGCGGCTATGACTTTGGACTCGGTCTCGGACACCAACTTAGTTGCCCTATCCATATCTGCCTTCCAATTCCTCACCTTGACGGAGTGATCGCTTCCGTCGACATTGTTTATCCTGTCACGGAGCGATTGCATGTTTGTCATGGTCTCCCTGAGTGCGGCATCGACAGTTGAATAGAGAAGGTCCGCTTCCTGAACTGCGCCTTCTAGTCTCTCCAGACTAGAGTTCCTAACCGGGCCACCTCCGAATGAGGGCCTATTGCCTCTGGATGAAGATCCTCCCGTCATTGCCCCTGAGCTTTCAATTAGGGAGCCGTCGGGAGTGACCATCCTGACTCCGCCCATGTTTCTCCTTGCAACTTCCATCGACTCAACCAAGAGTGTGTTTCGACTGGCGTACAGAACTGCGGTCTCCACCTCCTGGTCATAGTCGAGTAGCTCATGGGCGAAACCTATCATGCCAGGATTCCTAGCAACGAGAAGCGTTCTCCCTTGGGGCCTTGATGACTTTAGTTTCGAGAGAGGCAGGAAAGTGGCTCTCCCCCCACTATTCTTTCGTAGCCATGCTATGCACTTGGCGGCGACCTCATCGTCCCTCACTACAATGCTCCTTAGCCCGTTGCCGAGAGCCGTTGCGAGTGCTTCCTCGTGAGAGGGGTCCTTCGGAGAGGTCAGCTCCCCTAGAGAACCAAGGATACCAGAGATGTGGCCACTCTCCCTTAGTCTGGATAAAGCTGCCAGAGTCAGGGCCGATCCGGGTGCGGAGGACCTTGCCTCTTGTCTCGCCTTTGCCTTGCTGAGGTTCCTCTCTGCATCCCTTAGTCTCGTCTCGGATCTATCCCTATCGGCCCTGAGTTCGCTTTCCTGCTTCTGGAGCCTGCGAAAATCGTCCGCCAGAGAACCCCTGTCGGAGTCCCCTTCTGAGTCCCTTAGATCTTCGCCAATCAATTCTAGATCGTCCCTGACCATTGTGGCCTCCTCGTACTTCTCCTCCAAATCTGCCAGATTCTCCGAAGCAATCTGTGATGCTTGGGATGCCCTGTCTGCCTCGAGTTGCGCTTGGGAATGGTCATCTTGGGCGGAGGAAACCGCATCTGCGGCCTTTCCTAGAGCTCGATTAAGGTCCCTTGCATGCTTGTCGCCCGATTCGATCGCCTTCCTGGCATCCTTCTCTTCTTTGGATGCCTGAATGAGTGATTCGTCGGCGAAAGAAAGGGCATCATTGGCCTCTTCCAGAGCGTCGCTTGCTTGCTTCCTTGCACTGTGTGCCCTGTCTGCCTCAGTCGTCAGAACATTGACCTCTTCCTTCGACTCAGAAATTACCTTACGCTGGTCACCAATCCTATCTGAGCCTGTTTCTATGTCAATTTCGTGCTGTCGTATTTCTTGAATCAGCTTCTGTGCGTCTCCCGCTAGGACTTCCCTGATTTCAGCCTCAATACTCACTAGCTCTTCGTCGTAGTTCACAAGATTCGAGTTTCCCTCTGTAATTGAGGAGTCCAGTTCTCGCACTCTATCCGTATAGTCTGATCTCTCATTTCCAAGAAGCTTGACCTCGTCAATTCTGTTCCTGTATCTAGACTGGTAAAGGATGACCTTTGACTCGTCCCTCTCTTCCTTCAGCTCCCTGAATTTGAGAGCCTGCTCTCTTTCTTTCCCAAGTTGTTTGAGTTGTTTCTTCTTATCGACCTCTAGCAGATCTATTGTCTCTATGCTATTCTCGACATGCTTCCTCTGATTATTTGCCCTTCTAATCTCATCGTCATAAGCCGTTACTCCAGCGACTTCTTCGAGCACCCCTCTCCTCCTGTGAGGAGTCATGGTGGCTAGATTGGTGACATCGCCCTGTAGAACAATGTTGTATCCATCTCCCCTAAGTCCGGCTTCAGCTAGAACCCTCCTCATCTCTGTAGAAGTGGATGGCTTGTCCCCTATTCTGAACGAGGAAACTGGATCGCCCTTTCGGTTCAACCTTACTGACCTGGTAAATGAGACCTCGTCCTCCTGGATCCTTAGCCTTCTTTGTCCATCGTGTTCCGGCACATTTGCGAAAACTAGTGTCACAGACATCTGCTTAGCTGCCTTTCCCCTCCCTCCGCCATTGAAGATTAGTTCGGAAACATTCGATGCCCTGAGGGCCTTGGTAGATTTGGGTCCAAGAACGAATTGAATAGCGTCCCCACAATTTGACTTGCCGCTTCCATTGGGGCCAGTGATAGCAGTGAATCCCATGTCGAATGGGATGACCATCTCTCCGCCGAAAGACTTGAAGTTCTCGAGTTCAATCCGAATAAGATGCATCCCATCACCTAAGAGTCAGCAAAAGTTTTCGCCGACGCTAATCACCGGCTCCATGCCTTTTATCCTATGAATGTTGAGGCATACAAAAGCGCAGCACAACGTTTCTCCGGCTCGTTTCGAAACGCCGAAGGAGACTGGAACATTGCGAAGATTCTAGGGTGGCTCGCCTTGGGACGTTCGTGGAAATTGGGGGCTCCGTCACATCTCTAGAGCCTGTTGATGTGGCCGTAGTTGGATCTGGGATTGCTGGGCTATTCCTAGCTGTGAGATGTGCTAGAGATGGCATGAGTGTCGCTGTGGTTACGAAGAAGGGAGTTAGTACCTCGTCGACAAACTGGGCACAAGGTGGAATCGCTGGAGTTCTGGATGTTGATGATGTCGATGCAATAGAAGCTCATGTCAAAGACACCTTATCGGCTGGCGGTGGACTCTGTGATGAGGAAGTGGTTCGCAGCGTCATAAGCGAGGCTGCCCTGAGGATAAGAGATCTAGTTGAACATGGAGTTAGATTTGATCGAGGGGCTGACGGAACTTTTGACATGGCCAGAGAGGGCGGACATAGTGGTGCTAGAATTCTCCATTCGAGAGATAGGACGGGACAGGAGATTGAGAGGGCCTTGACAGAGGTGGCATCTTCTGAGTCTGACTCAGATTTCCGAATAATGGAGAATTGGATGGCGGTCGACCTCATTCAGAGAAGTCATGGCAATCCCGAGGAGGGGGTTTCTGGAGTCTGGTGCCTGAATCCAGATGGTGAGGTTCGTACGCTTCCAGCTAAGGTGGTTGTTCTCGCCACCGGGGGTTCGGGCATGATGCACAAGGCAACTACGAATCCCTCAATTGCAACTGGTGATGGTGTGGCCATGGCCTACAGGGCCGGGGCTGATATCAGGGATATGGAATTCATACAATTCCATCCCACTTCCCTGTCTGTTGGCGGACCCAAGCCATTTCTTATCAGTGAAGCCATGAGGGGGCATGGGGCGGTTTTGATGACAATTGGAGAACATGGAGAATGGTCGTCCTCGAATTCGCATTCGGACCCCAATGAAGGTTCGTTCATGAAAAGATACTCGGAGCTTGGGAGTCTTGGAACGAGGGATGTAGTGGCTAGGGCGATTGATCACGAACTGAAGATGAGCGGGGACCCGCATGTTCTACTGGTCACTGAACACCTTGATGCTAGTGATCTCAGGGAGTCCTTTCCCACGATATCCAGTAGGCTCTCAGAAATTGGAATCTCCCTGGGCGAGGATCCGATTCCCGTTACTCCTGCAGCGCACTACATGGTTGGCGGCATAGGAGTCGATAGTTTGGGAAGGGCTACTCACGATGGCTCTCCGATGCCTGGCCTATTCGCGATCGGGGAGGTTGCATGTACCGGGCTTCACGGGGCTAATCGACTGGCTTCGAACAGCCTCCTAGAGGCCGTTGTTTTCTCAGACAGGGCGGCAGGACAGATAGTTCACGAGTGGCATAAGGGGGAGCTCCGAGAAATTCCTAGTGGGCTTCCCGACTGGAGGGCAGATGATCTCGACACCCTTGTAGAGCACTCTACTCTAAGGACTGATCTAGAGGCCCTCAGAACAACGATGACTCAGGATGTTGGAATTGTGAAGAGCGATTCGCGTTTGGACAGGGCTGAGAGGATGCTTGAGCATATCGAGAAAGAGGTTTCGCTGACATGGAAGAAGTGTAAGCCGACGCAGGACCTTGTGGAGCTCCGTAATTTGGTAATGTTATCCAAGATGGTAGTGGCCGCTTCAAAAAATAGGAGAGTAAACGTGGGCCTGCATTACAATCTAGATTTGGTTTGACTAATCCAATTGTGATGAGGACTCTATTCCCTTAACTAATGCGAGTAAGATTGAGTTCCTGGGAGTGGGTATTCCAGTATCTTCGCCCTTGCTAACTATCGCCCCGCAGATTGACTCTATCTCTGTCTTGCGTCCGGACATCAGGTCCTGCAACATTGAGCACCTGTTGTCCGCCGTGGATTTGGCCACCTCTCTGAGAAGTTCTTCCAAGTCCAAATCACCGAGATCAACCCCGCTGGCATGAGCGACGGAAGATGCCTCCGACATTGCGGACAGGGCTTGATCCCACAAGTAGGTCGATTCCAGAAGAGCCCCATTCCTCACACCCGCTATGGAACAGATTGGATTTATTGCCACGTTAATCAGGAGCTTAGTCCAGATTGACCTTTGGATGTCCAAGTCCCACTCGGGATTGAGAGACGCCTCTGACAGATATTGGTACAGCAACTCCGCGCCCCCGTTAGCAGGCCCCCCATCGAGATTCCCCATTCTTATCGAGCCCCTTCCTACCCAGTGACTCCCATTCTCACCCCTCCATGCACCATGCGTGGTCGTTCCTCCAATAACGGGGGACCTACCTACCCTGCTTGCAATAATCTCCGCATGCCCCAAACCATTCTGAATACTCATGACAACCCCTCCCTCGCTCAGCAATTCCTCCGCGATCTGTGACAGGATAGGGGTGGATGAGGACTTTCCCGAAATTATGACCGCATCACAGGATTTTCTCAGTGATTGATTGATTGGACCTGATTCGCTATCCACGGTTATGTACCTCTCCGGAGGTATGACGTCTATTGCCCCCTCAGGAGAGTGCATCACTATTCCCTCATTGGCTAATTCGGAAGATCTCGTGCCTCTCGAGACTGCTACCAATTCGGCATCAGTATCTGATAGGCATCCAAGTATGACTGCTCCTATGGAGCCCACTCCGAGTATAGCTATCCTCATGAAGAGACCTCAGGAGAACGGGCGGCAAAGTGGAGTGTTATTCCTTCGAGGTCGACGGTTGCCCATGATGACATGCAACAGCCACTGGTGGAGGGGAGTTCGATTGATACTGAATCGAATGCCCCCAGCTCGGAGAAATCTGAAGGTGGCATGTCTGACCAGATGTTCGCATCCCCCGTTATCTCGAGGAGGATCGGAATTGAGTAATTCTCCCTATTCTCCAAGTTGAATACAGCATCACCTAATGTCTGATCCAACGAGAATGTTAGGCCCTGTCCCGAGACCAAAACATCCGGACCATTCGTAACTTCCCAGATAGACTGTACAGTGGTGCCGCTGCAAGCCAATAGCCATCCAGTATCACCGAACCTGAGAGACATGTTCCCAGTTTCTGATGGGGATTGGGAAAATGCTTCTGAGGGGAGCCTGATGGAAGACCTGTCTGCAAGTTCCCTGACCCATTCTCCAGAGGAGTTTAACTCAGGAATCACATCGGTCGACGGGCAGAAGATAGGTCCTGAATCTATGTAAGTAAGTGTCAGTGATTCTCCTTGCATTCCAGAAACTATGGATTCCAGAGAAGAAATTGGGATCTTCCATTCTCCATCCGATATGTGTAAAGATGGATGGCTTCCCTCTATGGACATTACCAGGTGGCTATCTGAAAGGTTCTCTCTGGAGAGTGTAATTTCGGGCCCTGTTTGGTAAATTGGGGATGATATTGGTAGTGATTGCATTGCCCCCTCGTGGCCCCTCAAACATAGATCATGCGTTCCGGGACCGAGGGACGTATCGTTCTCGAAGTACCAGAATGGAGATGCCATTGTTAGGTTGACATAGTCGCCGTCCACCACCCTTAACTCGGTGCAGATCCTAGGAGTTTCCGTGTCCTCCACCATTATCCATAGTGGATCTACCGATGAGGTTGTCTCGAAGGGACTGAACACAATACTATGCTCGGAAACATGATTGGCTACATCAACAAGTATCACTAGTCTGAAGGTCTGCAATTCGAGATTTGTTGATGACTCCTGCTTCAGAGTGAGGTTCACCATACCGGGAGACAAGCGAGAGACTTCATCGAACCTGCAAACGCCTGTGGAGTATTCGGACAACGAGTTGTTGGTGTGTACCATCTGGCTCCCCCCTTGTTCGAAGCAGTCCGAGTCGATTTGGAAGAATGAATAGGGGCCCTCAATACGAACTTGTAGCCAACCTGAAACTGGCAAGACTCCCTCTGGCTCAAGAATGAGTTCAATATGGGACTCTCCATCCTGGAAGGTAACAAATGACGGCCATGACTCGGTTGAAAGGCCCTCGTCCCAATCGGATAGGTGGTAAGCACCGTTAATTCCCGGAAAGGCTGCCATCAACATGACCATGATTACTGCAACAATTCTGTTTCGTGACAAATCGTCGAGCCCTGAATGCTCGTCCACGATGAATGGGTCGAGGATCGGGTTTGGACTGAATCTCCTCCATGTCGCGAGAGCAGCCAGGAATAGCCATGGAACCCAAGTTTCACTTGAGAA
>DAFQ01000012.1:0-491 GCA_002497985.1 Euryarchaeota archaeon UBA4
AGGACCTCGGCTGCAGCCTTCGGCGATGATGCGAAGCATCCTGAGTGCATCTTGACCCCCGTGGGCACGCCAATCACGGGTAGCTTCGGAGAGCCGGCTTCGGACAGTGCCGAGACTATGTCCCTGGTCGTTCCATCACCTCCAGCATAGACCAGGAGGTCTATTCCTGAGGCGAGCAGGGAGGAAATAGCATCGGACGTGTCGTTTGCTGAAGTGGGGCCCTTGGAGTAATGAGCGAATTCGATTTCTGATATCGACTCCGGAATCCACTCAGAGCCCATTCTGCCATCGCTAGTAACCCAGTGGCATTCTTCCGACTTGGTGCCGGCTATTGTGGAGAAATGCTCGAGCATCGCCCTCATTCTCGGACCCGAGCGGTCCTCCGCGCCCTGTGATCTCGCAAATTCCGCCTGTCCATCTGAGCCCTTGAGCCCGAGCCTCCCCCCGAGACCTGCATCGGGGTTGACCAGCAAGCCGAGACGGGGCATGTG
>DAFQ01000012.1:870-4922 GCA_002497985.1 Euryarchaeota archaeon UBA4
CCCTCTGGGCCGATTGAGTGATAGAGGCTTTCAAACGGGAGCGTGTCAGCGGCTACAACGGAGGTGCAGCGATGGCGATGATCAATGTGGACATCGGGGACGGTGGGCGACACGAGTATTCGGCGGGAATAACTGCAGGTGAGGTCATCGAGAATGTCCATGGGAGGAAGTCCGGGGCAGTTGCTGCCTATGTCGACGGGACAGAGAGGGACATGTCTCACGTTCTGGATTCGGATTGCTCTGTTGAGCCCATCTCCGGAGAGTCGGAAGAGGGCTCATACATACTCCGGCACTCATGCGCCCACCTTCTTGCTCAAGCTGTGACGGAGTTGTTCCCAGATGCAAAGCCGACGATAGGCCCGCCCATTGAGCACGGATTCTACTATGACTTCCACATGGACTCGATCTCGGAGGATGACCTCAAGAGCATCGAGAAGAGAATGAAAGAGCTCGTGAAGAGAAACCTAGCAATTACCAGGGAGGAGCATGACAACGAGTCCCTACGCTCCCTATTCTCGGATAATAAATTCAAGATTGAGATAATGGACGAGAAAATTGGCGATGACGTTGGTTCCTCTGCATACAGACAGGGGGACTTCGTTGATCTCTGCCGAGGCCCCCACGTTCCTAGCACCTCGTATCTCAGGTGGTTCAAGCTGACCAGCACGAGCCAGGCATACTGGAGGGCTGACAAGAACAGGGGGTCTCTAGTCAGGATTTACGGGATGTGCTACTCATCCAAGGAGGGACTCAAAGAGAGGGTACGGCAATTGGGGGAGGCTGCCAAGCGCGACCACAAGAAGATTGGAAGGGAAATGGAGCTGTACATGATCGACGAGATGATCGGCAAGGGGCTCCCTGTTTGGCTCCCCAACGGAGAGGTTCTGAAGGGGGAGATAGAGAGGTTCGCCCTAGAGACCGAAGAGGCTTACGGATATGTCAGAGTCACCACACCGGTTCTAGGGAAGAAGGAGCTGTTCGAGACGAGCGGTCACCTCCCTCACTACGCGGATGGCATGTACCCCCCGATGGAGATGGACGATGGCGAGTATTACCTCAAAGCGATGAATTGCCCGTTCCACCATCTTGTCTACAAGAACAAGAAGAGGTCTTACCGCGAGCTCCCAATGAGGATAGCCGAGTATGGTACCGTCTACAGGAACGAGTTGTCCGGAACTCTGGCTGGATTGCTTAGGGTGAGGATGCTCTCCATGAACGATGCCCACATCTACTGCACTCTGGGCCAAGTGGCATCAGAGGTCGCAGATAACGTGAGGATGGTACAGGACTACTACTCTGCGTTCGGATTCGATGACTACCACTTCAGGCTCTCCTTGTGGGATCCAGAAAATACCGACAAATACATCGACCAGCCAGAGAATTGGGAGTCCACTCAGAATCACCTGAGAAATATCCTCGACGAGCTGGGTGTCGAGTATGTGGAGGCCGTGGGAGAAGCTGCATTCTATGGGCCGAAGATAGACATACAGTTCAGGACCCTGCTGGGAAGGGAGGAGTCGATGTCGACGATACAACTGGACTTCGCTGCCAAGGAGAGGTTCGGTCTGTCTTATACTGATGAAACTGGGCTGGACAATGGCGAGGTCTTTGTCATTCACAGGGCGCCTCTTTCCACCCATGAGAGATTCGTGGCATTCCTTACCGAGCACTGGGCGGGTTGGTTCCCAACATGGCTTTCTCCGATCCAAGTACAAATCATCACCATATCGGAGAAGCACAAGGTGCACGCTGCCACTGTGGCCTCGGCACTGTATGAATCGGGAGTAAGGGTCAGGGTAGACGACTCGGACAATACCGTTGGCAAGAAAATCAGGACACACAGGAAGATGCGTCCTTCGTACATGGTAATTATCGGGGACGAGGAGACTGAGAATGGAACGGTGTCCATCCGAAATTCGATGACTGGGAATCAACGAAATGGAGTTCCAATGGATGAGTTTGTTGCGAGCATGTTCGCTGAGATAACCACACGAGACCGGAGCCTTTCATTGGTCCCCGGGAGTGATGCAGTTGAGTGACACCGGAAGCGGCAAGTCACCGATGGCGGTTCTTTTCCTAGTAGTCCTAGTTGATATGCTGGGCTTCACAATTGTTATTCCATTTCTAACCTACTTCATCCAGGACCTGGCTTCAGGGCAAGGCATTACCGATGTCGGAAGCAGGGACTTATGGGTTGGCATTGTAATTGCGGTATACTCACTTGCACAGTTCCTATTCACACCGGTTCTCGGCTCAATGAGCGATAGGGTCGGACGAAGGCCGGTGCTCATGTTTGGATTGATTTCCAACTCAATTTTCTTCGTTGTTTTCGGTCTCTCGAACAGTCTGGAAATGGCAATTGCTGCCAGATTCCTAGCTGGGGCCGGAAATGGGAATATTGCGGTTGCGAGGGCGTACATCGGAGATATCAGCGAAAGTAGCATGGTAGCAAGGAGAATGGGGATGATTGGTGCTGCCTTTGGACTCGGTTTCATGATTGGTCCCTTCATTGGAGGGATCCTCTCGGATCCTGCCTCAGGAATCGGCGGGCCCTTCGACACTTCTTTCTGGGCATCCCATGAGTACCTCCTGCCTTGCCTCTTCTCCAGTATGCTTTCGCTAGTTTCTCTGACTCTGGCCTACTACTGGTTAGAGGAGAGTCTCCCTGTGGAGAAGAGGGGCATGTCAGATGGGGTTTCGCCAATCGCGCGTCTTTCTGGGACAATGTCTAGTATTATTGGTATTCTTAGGGTGCCAACGGTTTCTACCCTTGTTATCGTGAACTTCCTCTTCTTGATGGGGTTCAGCATGATGCATGGGACATTCATACTATTCACTGCAATGTCTCCTGAGAATGGTGGACTGGGGTGGGATGAGATGGACAATGGTTGGATATTCGCTTTCATTGGATTGTTGGGGGTGATAATCCAGGGGGGGCTGATTGGGCCCCTGAGCGATCGTTTCGGGATGAAGAGGCTGATGCTCCTGGGGACTCTTCTCTGTGGCCTGGGAATAGCCAGCCTACCTTACGTCCCTTCCGAGGCATCGTGGCTCATCCTGGGTTCATCCGCAGGGCTGGCCATAGGTAACGGACTTTTCTCGCCCACCCAGTCGTCCTTGCTGACATTCGAAGCACAGGTTGGCGGGTATGAGCTTGGGATGGTAATGGGGGCCCAAGAGGGATATGGCGCCCTTGCTAGGATTATTGGGCCACTCTTGGCCGCTTACTTGTGGTCTGTTACGGTAGAGGGGACTGGGGTCTGGACTTACCACACCTGCTTCAGGGCATCAGGGGTGGTTTTCCTGATGGCCCTGATTCTTCAATTCACCCTGAAACTCAACGGAGAGCCCCCATCAAGGGGCGCTACTGCGCAGGAAGAGTAGCGGAAGAGGCAGAGTTGGCCGCATAGCAATATGGGCAATGTCGATCTATGACGTACATGTCGGAATTGAGCTCTTCAGGGGAAAGGGGCTCACGGCACTTGAAGCACATCTCGTGTTTTGACTCATTGAGGTCCTTGTCCACAGATACGCGTTGGTCGAAGACGAAGCAGTCCCCGTTCCAATGCGCTCCGCCTGTTTCCTTGAAGTAGCCAAGGATCCCCCCTTTGATCTGGTAGACGTTCTCCCATCCCTGTTTCTCCATCACGACGCTGGCTTTCTCGCACCTAATGCCCCCAGTGCAAAACATGACCACCGGTGTTGACTTGTCTTGCTCTAGATTCTTTATCGCCTCTGGGAATTCCCGGAATGACTTGATATCCAAGTCGATGGCGTTCTCGAACGTTCCGACTCTCAACTCGTAGTCGTTCCTTGCATCCAATATCATAACCTCTCGATCGTTGTCAAGCCACTCCTTGAATTCATTCGGCTCGATGAGGCTCCCCGTGTAGTCAGCGGGCCTTATCTCGTCCATTCCAAGTGAAATGATCTCCTTCTTGAGTCGGACTAACATCCTCTTGAAGGGCTGATACTCGGTAAATGATACGTGAATGGGTATTTCACTAAACCTCTCATCTTCATCCAAGTATGATATGTATTCGTCTATTGAC
>DAFQ01000024.1:0-24482 GCA_002497985.1 Euryarchaeota archaeon UBA4
TCTAAGTTCCGAAGCCATTTCCATCGCTTGTTTTCCTCTCCATGGTCTTGGTCGGGCGCATTCGGTGGGTAGATGCCCGCCCAAGCATCATTACTGCTTGGACGGTTGTTGATTTTGAAACGCACTGGTTTTCCGGGTACTGCTTCTAAAATTTCAATGGGTTCTTGTCGTCTGGCGGGAGCACGGTCTTGAATTTTAGTCGTAGCTTCGGGTGGGTGATGGACTGTTGGCGGTGGATGTTTACCGCCGGGTGCGCCCGGATTCCCCCAACCGTCGACGGCTTCCCACACGCCTTCACGCGGTGGAACACCCATTTTCCCCCCAGTATGCGAGGCGTAGAGGACCCCGATTTTTGAGATGACCATCCACTTGTTCCAATCCGGGCGATTTTGGCCTACTCCACAGTCCTGGAAGGCGATGAATATCTCAGGATTCTGTGTGTGCTGGTAATGGCCAGCGATGGTGCCCCAGTGCCTATTTCCATGTTCGCCTGGCTTGAATACGTAGGTGCCATTCACTTCTGAACTTCCGGCTCCAAAAACGGTTAGGCTCGGGGGCATAGCGGTAATTGTCGCAGAGATCTCGTAGACTGCGGATCCGCGCCATCCCTCACCCACATCGTTCCAAGTCCCGGGGGCCTGCAAGCCGAGATGTACTCTATTTTCGCCACCCCCCATGTTGTTCGGCTCACCTGGATGCCAGTTCGTGTAAGTCCAATGTTGGCCATCAGACCAGTACCAGTGGTCTGCACCAGGCCCATTGCCACTACCTTTCCTTACCCCTCCTACCCATACAGGTTTCCCATCGGAGATTCTAGTGACCTGTTCGTTCTCCTCAGCACTAGTGATGCTAGCGAGGTGTCCCCCCATCGCCCTAGCACGATCGTCGTGCTCCTTCCATGTCATCTCCTCTGGGATGAACCTGTAACCACTGCTCACAAAACCCTCAGCATTCGGCGTTATACAGTACTTCCGATTACACCCATATGAATAATACATCATAGATGGATGATATGTCCCCCCCCCAAGCTAGTGACAATGCCGGTTCGATGGATTGACAAGTGATTGTTTGGGCGCATTGCCATGAAGGAAGTAGCAGTGGAAGAGCCGTCGGCGGGAGTGCAGGAGGTTCTCGTTCCCGAAAGAGTGGTTAACGGCCTCCCAACCATGTACTGCTTTGAGACCTGTCCGTTCTGCTTCAAGGTCAAGGCGCTCCTAGGCTCGAGGGGGATAGAGTACTCTAAGGTCGAGGTGGACCCTACTTTCAAGACTCAGCTGAAGTGGTCTGACTGGGGCAAAGTTCCTGTGTTCATCGACATTGATGGCACTCAGGTGAATGACTCGAACTACATACTCCACTACATTGACTCGAAAGACTCGGGATCATTCCCTAGAATGGGCGAAGACCCCGAGCAGGACCGGTGGATGGATTTTTCCAACAATGTCCTGGGAAAGTCCATCGTCGCAGTAATCTACACCTCGTACGGTACCTCTCTCCGAGCGCTCGACTACGTAACTAAGGTTGACAACTTCTCGTTTCGCAGTCGTCTAATCAATAAGTGGCTAGGGGCATTCATAATGCGTATGGTAGGCAAGAGCAGGGCGAAAATGTTCGACCTCCCCCCTCGTGAGAATTTCCAGTATCAACTCGACGAGATGTCCAAGGGGATTGACGGGGACTTCTTTGGAGAAGAAGGACCCAACGGGGCGGACTACGCCAACTTCGGAATCCTTCGATCTATGCAGGGACTTAATGGATTCGACATAGTTGAGAGTCACCATGTAGTGTCGGGCTGGTACTCAAGGATGCAAGAGCACTCTGGTGTGTATTGAAAGAGAGTTACGAATATATCAAAAGGGATTCATAATATCGAACATCATGGATATAGAGGCCATTGATATGGCTCGAATCGGTATCGGAGCAGCCATATTGGTGTATGTAGCCAATTGTACTCTAAATCAGAGAGTCTGGATCCGCAAGACATTCTCATGGGGTGCAAAGGACGAATATCCGAAGATTTACCTGATGAACGTCATTGGTGGCACATTGATTGGGCTATTTCTGATCTCATCCCCGTTCTTGCTGTAATCATTTGACCGATTCAAATGCGTCGGCGGCCTCAGAAATTACTGAGAGTATCCTATGTATTTCGTCATCCTTGGGAAGCCCCCTCATCACCACCCTTAGCAGCGTCTCCTCGATACCCTCCCTCTTGTGCTCCTTGGTCGGCATTGACTCTGTGAGCCTGCTTATCTCGGATCTCAGCCTATTCCTTAGGTCTGGGTCTAGCAGCCTCATCGACTCGGCCTCTCTGAGTTCGTGCTTCGTTGAATTGGCGAACCATGCATAGCAAACTATCGAAACAGCGTGACTCAGGTTTAGGATTGGGTAGCCCTCCCATGTTGGTACGGTTACGAGTATATCGCACTCGTGTAGCTGCTCATTGGTCAGTCCTATGTCCTCGGGCCCGAAAATGAGCGCCACCTTACCCGAAACCCCAGCTAGCCTCCGGGGGAGCTCTTCGGGCAGGACGAAGTGCCTGAATGAGATCTTGTCCCCGATCTCCCTCTTGCCGGATGTCCCGGCTACCAGGGAGCAGTCGCCTGTTGCATCTGCAATGCTTTCAAAGGTGCTGCACGAATCAAGTATACCCTGTGCGTGCTTGGCCCTGTTCCTGGTCTCATCGCTCCATTCCCCCTCCCTGCCGACTATCCTCAGGTCTCTTATCCCAAAATTGAGCATCGACCTCGCTACAGCGCCGATATTCCCATCGAACTTGGGAGTGACTAGCACGATGCAGATGTCTTCTGATCCGAGAGGGGCCTCTGTGTCTAGTCTGCCGCCCATGAGGTCTGGAAGTGCTGTCCACTGATGAGTGATGCGCTAGTCCACGCGCCTTTGCTTGTACCGGGTGATGTATCCGGCTATCCAATTCCTCATCCTCTTGTTGTCAACATCCGAGAACTCGCTGACTAGGTGCTTGTTGGCATCGAAGTCGTCCGTGAACTGGTCTGGGTATAGCTCGACAAGCCTCAGAGCCCTGATCTTAACGAACGACGGTCTGATGTTACCCATGTTTACTCCTCCAATAGCTTGACTTCCAGAGGGAAGCCCTCTTCACGGGTACAGACCACCCTGACCTTCCTGGGGGGCTTCTGCATGCCCCTAGACCAGATGTAGTGGTTAACCGCCTCGTCGATCCATATGTCCTCATCCTCGGTCATCTTCATGTGGCGGGCAACGTGCTTCCTGATCTCGGTAATGGCTCTATTGGCCCTACGAGTCCGGGGGACCGCCCATGCAGCCCTAAGTGGGATAGTCATTTCCTTAACCTCTGCCATGAAATCACCTCTGCAGCTTGCTCCTGCGCCACATATGCCTCTTAGGGTGCGTGTTGACCTTCCTGTTAGTCCTCAGCATGACCCAGACAGGCACTCTCCGATTCTGCTTTGTAACCTTCATCAGGCGCCTCTTCTTAGCGTAGGGTTTGTGCCTTGCCATGAAAAAGCCTCAGTAATTTGATAGTCCCGGATGCCTCTCAATTGCGGCATCTAGAACGGAGTTAGCAACATCGTCTAGTAGGGCATGTCCTGCTGGTGTGAGGACCTTGCCGTGGTTAACGGTGCCAGCCGCATTCATCTTGCTGACAACGAGGCCGGCGGACGTTAGTTGCTGCAGGATATTCCTTGCAATGTTCCTCGAGCCAGCGACAGCTCGGTTGGACTTGACTCCCCTGTCCTTGGGGCCGCCGAACTGCTGTGCCATGTGATTAGCCCCAATAGGCCCCATCTTCCCAACCTTGCGAAGAACGGCAGCTGATCTGATGAACCACCAATCATCCTGGATAGGGGGTCTTTCTCGATGAGTTCCGGTCTTAACGATGCTCGCCCACTCGGGCGCATCGACCTCCTCCACAGAAGCCAGTCTCCTCGACAATTCGTCAATGACGAGGTCGGCGGGAACATCGTGGAACGTAGTCATAGGCTCACCAAGCGGCCGCCCGTCTTAGAGTCCCTATTTAATCGTGATGACGGGCATTGAGCCACTGCTTGGATGCTACAGCCCGTAATTGCGACGACAAGGATTCAAATCCATGGGTCGTTTCGTTTGCCTGTGCGCAAGTCGATGTCGCAGAATCCAAACATGCTCAGGACCATGATAGGCCTGGGAATGACACTGATAATCATACTTGGATATGCGGTCTATTCGAACACTGTTGACTCAGAATACTATGGGTATATCACAACAAACGAACACGTCGAATTGACCTTGGCACAGGATGATGTGGAAGTTGCTGAATGGTATGTAACCACCAATGAGGCGATTTCGTGGATCAATACCACTGTTCTGGGTGCCCCGGTGGGTTCCACTCTCGTGGTCCAGTCCGAGGGGGAGTCGTGGTATCACTCTCCATCCTTAGGCGAAGACGTCGACTACCCATTCAACTGCAAGGAGATTAGTGGCGACTATTCGGAATACATCGAGGTGTGCGAGTATTCAACGACCCACGATTTGGAAGTCGAGGATGATTTGTCCATAATGAGGGGGATTGTATCTATTGCCCTCCCTGTCGAGGGGCTAGGGTACCTACAAGCAGATGATATTGAGGAAGCAGAGGAGATGGCGGGCGATCTAGTAGATGGCGAGTCGGGCATCATCACATGGAGAGTCGGGATATACAGCGACGGAGAAGCTGTAGATAGTGCTGGTATCGAATTGTACATGAATGCGACAACGCATCAATTAGTTTCAGTGAATGAGTTCAATATTGACCCGGTTCAGGAATCGGTATACGGCATGGCGACATTGGTTGGTTGCTTTGGATTAATGCTCGTAATTCCACTGGTGGTATATTTCTCAGCGGTTCACAAGGCAAAGAAGGACGAGGCGGTCAGATTGGGGGCTCCTGATCTGAATGCCGATTAAGACGAAGGGTATACATCCCATTCACCATTGATTGGTGATGTTCTAATTATGGCGAGATTGAGCTCAACGAATTTCTCGATGGAGGACCCACACCGTTCCTCTGAAGGAGCGATCGCCTCGTTATAGCGGGCATCCATCTCGCTGGCGATTTCTTCGAATGAGTGCTTTCCGTCCATTAACTCCCACAAGGTCGAGTTCATGATGTCGAGCGGCCTTCTGAGTTCCGCCGGGGCACGGAGAATCTTAGCAATAATTGACTCGAGCCTACCGAATTGCTTTTCAATTACGATAACAACGTAAGGCCCCTCTTGCCCATTATCGATTATATGCCATTTTACGGGGGCCCTAGTGGGGTATGAGTTCACTGGTACAACCATGATTATCCTACCACGACCCATATCATCAGGCTTGCCATGGATGCAATGCCAATAATAGAGAAGACCTTGACAATGTCTCCCCTTTCAGTGAATGTGTCGGCGTACCATGATACGATGCCACATATCATGCATATCAGAAGAAGGATCTCAGAACCGGGCGGTAATCTATCCAGAGTATCACTATCTCCTTAATTTGGTAGTGTTGGAAACCATAGATGATGCTAGGCTGGTGACTCTTTCCATGATTGTATCGCTGACTAGACTGCCGTCTTCATTGAATGCCTCCTTGATGTGTGGGACTGCGACCTGTTCGGGTGCAACCCATCCGTAAATCCATCTTGCTGCAATTCTCATGTGATTGAGTGTATTGTTGCTTGACTGCCCGCCAAGCGTGCTCATCAGGCCGAACACCTTTCCCTTTGTGTGCTTGGAGTATAACCAATCCAAGCTATTCTTCATCACCCCACTCATCGTGCCGTGATATTCCGGGCTCGAAAGCACGAATGCATCAGATGAAGTCGCCAACTGCTGAAATTCCTTGACGTTTGCATCGTCCCAGCTTCCTTCCGCGCCAACGAGCGGGAGGGGCTTAGATCCATGATCCCAGACGACAGTCTCGGCGCCAAGCTTACGACACTCGTCAAGCAGTAACTCGAGCATCCTGCCATTCGCCGAATCTAGGTCATAAGTTCCGCAAATTCCCATGATAAGGATTGGCTCTGACATGTTGGTCCCTGTCATGCCTAGGACTTCAACTATGTGTTTCCGTACATGATAAGCCAATGCTTATGTTACAATCAACGAGCGAACTGCTATGAACGACGGGGCGATGTCCGAATTATTGGATTCGGCACGCTCATACGCGGAATCTGGGAACCTATTGTTGGCCGCTGAGAAATACAATGAGGCCGTTGAGGCATATCCATCGAGTGCCTCGGCCTGGTATGGCCTTGGAGTCGTGCAGGCCAGCAGGGGGATGACTGTGGATGCTGTCGCCGCTTTTGAGAAATCATACTCCATTAATCCCGAACATGGCGCTACTGCGGCCAATCTGGCGGTTCTCCTAGAAAGTTCTGATCCGATCAGAGCTGGGGAGTTGGCTCGTTCTGCAATTAGTATTGTTGGCGAAGTGGATGAGCTAATCAGAATTTCAAGTCTTTTTCCCCCTCCTACAACGAACGATGAGATTCTAATTGAATCAGCACGTGTTGATGAGGAATTGATTGTTGATTCGGTCCCGGTCGATGATGAAGTGATGCTGAAATCTGAGCCAGTTGTGAAAGTGGATGAGTCTAAAGAAGACGATGAAGAGTTGTTCATTGAGTCAGCAGTATTGATCCCACTGGATGAGCTCATTGAGGTGGCACGCGATAAGCTGCGAGTCGGGGAAGCGCAGGAGGCCCTGGACATGGTTAGGCCAAGACTACAGGGCGATGGCTCTAGAGATGCTGTGCTGTGGTCGATTTGTGGAACTTGCCTTTCCATGGTGGGTAACGAGGTTGAGGCGATACAGGCTATGGAATATTCAATATCCATAGGCGAGGATTCTCCCAAAACACACTACAACCTTGCACAATTACTGAGAAGGAATGGGAGGAAGATAGATGCGATGCAGTCACTGGCAAATGCTTTGCTATCAAATCCGGCTCATGTGAACAGCCTAATTGCGCTCGGTGAAATGCGGCTAGAGGCTGGAAATGCAGAGGAAGCAGTGTCAATCTGGAAGAGGGCATTGGAACATGATCCTGATAATGAAATTTCTAGGCGTATTTCAGATTTGGATGATCCAGAAGAAGAAATTGAGGAAGTAGTTGACGAGGAAATAGAGGAAGTAGTTGATGCCGATGTTTCCATCATTGATACATTTGCGAACAGGATTTCTATCGCGAGGGAGATGTCCGAATCAGGGGATCATGTTGGTGCTGTGAATATGTGGAAGGTCTTACTCGAGGAAGACAGGAGTTCGGCTGAAATCTGGAACGGGATGGCCGATGCACTTTCTGCGGCAGGCCACGTCGATAGGGCGTTCCAATGCAGACAAAGGGCCGTTGCAATAGTCGAAGCTGCTGAGAGGGACGAAGTGATCGAAATCGAGCAAGGCGAGATTGACCTCATCACAGCAGGAGAGGAGGCGCAGGAGAGGCTAGATAATATCGAGGAGCCCGAAAATGATGACGTGAACATATCAATAGAGTGGTACAACAAGGGCGTGACTCTACTCGGGGAGGAGCAGCCCATAGAGGCATTGAACTGCTTTGAGAGGGCCATTGGGAGCGCACCTAGAGAAGAGCTCTCCCTCAGGGTGAAGTCCCAGGGCGGCAAGGGCCATGCACTCTACCAACTAGGCAGATTCGGCGACAGCATCAGGTCATACCATACAGCCATCTCTATGGATCCCAGCGGAGTAACTGCGAGGATGCTCTATAACATGGGCTCTTCATATGCGGCCTTGGAGCTTTTTGAGGATGCGGTGAAGTGCTTTACTCAATCACTTGAGAGGGGGCTTGATGACACTGACAACGAGCTCTGTAGGAAGCAGATTAGTAGGTGTAAGATTCTTGCAAGGGAGCAATCCAAGAGGGATCCTAACTAGAAGAGACCCTGCTCGGGCCACTGTATATCGTGAATGAGTCTCCCCTGGCGAATCCCACCAATGTAAGTCCGTGCTCTCTTGCCATGTCAACGGCCAATGAACTGGGTGCGCCAACAGCGATCATGACGCTGAAGCCACTCCTAATCGCCTTATGTACGAGTTCGAATGAGGCCCTTCCAGAAACTAGTAGAATCAAATCACCTACTGGATGCATGTCGGATAGTAACATGTGGCCAACTAGCTTATCCAGGGCATTGTGTCGACCGACGTCCTCCTCAACGTGCACAACATCTCCCTGAGGGGTGGCTATGGCTGATGCATGGGATCCCCCGGTTGAGTTGAACAATGGTTGGATCGCCCTTAGATTCTCCAATGAGTGATTTATCGAGTCCATAGAAACATTAGGCCCTTCATGCATCTTTGGACCATGGATATGTAGCATATTAGATATCGATTCCTTGCCGCATATTCCGCATGAAGAAGTAATGGTGGAAATTCTATGGTACTCGCTAAGTGACTCTTCGTCAATATTTCTACAAACAATCTCGATCGAGCCGTTGGCTGATTTGGTTTCAATAACATCGTCAATATCGCTGATGAGTCCTTCTGAGTAAATGAAGCCTATCGCGAGTTCCCTGTCTCTCCCAGGAGTACGCATAGTTACTCCTAGAGACCTAGTGATGCTGCCGAATGTGATGGTGATTGCGAGCGGAGATTCGATGGCGACAACGTCATCGATTCTGGCCAATCCCCCGGCATTCAGCTTGGAGACCCCGAACTGCTTCTCCGTGCTGACCATGATTCGACATTGAGTCTGGGTATTCATACATGGCGGACATACCATCAACACTATTCAAATACCACACTGTTCAGCGAGTCTCATGGCACATGATGGTTGTGAGGGTGTTTCCCTACCAGTCGTATCAGCCATGCAGAGAGTTGAGGGCGTTAAGGTAAATCTCGAAATCACTGAAGCCGCAGTTTCCGCTCTGAAATCCTCAATGAAGGGGGACGAAGACACGCATGCCCTAGTTGTCAGCGCTGAGTCAGGAGGATGCTCTGGTTACATGTACGACATGTCGATAATTGAGGATCCGAGTGATGACAACTACCAGAGGATTGAGGAGAACGGTATGACCATATTGGTGCACAACAAGGACAGTTCCCTCCTAGACGGGATAATTATTGACTTCAAAGACTCGTTAATGGGAGGAGGGTTTCAGATTGAGAACCCGAACGCTGACAGGTCTTGCGGATGCGGCCAGTCATTCGGTTGAGTCTGGTTCTACTGTCCGTTGAACGTGTGAGAACTCTATCTCCTCACCATTGTCTATCCATTCCTCCAGCCTCATTAGTGGTGAAATACGAAGCGTCCCTAAGTGCCTAGTAAATAGGTAAACCATGGGATCGTGCTCTTCTACTACTTGCCTCTGAAAATTATTCCTAACCACATTACTCCTGGAGACGAAGAATGCATACTCGACGGCAACACCGATTATCGTTGCCGTGTAAAGAACCAGGAGTACGCTTGTCGAGAAAACGACCGGGTCCCCAAGGAGGTCGCCGGATCTCAGTCTACTTCCGTAAATGAGTTGTCGTGAGAGTAGGAATATTAGCCCTATTCCAACGGATGGCCCTAATGCGTCATCAACAAGAGAGTGCATGGGAATCAGCCTCCTCTTGGTCGGGTCAGCGAATACTAGTGAGTTTAGCGTTGCGGCACGTATCACAGAGATGACAGAGACAAGGAATATGTAGAAGCCGGCGCTTAGCAGAAGGACCTCTGTGGGGTTAAGAGGCAGATATAGGACTATCAAATACGCGAAGATTCCCAAGAAGACTGTAATTGGCATCCTATGTGCTGATTCCAGGACCTTGTTCAGTGTCCCCGTTCCATCATCTAGTGGGGGTATTCCAATAATTTCCCAGCGGGTCACCTTTCGGATTAGCCCTGCGACCCACAGCAGGAGCTTTTTGTCAATTAGAATCCACTCTATGGGTCTGAAGAGAAGTGACAGTACTACTGAAACTGGTAGGGCGAAGAGGCCAAGTAGCGGGGAAAACACCAATGCAGGGAGCAGTAGAAAGTGCTGCGTCCCAAGTGGTCTAAGTAGATCTGATTCGATTCTGGATTTTCTCTCATCGTCAATCAGAAGCCTCCTTGCCTCGGAATCCAATTCGGTCCTGTACCTCCTAATCGGAATCCCGGAGTCGAGAACCCTCCTGACTTTCTCCCTATAGTGCTCGTGCTCGGGCTCCATTCCCACCCACCACTTCCATCCGAATCTCAATGGAAGTGAAAGAAGAAGGGGTAGAAGGAGTATCAATACCCCTGTTGCCAATCCCTCTACAGGCTCTGCCACGTGTAATGCTTGAGCATGGAGGATTAGAATGAACCGGTCCAATCGGTTACTCTACTGCCGGACCAACATAAATCATTGATTACCGGAAGCAGCAGAGAAATTTTCCGATACCTGTGCCCAATCTACGACGTTCCACCAGGAGGCGATGTAGTCGCCTCTGCCCGGTCCGAACTTCTTGTAGTATGCATGCTCCCAAACATCGATGCCGAGGATAGGATGGCCACTTCCGTCCATTATTGGGTTATCTTGGTTGGGGGTAGAGCAAATGCACAACTCTCCATCCTTGCCTACACATAGCCATGCCCATCCGCTACCGAACCTGGTCATAGCAGCATTTGCAAATGACTGCTGGAATGAGCTGAATGATCCGAACTTCTGATCTATTGCAGAGGCTAGAGAACCCTCGGGCTGCCCGCCCCCACCTGGGCACATTATTGTCCAGAAGAGCCCGTGGTTCCAGAAACCTCCCCCATTGTTCCTTACTGCGCTGTTGTCGGAGTGTTTGGTGATCAAATCCTCAATATCCATTCCCTCCATTTCGGTACCCATAACTGCAGCATTCAATTTTGCAGTATATCCAGCGTGGTGCTTACTATGGTGTATCTCCATAGTCAGAGCGTCTATGTGCGGTTCGAGTGCGTCGTAGTCGTATTCTAGTGCTGGTAATTCGAAGGTCATAATTATACTCAAAACTACCGAAATGGTAGTTAGATATCAATTATACCATAGGATTCTCGGAAAATCTTCATCGTACTTCTGTCAATACAAGTGGATATGGCGAGGGTTGCTGTCACTGATGGCATTGACGAGAAAGCCGCCGATAAGCTCAGGGGATTGGGTCACGAGGTCGTCATTGGACACCATGATTTGGACTCTCTAGAAAATGGCTCCTTGTCTAGTTTTGATATCGTGGTGATTAGGAGCGCTACGAAATTGGGTTCTGAGGTAATTAATGTAAATTCAAGTGGTTCTGGGTCGTTGTCGATGATTATCAGAGCGGGTGTTGGTGTCGACAACATAGATATCGGTGCTGCAACCTCATGCGGCGTCAGAGTATGTAATACCCCTGGCGCATCGACTAACGCAGTCGTTGAGTTGACTATCGGGCTACTACTTTCATCTGTCAGGAATGTCGCACGCTCCGACCGTAGGATGAGGGACGGTGATTGGGCAAAGAAGGAGATGCGTGGCAGTGAGCTTAGGGGCAAGAGACTTGGATTGATTGGCTATGGCAGGATAGCTAGAGGAGTGGCAGAGATTGGGAGGAATATGGGTATGGAAATACACGCATTCGATCCTTACATAGATCCAGAACTTGTCGATGACTACTGCACCCTTCATGAAGACGTGGACTCTCTATTCAGAACGTGCACGCACATATCTGTGCATTGCTTCCTTTCACCAGAAACTAGGAACTTAGTTAACTCAAGGAGGGTTTCTCTAATGCCTAAAATCGGTGCTGATGGTATAGAGTGTGGAAATCACATTGTGAATTGCGCGAGGGGCGGGATAGTACATGAGGAAGAAATTCTACACTCATTAGTTGCAGGCGATCTCACAACGGCTGCTCTAGACGTTTTCGACGTCGAGCCGGCGACGGATAATGACCTACTGGACATTGACAGATTTACCTCAACGCCACATATCGGTGCGGCCACCATGGAAGCCCAGTCAAGAATTGGGGATGAGATTGTTTCAATCATCAGTAGTTTTGAGTCGGGAAAGATTCCAGACTCGGCATTAAACTAGTCATTCTAAGCTGTGCATGCTAGAAAGTGCATCTGAGAGGATTTCCAGATTATCCGGAACCGAAATACCGGAAATCGGCGACTTGAGGGAGATGCCCCCTTCTTTCTTCGCTCTCCAAACCATTGAATTGAATTCGATAATCGATGGTGTTAGTTCTGTCAGGTCATGAGGATACTGGGACAGAGCAGAATGTGGGGTCGATGGGAATTCCCGGACATCGACAGAGCTGAGGCCATAAATCTCCGTTGAAAGATAATGGGTGAAGAATGGACAAATTGGAGAGAAGGCGGTCATCAGATCCCTAACAATCCTGTGAAGCGTCCATTCGGCCGATGCATCCCCCTCGTATAGTCGGGATTTCGCCATTTCCAACCAATGCCCTGGGAAAACGCCAGTCCAAAAGCCCTTGATTGCTTGGGCCGCATTATAGATGTCCAGGCTCCCCCATGCATTGGAAACTCTCTCCATAACTTGACTGAACTCAGACAGTATCCAAATGTCCTCTGGCTTGATCCCATCAGGGGGGTTTTCTAGGTCGCTTGGAACTTCAAACTGGCTGGCGAACCTGGCCACATTGAACATTTTTGTCAGAACACCGAAGTACTTGGCCTCGATTTCTTCAGGGTTGATGTGGAAGTCATCCCCGACCTGGGCATCGCATGCCTTCCAAAGCCTGAAGCATTCACTCCCTATTTTGTTCGCCCTTAGGCTGACTTGCTTGCCACCCGGGCCTTTGATTTTCCACGAACCAGTCCTCCCAGCAGCCCCGCATTCCAATACCGAGTCGGCATCGATTCCGTTTCCCAGGGACTTTGACATTTTCCTGCCCCAGGGATCCATCCCAAGTCCGTCGACCCAGATGTTCTTGAAGCCGGGTTTATCCAAGAGCAGGGTACTCTTTAGCAGGGTGTAGTAAAGCCATGTTCTGACAATCTCCTTGCCCTGGGGTCTGATTGCTGTTGGAAAGGCCCTCTCAAACATCTCTGGGTCGCTGATATATCCCGAAACATAGAGATTGGAGTTGGAAGAGTCCATCCACGTATCGAAAACCTTCTCCTCTCCTATCAACACGCCAAGAGACTCGGCTAGATCGGAGTATTTTCCGTGTGATTCTCGAGTAGACCTATCGAGGACTTCGGAGCCTTCAGGAGGTTCGTCCCTCCATGGCTGAACATATGACCCGTGTGGTGGGACGACCACCTTGCTTCCATCCTCAGAATACCATATCGGCACCTCCGTGTGGTACCATCTCCTACGACTAATTGGCCAGTCTATTGAAACGCCATCCATCCAGTCATGCAAGAATTGTCTATTTCTTTCCGGAATGAAGGCCGATTGGTCTGAAAGCTCCCTCATTCTTTCCAGGATATGGGTCTGCCTAACATACCACTCCTTGAGTAGTATGATTTCCACTGGGTTGCCCCCCCTCTCGCTAACTGGAACTTCCTGTGTCCTCTTGTTTGCAGATTCCAGCCGTCCGATATCTGTTAGGGTCTCTATGGCCGCCTTTCTAGCCTCTTCCGCCTTCATACCGCAGAGAGGGCCTGAGATTTCCGTAAGCCTCCCCTCCATGTCTATTGCCACGAACGGATCAATACCGAGTTCTCTGAATACCGCAACGTCATTCTGATCCCCGAATGAACACACCATCAGAACGCCACTGCCGAAATCTGACTTTACCGAGGGGTGAGTCATTATCTCAACGGAATCGTCCCGACCCTCCACAGGGAGAGGCAGGGATATCCTCTTGCCAACCAAGTGTGAATATCGCTTATCATCTGGATGGACCACTACGACCCCGCATGCACAAATCAGTTCGGGCCTAGTTGTGGAGATAATCACATCCTCCCCCTCGTCGGTAGTCCATCTTACATCACAAAGCAAGGTTTCTCTCGAAACCCTCTGCACCTCGGCATCGGCAATAGTAGTCCCTTCGACTGGGTCGTAGATATTGGGCCTTAGATCCTCCACGATATCGCCCCTCCTGAAAAGATCTACGAAAATTGATTGGGTTACAGCACGGTAGTCGGGAGCGTCGGTAAGGTACTCATTTGCATAATCGCAGGACAGTCCGACTCTCTTCGCTGTATGTCTCATTGCCTGGGTGTATTCCTCTATGGTACTCGAGCATAGATCCAAGAACTCCCCCCTCTCATATGTCCTCATTTTCCTACCAGTCTTTTTCTCGACAGTGAATTCGATGTTTATCCCATTCCTGTCCACGCCCCAGGGGAAATACACCTCCTTGCCCATCAGCCTCTGGCTTCTAGCGATAACGTCTATCATGCTGTATTGAGCAACGGCTCCAATATGCCATGTACCACTAGGATATGGAGGGGGGGTATCAATAACAAACAGCTCTTTCTCACTGCGGGGATCGAAAGAATAGCGTTCAGAAAATGAGGGGCCGAAGTGTTCCTCTTGAATCCTCTTTTCGAGGTCTATTGTCCACCTCTTGTCTTGAATGGTTGGAGAGCCCACTATATCTCCTCGATATCATCCCGAGAACTCACGTTCTTGACTGTTCCCGCCTACGGCGGGCCCGTTGTAACGGCATTGGGGGCGATATATGCGGCGAGGGGTTGAAGTCCCCTCCTCAGTCAGCAAACTCTGTATTGAGATGGACGAAGGAAGCGAGGAGCGTAGATTCAGCGTCTCCGGAATGCTCGAAACACCAGCAAATATGGTGAAAGAGAGGGCTGCAGGACTAAAAGGGGCGCTTGGCAGCATCGATTCTGAATCCGTTTCGAAGGCAATAAAGAAGGCGCCCAATTCAATAAAGCGGAATCTACTTGATTCTACCGTTAGTGACATTATCACGAAAGTTCCCGTAGTTACGGTAGTTATTTGCCTGGCAATTACGGGATTCTTCTCCATACATTCGGGAATTAACGATTGCAGGGATGGATACAACCCGGACTGGTGCAGTGAGGAAGGGGCCCTGAACGTCAACGGCGATATGGCCATATACCTCCCACAAGGATCCGAAGTTCAGGCCCAAATCGAGGACGTGGAACTGGATTGGACTACCAATGTCATGGTAGTCTACGTTGAGTCGAATACGACTGGGGTCGACAAACTGCCAATCCTGACTCAATTAGACTTGGTCGAGAATACCTTGAACACACATAGAAACGATGCCGGTGAAGATGACTTCGTGATATACGTACTTTCTGTTTCAACAGTGGTCAAGGAAGTCAACTCGAGTGGAGGGAGGGTTGTCAAGGCTTTCTTCTCGGGAGTGGCTGAAGCGACAGGTAGTAGCGAGTTGTCGGAGCTTGTAAATGACACTGTGGATGGCCAGTCTAACTTGATTGGGGATTACTCAATCCCCGACGAACAGGAAAGAGTGGACCAGATCCTAGATGAGATGCCGCAGAATGCCCTGGATAAGCTAGTTAGGGATGTGGGCAATGATGTTAATGAGACTGCTGGGCACTGGAATAGGGCCGTGATAATCATAGGAATCACTAGCCTAGTTGACATGGATGGGGATGGTGAGGATGACACAAGCGATTACATCGATTATGTTTCAAGTGAAATCCATAGGATATCCATTGAGAATAATTGGGTGTGCAGAGACGATGAAGGGAGGGAGCTTAATCCAGATGCAAAGGAGAACAAGGAGTATTGTGAAGAGCAGGGATATCTCGACCTCAGGATGACCCTCACTGGCCCGGTTCCACTCACCAACGCAATCACAGAAGAGTCATTCAAGCTATTCTGGGGTGTTTTCCCAGTTGGGGTGATTCTTGTCGCCTTTGGACTATTCATATTCCACTGCGATCTACTGCAGACTGGTAGGATTCGTCTTGTTCAGGGAATCAAGGTTGTCATTATCTCGGGACTTCCAACATTATGCTCTGTATGGATTACACTTGGAATGATTGGTTTGACCAATTATGAGGTCACCATGACAGTGATAATCGTAGGGCCAATAGTTCTGGCTCTGGGCGTATCCTACGGACTACACATAACGAACAGGTATGCAGAATGTAAGGGTTCACCAAGGGAGAAGATGTCAGAGGCCCTGAGTTCTACCGGTAAGGCGGTTTTGCTGTCAGCCCTGACTACGATAATAGGATTCATTTCACTAACTTTTGTTCCAATGAAGCCCATACAAACGATTGGTTGGGCACTATCCGGCGGCATTGTCGTGGTATACTTGATGACCATGCTGATGGTTCCAAATCTCACAATGATGCTGGATCTTAAGAAACCGTCTCATCCTCCGCCTAAAATCTTCCAGGTAGCAGTTGAGACCCCGATAAAATGGACAAGGGTTACGCTGGCATTATTCATTATCGCCATGCTAGTATCTGCTGGCATCAATAGGCCCAACGTGGAAGAGAACATCGACTTACTGGAGATGGCTCCGGCTGGTGTCGACGCTGTAGACAAGATGGGCGTATACTCTGATGAATTCAACGCGGGCCAGCCCGGTTTCCTCTTGATCACGGGGGATATTTCGGCCGATCCCAACCCATTGCCCAACGCTGAAGCAGAGCAGAGTGATCCCTTCGCCAATCTCGAGGGGATTTCACAACTAGAGACGAAATGCAACACCGTGGAAAATACGACAGCTGTTTCCATAGTTTTCCTGATGAAAGCTATAGGAGTAGGGGTTAATGTAACTGGGACTCCTATTTACGACTTGATTAACGGTACTAACATCCTACCTGATCCAATCAAAGACGTGGCACAGTTAATTTTCGACAACGAAGAATCTGGCAACGTTTCATTCTGGAGTGCCATGAACTATCTTGACCTGCAGGATACTGGTGGGGTTCAGGCGCAGAATTTCCTAATCTATGTGTTCTACAATAGCATGACCGAGGAAATGAGGGGGCTGTTCATGTCGTCCGATTTCCAGAGAAGCCTGATCTACATAGACATGCCTTTCATGGATGTAAAGGCGACGTCTGCTGCTGTGGATTTGGTTGATGAATACGCCTCCCAGGAAACCGATGGTGCGATAGATTCCACACCCCTTATCGGCGTTGCTTCAATCACCATTGAGGTGAACAATCTGATTGTAAATTCACAGTGGTCCTCTCTCGGCTTCGCGCTTCTATTCACTGTTCTGACATTGGCTCTTGTTTTCAGGGATGTGAGATATGCGATTCTCACCACGATGCCTGTTGGGTTCACAGTAATGATGCAGTGGCTAGCGATGGATAGCCTGGACGTCCCACTTTCACTCGTCACAGTGATGATAGGATCGATATTGGTTGGCGTCGGTGTTGACTTCTCCATACACATAGCGAATAGGATAAAAGAGCAAGGAGGGACAATAGAGGCAATACAAACAGCTTGTGCGAGTACCGGTATGAGTCTCTTCGAAGCGGTCACGGTTACTGCATTTGGAATGACTTGCGCCTATCTCATTCCTATTGCAGCGATCCAGCCTTTCGTGACGACGATAATCATCCTACTTCTGGTAGCCGCTATTTCCGCTTTGATTCTCCTTCCCGCAATATTCACGGCCATGATTAAGGCCAACATTGGCTTGACTGGTGGGGTGAATACCATGGTTAAGGCTGCAGGTCTCCGTAGAGCTATTGCCAGAGATGAGGCTGACGTAATCGATGCTGTGATGGTTTTGGGTTCCTCTGATGACGCATGGTGATTCGACACGTTGATTCACCGTGCATTCAGCCGGTAATGCATGACAGGGCTTTGGTTGATGAAAAGCGAGCCCCATGTGTACCCATGGGAGCAGCTAGTGGATGACAAGACGACACACTGGGATGGGGTGAGAAACTACCAAGCTAGGAACACAATGAGGGACCTCATGAAAAATGGTGACTTGGTTCTATTCTACCACTCGAATTGCAAGCCTCCGCACATTGCTGGTGTGGCCAAAGTGTGCAAAGAAGGATATCCTGACTTCACTGCTCAGGACTCTTCGTCGAAGTATTTCGATCCCAAGGCGACTCCTGACAACCCCCGATGGATGATGGTCGACATAGAGGCTGTGACGGCCATGAAAGAAATTGTCACTCTACCGGAAATGAGAGGCAATCCCGCACTAGAAGGAATGCCCCTCCTAATGAAGGGGCAGAGGCTATCGGTGCAACCAGTCCCCGAGAACTGCTTCGAGACAATATGTAAAATGGGTGGATTGGAAGGAATCCCACGGTAGTGGGCGCGTCCTCGGTGGACGTTCGTCACCGCTGGCGATAAATCGCCGGTCTCCTCAGCCCCGTTTTCCCAAGGCATCCAGCATCCCCGGTCGGGCTGCTCGCTTCCGCGCCTGACCTGGTTCCCGGGCATAGGATGGTCATAGCTCCCCTCCGGAAGCCAATCCCAACAACCTGCATCTCTTGGGGACGAGGCGTCGACGTCAACCGGCGGGTCGCCAGCGGCTCGTCTACGCCGCCCTCGGACTTCAGGTCACCATTATCGACGATTTGTGAATAACAGAGCACGTCAACACCCCCCCTAGCCCAACTCAACCGGGAAGTCCCTCCCTTTCAAAGAATTGGGCTGTAGCAATTATGCGGCTTCGTACTTTGACGGGCATCCAGTCTGAATCTCATGGGCGTGCAAAATCCAAAATTCACCATTATTGAATAGATCTCCCTTTATTGCAATCATATTGCCCTCATCGAATCCGTCTGGGATCACAGTGCTGGAGTAGTCGACGCTCAATGCATGGCTAATTCCTGAAATGGTGAAGCTGAAATTTCCTGTGTCTAGGCTGCCAATGGAGACCTCTCCCCTAACGTGCAGGGATCCTTCATGGGAGTTGGGTTCATCCATAACCTCATCAACAGAATACTGTACTTGTGGGTCGATTGATACCAACATCAGAACAAGCAGCAGGGCCATAGAGGCCCCTGCAATGAGTAGTCTGTTTTTCCTTGTTAATGACATAGACGCACCCCTTTCCTGCCATGCCCTAGTGATTCCGATTGATGACTTTTCTGATAGTGTCAAGCGTTATTGTATCCAACTGCTTCGTCTATACTGGAGAATCCGTTTTCCCTTACGCGGGACCTTAGGCCGCGAACAATGTTTGATACTACAGATGGCCCCTTGAAAACTAATGCGGAGTACAGTTGCAATAGTGAGGCTCCGGAAGTTACTGAGTTCCACGCCGAATCGGCTGAATCTATTCCTCCGACCCCCACTATGGGGACCTTGCCATCAGTCGACTCATAAAGCATCGAGACTACATCCAACGACCTCGACTGTAGTGGCCTTCCAGAAACACCTCCATTCTGAGCAAATGCGTGACGAGATTTCGTATTCTTGGGGATTGGCCTCTTCAGGGTCGTGTTGGTAGCCACAATTCCGTCTACTCCGTTCTTGAGGGCCTCTTCTGAAGTTGAAACGAGATCTTCGTCTGATGCATCCGGCGAAAGTTTCAGTAGAATTTGCTTTCCACCACCCTTCATTTCCCTTACAGAGTTACAGGCCCTCAATACAGAGCTGAGGCTGGACTCCTCATGGAGGTCCCTCAGGCCAGGCGTATTCGGGGAAGAAATATTCAAAACAAAAAAATCAGCATGGTCCCAAAGAGTTTCCAAGGTGGCGGAATAATCAGAAGGTGCTTGTGAATTATCGACCTTTTTCGATCTCCCGATATTTGCAGCTACTGGAACGTTGGGCCATTTTCCAGCGGACCTCCTCCTGATTAGCTGGTCTCTAATTGATGAAGCACCAGGATTATTGAATCCCATGCTATTGACTAATGCTTGTTCAGCATCGGCCCTGAACATCCTTGGTTTCGGATTTCCTTCTTGTGGGAATCGCGTGATTCCACCATATTCCACCCATGAGAATCCCAATGCCGGCCAAGCAGAGAGCGCGCTTGCATCCTTGTCCATTCCTGCGGCCAATCCAAGTGGGTGTCTGAACAGTCTGCCAAATACGTGTGTGGGCAATTCAGGTGATTGGTATAGGGTATTGAGTGCCCTAATCCCCGCAGATGTCTGACCGAAACCGGAAAGGGACCTGATTGCTAATCCGTGCGCCCTCTCGGAGTCGATCCTACTAAGCAATGGTCGAGCTAGCATACTCCAACCAATGCCCATGAACAGAGCCGCGGTGCTATACCCTTCAAGAGTTACGTACTGCACGCACTGACATGAGCGATTGGGGGCCGTCTATGTATGAGGCCGCAAGGAGGTTCTTGAGGTCGGATGGCGGGAGCCTGATAGTACCCGAACCACTGCTCGACTCTGCCAACAAATTAGTACTGAAGATTTCGGACGAACTCCCAACAATGGTCAATGAGCCGACGATAGAATCGTCTAGCTCGAATTATGAGGTAGTTTTCAGTTCGGAAGAGGGGTTGGATTTTTCCATTGCAAATATTGAGCCTGGAATCGGTGTTTGCTGGATAAATACCGAAAATGGCGATATGGTAGAAATTTGGAATCGGCTTCTGGAAATCATTGATGGCCTGGCTAGGGCAGGTTATCCGGGATGTGTTGGTTGTGGGGGCCCCGGATCAGAAGAGATTTGGGATGAAGTTGAGGCTAGGAAACTCTGACTTCGCCTTCTATCCCTCACGCGCGCGCGCCACACACACCTGCACGCGCGCGCGTTGGAGCAGTCCTGTCCCACTCATGTTTATACGGGGTTCACTAAGCCCGAGTAAAACGTAGCACTGCATTATGATGTGGAGCTATGGGTGTGAAGCAATGAAGCTAATGATACTCGAATCGGGGACCAAAGCTAAGACGGTAAAGAAGTATCTTGGCAAGGGTTGGATTGTTGAGGCATGTAACGGTCATGTGCAAGATCTTCCAACTAGAAAGAGTGGAAAACAAGGCTCCAAGGCAATGTGGTCATCTGATGAGAATAGTCTTCCAGATCCACCATGGGAATGGACTCAGAGAGCTGAGACAATAATTTCAGGAATCCTTAGGAAGGCTTCCTCAAAGGGGGTCGAAGAGGTCTATATCGCTACCGACCCAGATAGAGAAGGGGAGTTCATTGCATGGAGGCTTAGCATAATTTTCTCAGATTTCCCAGTAGTTAGGAGAATCACCTTCAATGAAATTACTAAGCAAGCTGTTAATGATGCAGTTTCTAACCATCGAGATGTTGATTCCAACCTAGTAGACGCGGCCAAGGTTCGAAGATTCATGGATCGTCTTGTCGGTTACAGGTGTTCCAAATTCGCTAGAAGTTGGAATCTAAAATCAATGGGCAGAGTACAGACTCCGACACTCGGTTTCATAGTAGAAAGGGAAATAGAGAGAGATAATCACGTTCCCATACCATTCCACAGTGTTAGAGCAACCTGTGACGGTTATTCATTCAAAGTGAGATTCCACGAGAAGGATGATGAGGGGGCGTGGAAAGATGATGATGGAAAGCATTTCCCCGACAGGACATTCGATGGCGATTTGGCGATTAATGCGCATGAAGCAATATCTAAATCGGGAACACTGCACATTTCTTCGGTCAAGGAAGGCAAGAACAGGAGGAAGCCCCCTGCCCCATTCACCACAGACACACTCCTCCAGACTGCCAGCTCATCCTTGGGTTGGTCGATGAGCAAGACCAGCAAGATTGCGTCCGACTTATACCAAGCAGGCCATATAACATACATCAGAACCGACTCAACGAGAACTAGTGAGACTGCTAGAAAGGAGATAAAGAGTCTGATTGAGGAAAAATATGGCGTGGATTTCATTGGACCAGGTTCATTGGGGCCCGATGCCAAGAAGGGCGGTTCCAACGTGCAAGACGCGCACGAAGCCATCAGACCGACTAATCCAAAGTCCGAGACCATCGAAGGCACCGAAGCCGATGGCAAGAGGCTGTACCGATTGATCTGGAGTAGATTTGCCTCCAGCCAGATGTCCGATTCTGTGAGGGAGAGGCGTGACCTGCGCGCTACTGTTTCTGACATCGAAGAGGTGCTAACTGGGACCGCATCATGGTTGATTCATCCAGGTTGGGAGTCGGCGTCAGCTGAGTTCCTATCTGACCCGCGAACTAGCCCCCCGATTTTTCCCATAGAGGCGGGGGCTGAGTGGCTAATTGATGAAGAGGAGGGTAATCCTCTACTCACCAGTGATGAAACGAAACCGCCTAGAAGGTACTCTGAGAGTTCGATTGTTAAGCAGATGAAAGATGCTGGTATTGGTAGGCCATCGACATACGTAAGTATTGTTCAGAGGATACAGGACAGGGGATATGTTGAGTCGGAGGGTAGTTCCCTATATCCCACGGACAATGGTAGAACTTTGTGGATTGAGGTCGCTCCTATTTATGGTTCCAAGGCGGGAGGGATGGATGTATTGTCCGCTTCATTCACAGCCAAGATGGAAGATAGCCTAGACAATATTGAGCTTGGCTCGATAGGGGGCCCGGCTGTATGGGGTAATTTCGCCAGAGAATTCAAAGAAGCCCACAACAAGGCGATTGAATACAGGAGGAAAAGGCCGACTCCCAAACAAATGGCCTACATCGAGAGTCGGATCATTGGATTGGAAGAGGGGGAGTTAGAGGGGCTTCTGGGTGGCAGGAAAGTTGAGGAGCTATCTGGTGAAGAGGCCAGTAATCTCATTGGCTCTCTAAATGAGCTTTCTATGGCAAATGGCGGGCCACCTGCAAGTGAAAAACAGATGAGCTACCTAATTTCCCTCATTGACAAATCAGGAATGTCTGTTTCGGATGCCCTATCGATGGTTGAAGCCAAGGAGCTGGATGATCTGACTGGTGGCAGAGAAGGGAGTGCCAGCAAATTAATCGGAATGATGAGGGATGCAAACTCAGCTATGCCAGCTACTGAACCGCAGATGGAGTTAGTCAGGAACATGTCTGAACAACTAGGCCTTCCAATGGCAGATATTCTTGCTATGGAAAATCTGGCTACTGAGGACGAGATGACTAAATCCGATGCTAGCAATTTAATTTCTAAGCTCAAGAGCCTTAAGAGAAAGCAGGGCAAGAAGGGGAGCAAAAAGTAGACGGTGATTGTGTGAGTATTGTGGACTTCCACTATGATGTAGCAATAGTTGGTGCGGGACCAGTTGGTGGATACCTTGCCACTAAAATGAGAGAGCGTGGCCATAGTGTTCTCATTATCGAAGAACACGACGAGATTGGCAGGCCATTCCAGTGCGCGGGCTTAGTAAATCCCGATGCCATGAGTAAGGTTTCCCTTGAGCAAACGGTTCTTACTCCGATTTGGGGGGCTAGGATTCACGGCCCATCCGGAACACCAGTAGAAATCGGGAATCCCAAGAGGACCAGGACGTGGTCAGTATGCAGAAAGAAGTTTGACGAGGCCATAGTAAGACGCGCGGTTGAAGAGGGTTCTGACATCTGGCTTTCCAGCACCCCAGAGGATGTTGAAATCGGAATTGGGTCTGCTTTGTTGAAAGTTAGGAGGGGGGATGTAACTGTGAATGTTCAATGCCGGATAGTATGTGGGTGCGATGGGGCTCACTCATGGGTCAGGAAGAAGTTTCGAATGGGAAGGCCCAAGGAGATGATGGTTGGTTTCCAGGTTGAGGTGACGGGTTATCCAGGGAAGGAAGGGGTACTAGACATGTACACTGGGAGCGATATTGCACCGGGTTTCTTCGCATGGGCGATTCCTTCTGGTAGCACTACAAGAGTCGGTATGTGGAGTCGTCCTGATTTACTAGAAGGGGAGTCATGCGAGGGGCTGATAAACCGTCTTATCGAGGATTCTATTTGGGCAGAAAGGTTCTCTGATTGCAGAATTGTTGGCAAGTTTGGAGGTCCGGTTCCCAGTGGGATTCTAAAGAAAACTGTTGGTCAGAGAGTTGCAGTTTTTGGAGATGCGGCTGGTTCATGCAAGCCAACAACGGGTGGAGGAATTGGACCTGGTTTTGAACAGGTTGATCTGCTTGTTCCTGAATTGTCACGTGCCATAATCGAAGGTGATTTCTCTGAGGAGAATACCAAGAGGATTTCAAAAATTCTAGATCCCATGAGGAGGAAGCACAGTAAAGCGAAGGCCCTACGTGATGCCTTTGTTACCGAATCTAGCGATGAAGAGCTAGATGAGATATTTTCAGTTTGGTCTAGGAGAGAGGTAATCGAGATAATCAATGAATATGGCGAGATTGACAATCCCATACCCTTGGGAATAAGACTGTTGAAAGAAGTTCCAGAGTTCCGAAAGGTTGCAGGGAAGGCAACTAAGGCAATAATTTGGGGTTGAGATATGCACAAGTCCATCCAGAGAGTCAGGTATCCTCCGTTTGAGCATTACAATACTGACCCCAAACGGATACCCCTAGTAGAGGTGATATTGGAATCTGAGAACGCACCACCTCCCGATTTCAAACTCGGCACTGAAGACAGTTGGATGGTAGAGTGGAGAAGTGATGTTTCGAAAGACTCTAAGCTTCCGAAAATATGTACTGAGGTCACCAGGGAGACATTGCCATTTCTAATGAGGACGAGGAATGGCTGGTACATTGTTCCAGATCCAATACACACATTGGCCAGAAGAATGATTCTGCCCTCAGT
>DAFQ01000024.1:24873-29486 GCA_002497985.1 Euryarchaeota archaeon UBA4
GGTATTGCTGAGATTATTTACACGCCAGTTAGAATAGGTCCCCTCGACTACCCACTCCTAATTCTAATCTCATTCCCAATATTCGTCCTCCCAATAGTAGTGAGAATAATTGCAAATCTGAGAGATATCAGAAGGCAGGAGGAATACATTTCGAAGCCTCTTGGCAGTCCTCAAATTAGAATAGGCGATTGTAGTAATGAAAATATTGAGATCCTGGAATTTCAGCCACCTAGTGGTTTCATTGCTCGAAGGTGCAGAATACAAGTTGGTGTTGCTGTACCAGAAAGAAGAGTTGTACAATTAGCGACCAATACAAGTGAGGCAGGTCAGCCGGCACCGGGAATGTCGACAGCGTTACCCGAGAGACGTATTTCTACCGGGGATGAGCATGGCACCGGCGTCGGTGAGTCCCTGCCTATGACAGTTAGCAAGGGCAGAGTACTCCACCTAGAACCCATGAGGGTTCAAGACAGCGGGCCATGGCATGAAATTGATTCGGGAGTTGCCTCATTGGATGGACCAGATAGGGCATGGCCCGGCTCGATATATTCCGCCATGATTGCGATACACTGGGAGATTGTTGTTGAGGGTATTACAGAATCTGGCACGAGCATGAAATGGGTTAGGCCAGTTATTATTGGGAATCAAGATATTGTATCATTTGATTCCCTTCCAGTCAGAAGTGGAAGAGTCGAGTCGTGATTACCACTGAATGGGTGGTGGAGCATTGACCTGCATTGTGTATACATTGTCCGTTTGCAATTTGTTATAATCCGAATCCCTCTTCCGAGGGGTGAATCCGGCCAAAGAAATGATTCTCTGGAGCTCTTTCTCAGTAGCTTCAGTTCTATCTGTCCCAGATGCTGAGACCACATTTTCTTCCATCATCGTTGATCCGGCATCGTCCGCCCCGCCCAATAGGGCCACCTGAGCAACCTCTAGACCCATTGTTGGCCATGATGCTTGGATGTGTGGAATATTATCAAAGAAAAGACGGGAGACGGCGAGATGCCTAAGGTACTCCGAAGATGAGGCCCCCATCTCAATTCTATTCAAACCCCCGTTCCTCCTTCCAAAAGCGTTGTTTTCAAGTTGCACCGGCCATGAGACGAATGAAGTAAAACCAGTGTTGCCGTTAGAAATTGCCGAGTCTTGCATTTTCCTTATCTTGCTCATGTGTTCGACTCTATCAGATGGGGTCTCACCGAAACCAAATACATTAGTTGCCGATGTAGTGAGGCCGAGTTCCTGTGCTTCACCCATAATTCTGAGCCAGTTTTCGGCTGAGCCCTTCAGGGGGGATATGTCCTTTCTGACATCATCGACGAGCATTTCAGCTCCGCCACCAGGTAGGCCATGCATCCCCGCTTCCTTCAAACGCTGAAGAACTGTGGATGTGCTTTGTCCACAAACATCGGAAATTCCCTCTATCTCTATTGGGGAAAAGCAGTCGAGCTCTATTGTGGGATGCCTAGACCTTAGCTCGGATAGTAGACTTGTGTACCAGGATAGTGGCAAATCTGGGTTTACGCCCCCTTGCATCAGAATTCTAGAGCCTCTGCATTCCTCCAGTTCAGAAATTCTCTCACTGATCTCATCGACTGATTGAGTGTAGACATCAGCATGACCTGGTGGCCTATAGAACGAGCAGAATTGGCAATTAATTGTGCAAATATTTGTGTAATTTATGTTCCTGTCTACTAGGTATGTTACTTCGTTTCCTGGTACCATTTTCTTCCTTCTGATGTGGGCAGCATACATCAGCTCGTTGAGGTCAGCATCTTCGTAAATCGTCACTGCATCTTCAATTGAAAGGCGTGGAGGATTCTCGCTCGCCTGAATAGCAATAATTTCAGACCAAGACAGGTCAATCACCCTTTGAAATTAATGACTCAATCTCGTCTATGGACTTGGGGCATCCTGCTGTAAGTACTACTGGGCCATCTTCAGTAACGAGTACGTCATCCTCTATTCTGATTCCTATTCCAGAATATCTTTCTGGGATCTCGACGTCGTCCCTCCAACTAGCGAAGTAGAGCCCGGGCTCGACAGTTAGAACCATGCCACTTTCAAGAGTGGGTCCTGGCTTGCCGTCGCCCTTCCTTCCTCCTCCGACATCATGAACGTCTAGGCCCAGAAGGTGGCTTGTCCCATGCATGAAGTAATTCCTAAATGGGCCGTCCAGGTTCTCCCCTAATGCCTCGGAAATGGTACAATCAAGTATTCCCAAATCGATGAGGCCTTTTGCCAGTACTAATGAAGCCGCCTTATGGCTGGAGTTCCAAGTAGAACCTACTTTACAGGCCTTAATTGCAGCCTCTTCGGCTTCAAGGACTAGGTTGTAAATTTCTCTCTGGGGTTCTGTGAACTTACCATTAACGGGCCATGTTCTTGTGATGTCTGAAGCGTATCCGTGAACCTCGCATCCGGCATCAACAAGGACCAAGTCACCGTCTTCAATGGAGTCTGAGTTACTGCCGTAATGGAGTATCGTGGCATTGTCTCCGCCGCCAACGATCGATTTGTAGCTCCACTGACTCCTCGAATCAATAAAGTGTCCCTCGATAACGGATTGTATTTGCCACTCGCCAATCCCGGGGTGTGTTGCGCGCATCGCCTTCACATGAGCATCGGAGGCGATTCTGGATGCTTCCTTCATTACGTCAATTTCTGCTTCGGATTTTACGGTCCTCATAACGTCCAATAGCGTACGGGGATCCGGGATATCGGACATCTTAGAATCCGAAATAATGTCGTCTATTTTAGAGTCTATACCGATGATAGCAGATGGTTTCAAGCCCGACTCTATTTTCTTGGAGATGTATTCTTCTGCGTCGTTTATCGAGAGTGAGTTATCTATCGGCCAGCCCTGCAATGCGCCCTCTGGGCCTACTCTCCTCCCTTCCCATATCTCGGCCTTGGTATCTCTCGGTCTGACGAATAGAGTGGTTTGCCATAGGCCGTCATCGAATTTGGCAGTGAGAATAGAGTCGGGCTCCGACCATCCACACAGGTATAGCACGTACGAATTCGCCCTGTATGGATAACTGGTGTCGTTAGACCTGATTGACACTTGATTATTTGGAATGATGACTAGAGAGTCAATGGGCATGTTCGACAGGAACTCTTCCTGCCTTCTACGATATTCTCCATCTCCAAAGGGTAAATCAGACATTGTATCCATCTGCCGCGCCTAGGTCCGAGTTCTTGAAATGTAGTAAAGAACTGTCATTTTTCCTCGTCAGGCTGCCACTTAGGTATTTCACCCATGGAAGTGGACTTTCTTCTGAATAGAATGGCGGAAGCGAGGAAGGCTGCTGACAAGACTAGGACTATTATCCCCAGAGGTAGCTCATCAGTGTAATCGGGATGGACCAGTTCCACTGAAATGAATGAATACTGATCATCGTCGTCAATTACCTCTATTGTAAGTATCAACTTTTCAATATTCGATTCGGGCCATGTGAAGGACCTCTGACAGCCCTCGTTCACGGGTTCGTTATCCACCTTCCATACACATCTTAGTCCATTGATATCATTGGTGCTGTCTAGTGATCCTGAGGCATCTAGGTCCCATGTATCTCCCGATGAAAGCCTGATGCTCTCACCATGGGAAACGGACTTTCCGTCGACGGTGAGTTTTACTGTAGGGATTACATTTGTGATTGTAATATTTCTGGAGACAGATGAATAGAGCCCCCCTCCATCTTTGACCCTCAATAGCAGCTCAAAATTGCCAGATATGTCCGTCTCCAGTGAGAACGTGCTCTCACCCTGGGAAACTGAAATTGGGGCTGCGCCGGGGTTTGATCTGTCCAACAGAGTCCAAATGTGGTATAGGTCTCCCTTCCCCCAATAGCCATCGTCCGAGGAGCCCCCGTCGAATAATAGGGCGTCGTCCCCCTCCTGTGCTTCATCGGGGCCAATGATTGAGGAGGCAGGGGCATTATTGTCGACCCTGACGGGCACGCAATGGTATACTACGGATAATTGAGTCGAGGATGCTGTCCATGCTGAGTACCAACCATCCTCTAATCCGGATGCGTCCACAGTAGCCGAGTATTCTCCCATCAAAGACAATGCGTCCTCAACTGGGGATGCCGGAGGGTTGGCACAACTAGTCGATGGGGAGTCGGTAGGGAGGAGTGAGAATGAAATTGTGGCTGTGGGATCGTAAGAAGCCGCTGACCATCCCGAGAATTCTACTTCACCTACGATCCATGACTCCGATGATGGAGCCTCGGGCAATAGAACTGATCCTGATGAGTTTCCAATGAATGCAGCAATGGACGATGAGACTGTATTCTGGGTGATGTCGGATATCGAAATCTGGAGGATGCACGAACAGTCGCCTATCTCGTCTGGATCAATAATGGCCTCCCATGACCACTTCAACAAATTGCCATACTCATGTGACTCGCTGAATTGTAAGGTGCCACCACCCCTCACCACGGTATCTGCGCCCGATTGCTCTAATGCCGACCAAAATGCCTCCGATGGCTCATTTGCTGAAACAAGAAAGCCTGAGACCGTGGAATGCTCAGAAATTTGCATTCCATTTTCGTCATTGAAGCCAATAAACGAGGGGGTGGCCTCTTCAGCCGAAGCCGAAT
>DAFQ01000024.1:29871-41593 GCA_002497985.1 Euryarchaeota archaeon UBA4
TTCACGATTGTGGCCCTATAGAACATGTCTTGAACCCCTTGGGTTCATGTTCCTCATCTATCGGAAATCTGCAGCTTCCACGATAGCTCGTCAAGCCATATCCCCAAGGTGTCACTGTCGACGAACTCCTGGCTAGACTCGGCCGTTAGTACACACTCACAAGCTGCAGCAGCTAGTGATGTAGCATCCATAATGTCCAGTCCATTGCCCAGAGCAGCTGCTAGAGCTGTTGCAGCAGCGTCATGAAGGCCGATCTGTTGTCTGGGTGCGTCGGCCCTGCAAGGGATAGACATCTCCCTCCCATCGGGAAGATAGAGATTGGTCCCTTCGACTCCACCAAGGACGACTATTGCTCCCCAACCGTATGTTGAAATTAGCTCGGAAGCCGTCTCAGATTTGCTTTCCAGCATCAGTCTTCTTCTTTGTAATTCAAGACCCCTCATTCCGAAAATCACTGCATCTGCCCCTTGGCTTCTGGAAAGGCCGGTCAATTTTGGATCTACGATACAAGGGAGCTTCAATTTCTTGGCATTTGAGATGAGCTTTGAGGCCCCCGATTCAGTCAAAACGCCTTTGTGATAATCTGATAGGACTATCGCTTTGCTGTTTGGCATTGACTCGAGAGCGGCATCGATTAACTGATTACTGACCGATTTACTCAATTCTTCCAATGGGCCCCTATCTGCCTGAAGGAGCACCTGACTCTGGTCCAGTAGGCTTTCCCTACTGCCGTAAAACCTAATCTTTGTCAATGTCTTTCGGTTAGGGACAACAGTGATTCCAGATGTTTCAATTCCGTCGTTAGAAATCATCTCTAGAATCCTATTTCCTTCAGCATCATCCCCTACGCAAGAGAAAAAATCTACGTCCATGCCCAGTGAGTTTAGGCCTCTTGCTATATGGGCAGCAGCCCCGGGCGACTCTTCCGAGCGGATGATTCTCAACGCCGGCACAGGAGCTGTTGAGTTGAGATTGTTGGCATATCCATGATGGTACCTATCAAGCATAACATCACCAATCAATGTGACTCTTGTACCCTCGAAATCATCGAGCAGTGCACTCAGTCTTCGTAGTGTTTCAGCCTCAGTTCTGTCCTCGCTCTGTGACTCCATGTATACTGCGAGTAGGTTGTGGCGAATGATACTTACTAGACCGGCGGAATCAAGTTTGGGATGCCATCGTAATGGCATGGAGCGCGTCGAGGGGGGGTGGATCTACGATGGCCCCGCGGCCGACAGGTTATGGCATAAGTCGGCCATAGGCAGGCCGATATCCGACGGATGTCTGATTCTCACGGCATGTGAACTAATCTTCTGTAGAGACCATAGGCATGTTGAATTTCCCAGTGATGACTGGTTGATGGGGGTAATGGGGGAAGATGGAGATGCTATTCTTGAAGGAGTGATAATGGAGGCGCTCAGAGTGCCGGGGAACAAGATTGTCCTGAAGGAGAATCTCGGCAGCATGGGGCTTGAGCACTCAGAAGAATCATGGGGCCTGAGATGGGTCTCGGATACGCACCCTAGGAATGATTCGCCGGTTGCAGAGGTGAGATGGTTCACAGACACTGAGCATTTTGATGCAAAGAGGGATTTGTACCAGTGGACAAAGGAAGTTGAGGGAAGAGGCAGAATAGCCGAGGCGATAGTTATTGATGAAGAGTTATCAGTGGTCACATATCACCTGTCGATAGCTAATCCTACTGGAATTCTTGAGTCGCCCTCCGAAGAGGGATTCATGAAGATCTCGTGCCGTGACTACGTGGAGACTCACACAGGTGGTGCTTTCTTCACAGACACACACGAGTGGCCATCTGAAGCCATCGGAGTCCCAATTCATGGTGGAAGGCAACTGGACTGGGTTGAGAGGGAGCTAGTTCACGTTCTGGGGCATTCATCATTCGACTTTCATATCGATAGTTTTTCTACAGGTTTAACAGATCCTGAACTTGGGATGACAAGGACCGCCAGCCTATTGAAGGAACTCTGGGACAGGGGCCTTAATACCCGGTCTGGATTCAAATTCGGGACTACCTGGAGGTGTTATACAGGACCAATTGGAGAGGATCATGCCCCTTGGCTAATCAATGATCCCGATGATAGGGGAAAGGTAGTGAGTGATTGGGGGAGAGCTTGCTTGACATCTAGGCTTGCCTCCGGTGTGAACAAACATTGGATTTGCCCAATAGACGTGGACACAGGGGACTGGAGGTTCCTTGAAATCTCGAGGCCGCCAGCTGACTCAAGATGGAGCAATCCGAGCAAAAGGTGATTATTCCCTCTTCTGACCTGTCAAAACTGACAGCGCCAAGAGGATGCAAATTAACGGCAGACCATTGGAGGGCTTGGAAAGCCATCCCAAAATGCCGTTGCCCGTAAAGGGGGATTCTGCGATCAGGGTTACTCCCACTCTATTCTCAAGTCCGTTTTCGTCTTGGAAAACAACCTCGCCACTTGCATACATACCTGGCTCCATTAGCCCCTTGGGATCTATCTCGATGATTAGTGGGTCACCAGGGCCGATCTCACCCTGAGTGGTCACTGTTGCAATCCTAGCGGCCGCTCCCTCGATAGCAATGTGGTACTCCCTTGGGCCGGAGCCCTCATAGTCTAAATCTAGGGATATCGAAGAGGGAGCCTCCCAGTCGATTACCGACTCTAAATTCTGGGACGTTATCCTGTTTCCAATCTTCTGCCAATCCGATCTGATGGAAACTGGGTTCTCGCCTTCACAGCCGATTGAACCGATCAAGGTCCCAATCTCCAGGGGGGTGTCTGAGTGCCTCAGTATCGGGACTTCGGACAATCCAGCGGGGATTACTATGACTCTCTCCACGGGAGTGCTAAAGTCGGCGCTGACATTGACAATTAGGTTGCACTGCAAGGGAGTGCTTACCAAGGCATACGATGACTCCCCGTCAAGCAATTGAATTGGGTTTCTCTCTGTCAGGACTGACGTGATAGGGGTGCTGGAAGTCACAATTTGTATTGTAGCCGAGCTATCCTGAATCTGTGTAACGGTAGCTGTCCAATGAACCATTCTCCCCCTATTGTCCCTAATTTTCACCCCTTGTGATCCGAATGATTCGTTTACAGAAAATGTGTCTCCTTCACTACCTGAGTCCCGGTTCCTTATCAGAGCGTCATCCCCATCGGCCTCTATGATCTTGACCCAAGCGTAATTTGGATCGTGGTTGACGGTGTTGTCTTCTGAGTTTCCGTTGTTCACATCCTGATACTCGACAATGATTCCATGTCCGGGTAAAGCGGAATCGAAACCGCTATCTGAGCGTAGGGAGATTAGGACCCTCTCTCCGGGTGCTGTCTCAAGAGACAGTGCCCTCGTACCAAGGGATTCACTACTCAATGACTCGATTTCGTATGAGCTATCGAGGGACGTGTCAATTTCCATGATTCCGTTGGAACCCACCAAATCCAGTGTTGCTGCGCCGGGCATGGAGGGAGTCCTCCCATTGTCGTTCCAATTGCCACTGGCCATTATGTCCCAATCACCAAGGCCATTCCAGTTATTTGAGGGCAGTTCTGAATGAACGTCATATAGATCAAATGCGCCCATCTGATGTAGCATCTCGTGAACTACTGTTCCCAAACCGCTGTTCAATGAAGAAATTGTGTAGTGGCTGACTGTCCATTCGCCGATAGATATCGGTTCCTGTAATTCTGAGAAGTGGCTCCAAATCGAGTTAGACGATGCGCCTGATTCCTGTGCTTCTCCCGAATGAAGAACCAGAAGCCTATCCACAACTCCATCGCCATTGTAGTCCCATCGCGATAAGTTGGAGTTTCCCAGAAGGGCGTATACTGAGTCTTCGACTAACCCCTCAACCCCCCTGCCGTCTATCCCTGAGTCTCTAGTGCCGGGTGAGTCGGTGCCCCAGTAACCCTCGTCTTCAGGTGAAATCCAGACTTCCTCAGATAATGTCACCGAGAGTTTGGAGTGGCCTCCCGACATCTGGCTCACATATTTCGAAGCTGAGAGGTGTGGTGAACCGTCTTCGTCCATATCGAATATCGACTCAGTTATTGACTCGGAGTGGGGTTTCCCCGGGAAAGCGACACGTAGAACGAGCCATTCTTCACTGTCCTGTAATCCGACCAAGTTTGAGTCTTGATCGTTGTCGCTCGCTCCGGGGGCCACTTTCGAATCGACCAAGTCCGGATTCATATTTATCATGGCACCGAGAAGAATCAGGACAAGTGCTACCGCGTAACGTACTGACTTCACGACATTCCGTAATCAAGCATGGCTTTCAAGTAAATGCAATCGTGATTATGGAACTGATGGTATGTGATGAGATTGTCATTCACGGACAGGCATCAACTTTGAAAATTGGTCAGCTGCAATTATTGCTGACACGGCGATAATTACCCTGAGGCCGTCATAGACCACTGGCAGAGTCAGGATGAGGATACCTGTTGACATCAGCATCAGCCTGATCCTGAACCTTGTACCCTCTCCCACTGAGGAAAGAATAAATCGCGAAAATGCTAGAGCCAGGGATGTCAGTGTGACGATCAATACCACCCATGTCATCCCAAGTGATAGCTCTACGACCATGCTCACATCATACATTTCCTCGACGCCGTTAATCGCACCTATTTCTTCTGAAACTGAGAAAATCGCAGATATTCCCCAAGTCCAAATAGCCACGGTTAGCAATGGTGCAATTATAGAGAAAATCGAGAGGAGGGTTGCAAGCCACCTTCTTTCATCGCCATAAAGGCCGGATCTCGAGAAGCGATAAATGAGGATCGAGAATATTGGGAGTACGGAAATCGAAGAGAGCAGCAATATCAGAGTCCACCTAACTCCTACCCAGTCCATGGGCGAGTACAGAGACATTACAGATTCGTTACCCTCAGGGGACGCTGCTAATACCCAATCACCAATCATCGATGTCGATATTGTTGACCATAGTGCGGCAAAAACTAACAAGAAGAGAGCAGTTTTCCTGAATACCGAGTGGAATTCTGAAAAATGATTATGTGTTTTTCCGTCGGTCTCGGAATGTTGTCTTACTGGCATATCACATGCGATCCTTTACCGATGATTCAATTCTTGCAGCTAGTATGGTCCTATAGACCCCATAAGCAAACAGGATGCTAGTTAGGAACGCACACCCTATCAGGAATCCTGTGAGGTCTGTGACATGGGTCCCCTCCTCTACGACTGCGGGCGGGGGGAAGTATATCGCAGTGTCAGATGCGGTCCAATTCACTGCGACGATGAAGGACACGATGCTCATAATTGACCTCCTGATTGCCTGTGGGTAAGCAAGCTCCATTGCAAGGAACTCTGGGCCATCATCATACTTCCTCTCCAAAATCTCCCTCTGGAGTATGGCGCCGAAAATCAACGCTACTAGGCTTGTCCAGAAGAATAGATTTCCTTGTGAGAAAACTGCATGCGATAGTGCCTCTTGCCTCTCTGCTTCTTTCTGTGAATCTGACTCCTCTATGACAAATAGTGTGTCATAATCACCGACAGATATTGTCCTGGTATCCAAGGTAGCGCCGGATTCGTCAGAAGTCACGGTTCCTGGTGGGTTGATGGTGAACGATAGAACGTTCCAGTAGTCGGAATCGTCTGGAACGCCACCGCCATCCACAGAGTTTCCTGCTAGCCAGAAGTATATCGGCCCCATGTCATCAGAGGGTGCAGTCCAAACCACGGTCCATATCCCGTCTGAGTCCGGTTCAGAGTGGGAGATGTCATCGGGAGCGCCGTCCGCCTGCCTGATATCCTGATCATCTGACCAGCTGAAATTTCCGTTTGACTCGGAAGTCATCAAGAATCCAGCCTTTGTATTTCCGTCACCGCCCGAGAGGGTTAGTGAGTCTGCAACGGTAATCGTGAACTCGTAGGATTGCCCTGGGTCGTACATCACGGGGATACCTGTTATCATCACCACAGCTCTGACGGAAGATGCTCCATTGTTGTGACAAGAGCATCCGTACTTGGCAGTGGGGTCACCATCCCCATTCTCGCTACTCGGCCCCGCGCTCATCCCCATTGCGGGAACTGCTAGAAGTACAGCTACGATGAAGACAACACCGAGCCTCTTAACCGGGGAACTCATGCCTGTTACCGAACTGCGTTCGGCAGCGGTGGACTCATAACAATTGCTTGGAATCATGATAGTCATCTGCCATTATAGGTCCTTGATTGAACCATTGAGCTCATTCATCATTTTCTTTCCATCGCCGAAGAGCATCATTGTCTTGTCCATGTAGAAGAGGTCGTTATCAACACCAGCGTAGCCGACTGAAAGGCTCCTCTTGATGATGACGACGACATTTGCCTTGTCGACATCCAAAATTGGCATACCCGCTAGGGGGCCCTCACCGGTTCTAGCTGCTGGGTTTGTGGTGTCATTTGCCCCAATAACCAAGGCAACGTCGCAATCAGGGAATTCCGAATTGATTTCATCCATTTCAATGAGCCTCTCGTATGGGACATTCGCCTCTGCGAGAAGGACATTCATGTGCCCCGGCATCCTTCCAGCTACGGGATGTATGGCGTAGAGGACCTCGCACCCTGTTGACTCCATGAGGTCCGCGAATTCCTTTACAGCATGCTGACTCTGACTGACGGCCATCCCATATCCGGGAACAACGATGACGCGTTGGGCACCATCTAGAACCATTGCGACCTCCTCTGGATCGCTGCCTACCTTGGTTCGAGTAAGCTGGTCCCTTTCCCCTGAACCGCCGAATGCCTTGAACAGCACATCGAAGAGTTCCCTATTCATCGCCTTACACATAATGAATGTGAGGATTAGTCCAGCAGCTCCGACCATCGAACCGGCGATGATTAGAACGTTATTCCCGATCACGAACCCGGTGAATGCAGCGGCGATTCCCGAGAGTGAGTTCAGGAGGCTGACAACGACCGGCATATCCGCCCCCCCTATCGGAAGGACAAACAGTATTCCGAGCAAGCCAGATGATAGTGCCAATGCGTAAATCCAGGAGTGCTCGGATGGTTCCTGAATTGTCATCCAGATGAGTGCGAATGAAGCCAGGAGAAGGATGGTCTTCACGGCGTTGAGCCATGATGGCCCCCATGTTGGGAATCTAACCCACTTACCTGTGAAGGGAATAGTGAATCCGCCCTTCAGCTTGTACATCGCCACTAGGCTTCCAGTCAGTGTGATCCATCCGACAATCCCCGAAAGCCCAATTGCCACCCAAATCGCATAGAGCTCTACTCCGGGATCGGGGATGTTTGACTCTTGAATTCTCTTTAACGCCTCTGAAAGACCGACCAGCGCTGAGGCACCGCCGCCAAATCCATTGAAGAGTGCAACCAATTCTGGCATTCCGGTCATCTCAACCCTAGTTGCCATCAGGTATCCAATTACAGAGCCTATAGCAAGCCCCCCAATAATCAACTCCCAGCCAATGACGCCCTCTGTCTGAAGCTTGGCGAGTGTGACCAATACAGCGAGCAGCATCCCCATGGCTCCGAGGCTGTTTCCCTCGGGTGCCGTTCTTGGGCTCGATAGCTTCTTTATTCCCATGATGAACAAGGAAGCAGAAATCAGGTAACCGATATCCCAGACCACTGGATCAACCAATCTATTCACCTCCCTTTCTACGTCGCCCGGCTATCATTCCAAGCATCTTGTTCGTAACCATGAAACCACCAACCGCATTGATTGTGGCCATGACCAGAGCGACAAAGGCCAGCAGAGCTGCAACATCAGTGTTTGCCCCATCGAAAGACGAGTTTGACAATATCAAGGCGCCAACTATGGTAATTCCAGAAATGGCATTGGCCCCGGACATCAGGGGGGTATGAAGGGTGGGGGGGACCTTGCTGATTAGCTCAAACCCGAGGAAAATAGCCAATACGAAAACTGTGATGCTGCCCACCAGTGCTCCGAGAGTAAGGCTCATTCGACCACCTCCGCCAACCGAGACTGCTTAGAGTGAATCTCCCCATTTGAGCAAATGAGGACGCCACCCATTCCGGGAATGTGAAAGTCTGAACCTTCAGGTGCACCGACCAAGATGTCGTCTTCCATGTCCAACTCCAACTTCCCATCCTTAACCAAGCTAATGACGAAGTTTGTGAGATTATTTGAGAAAAGCATGCTGGCGGTTGAGGGGATGGTTCCAGCAAGATTCTCAATTCCGACAATAGTAACTCCGTACTCGCTGGTTATCTCGCCTGGAACTGTGAGTTCGCAGTTTCCACCGACATCCGCGTTCATGTCAATAATTACTGATCCCTCTTTGAATGATTCAACTGCTGAAGAAGGCACGGTGATAGGGGCTGGCCTACCGAAAATACGAGCTGTGGTAACTATCACATCCGCATCACTGGCGACATCGCAAACAGTATCATTGACCTTCTGAATGAACTCGGGAGTCAATGGCTTTGCATAGCCAGACTCGTCCTCGAAATCATCCATTCCATCTACTTCGATGAACCGTCCGCCTACTGACTCAATCTGCTCAGCGGCTGACTTCCTGACGTCGGATGCATAGACCACCGCTCCCAGTCGCTTCGCTGTTGCTATGGCCTGTAGGCCTGCAACTCCACTGCCCATGATCACGAATTTGGCTGGCTTAACGGTTCCAGCGCTGGTAGTCATCATTGGTATCCCCTTAGGGACATGTGCTGCTCCTAGAAGTACGGCTTTGTACCCAGAGAGGTTATCTTGGCTTGAATTGACGTCCATTGCTTGGGCCCTTGACAGTCTCCTCGGAATCATGTCCATACTCATCAGTGTGATTCCTGCATCCATCGCCTCGCGAACCCTGCTAGGATTCCTGAATGGGTCAGCAACGCAAGCTAGTATGTTCCCTGCGCTCATCGATGAAGTATCGGGCATCCTAATTGAAATCACGATGTCTGCTGACATTGCGGTGTCGCGGGGAACTACTTTTGCACCCTTTGATCCGTACTCCTCATCGGAGTGGTTGGCCCCCTGGCCTGCTCCGGCCTCCACCAGAACCTCAAAACCGAGCTTGGTTAGTTTTGTTACCGAGTTTGGAACTATGGAAACCCTATTTTCTCCTTCTGGCTCCTTGACTACTCCCAAGCGCATTGTCATCACTCCTGTTGGGCCGTAGGCCCAATCAGATATCCATACGAGAAGAAGGCGCTTATTGAAACCGTCGGCGCGAAGGTTTCAGAGAATGATTGGCAGGAAAATATGATTCTCAGGGAGGGGAATAATCGCAAAGTGCTAAGTTCCCATCCTATTGCCGGAGAACGAGGGAGACATATGGGAAGAGGGGCCGAGAAAATCGCAGTCACAGCTGCAGGAGACAATGGAAAGAAAAAACCAATTCGTGTTGCTGTTACTGGCGCCGCTGGTAACATTGGATATGCACTGTTATGGCGAATTGCGAGTGGTGATTGTTTTGGAACAAATCAGCCAGTTATCCTTCAGCTACTAGAGATTCCACCTGGCATGCAACGTTTAGACGGGGTAATTATGGAATTGAAGGATTCTGCATTCTCGCTGGTGCATGGTATAGTCGGCACAGATGACCCCAATATTGCATTCAAAGATGCCGACGCGATTTTTCTGGTCGGTTCACGACCCAGGACGAAAGACATGGATAGGGCTGATCTAGTGGCTGCAAATGGTCCAATCTTCGTTGGGCAGGGCAGGGCTATCGATGAGATGGCCTCACCTGATGTGAAGGTCATTACTGTGGGAAATCCTTGTAACACCAATGCGCTAATTGCCTCTGCAAACGCACCGAGTATCCCCTCTCGACAATTTTCCGCCATGACACGTCTCGACCAAAATAGAGCAGTGGGGCAGATGGCAGAACATGCAGGAGTACCTGCTTCAAAAATTTGTGATGTATTCATCTGGGGGAACCACGCTAACACGATGTACCCGGACCCGCGTTTCGCGACTGTCGATGGGAAAATGGCAACCGAAATATTCGATAGAGAATGGTTACAGGGCCCGTTCCTAGATACTGTAGCAACGCGAGGGAAGGCAATTATCGTAGCACGGGGAGCGTCCTCTGCTGCTTCCGCGGCCTCCGCGGCGACTGACCACATGCGCGACTGGTGGCAAGGTTCCAATGGGCGCATAGTTTCAATGGCCCTCCCTTCCGAAGGTTGGTATGGAGTTCCCGAAGGACTTGTGTTCAGTTTTCCATGCAGATGTGAAAATGGTGATGTAATTGTTGTGGAAGACCTTCCTGTCGACTCATTTGCACAATCAAAAATTGATGAAAATGTTGCTGTACTTTTGGAAGAGAGGGATGCAGTTAGCGAACTTCTGGGTAATTGAGGTGAAAGATGGCTCGTTCGCTTTACCTTGAGCATGATGGGAAAGTTCTGCTTGTGGATCTGAATGGCGATGGCCCTCACGAAGCAGTGATAGGGAGAATTGGTGAAGTATCTTTGAGATTACCGACCGAAGAAGAAGTGCGTTCAATGGGAATAGAATGGACTGAACGTAGAATCAATCGCATCAAATTTGCTGAAGAAATACACGAAGTCGTCTATGCACTTCCTGAGATTGAATGGCCCGAAAATTGGACATGGAAAGACAATCTCATTTCGGATGGTTGTGTAGATCCATTAGCTCGTGAATGTGTTTACAGGAGTATGCATAGAGTGGTCTCAAAGGTGATGGTCGTTAATTCCAATAATCAGGTACTAATGGCCAAGGTATCCCGTGGCTTCTTCACTGGTTACTGGACCCTTCCCGGTGGTTTCGTGGACTACGGTGAGCACCCTCGTGAGGCTGCTGTCCGGGAAGCTATGGAAGAGCTCGGAATAGATATTGCAATAGATGACCCCAAGGGAGAGACTGGCGATGCATTCGGAGAAAACGACGGTGCGATCATCAGGGAGGAAATTTTCAACGAGGACGGGATAAACTGGGTTTCTTTCACGTATAGGTGTAAAGGTGAGTTCCGAGGTGATGAGTTGACCCCCAAGAATGACGAGATAGACGAGGCTAGATGGTTCAGCAAGTCGGAGGCACTCGAGGTCGCTGTATCAATATTTGATATTGAAGCAATACAAAAGTCCCTATAATTCCGGGAAAGCAATGGAATGGTGGGCCCGCCTGGATTCGAACCAGGGTCAAATGCTCCCAAAGCATCTAGCATAGACCAGACTAACCCACGGGCCCCTTGCTCCCGGGGACGGCGCATATGGGATGAAGGTTACTGGACCCAACCCCACATCTCTTCGCCCGCACGGTGCAGTATTCCCTCTCTCTCGGCATCTTCGATTAGATTCCAAGGATCAATGTCACTCATTCCCCTGTCGAACAATGACTCCCTTACAGATTTCAGGGACAATAACCCATCTTGACCAGTGGCCTCCCTCATAGCTGAGATAACGGACTCTCGACTCTGTGACTCCCGTTCTCTCGCCCTATTTTGCCTGGATTCTATCTTAGAGAGTCTTTTCGATACTTCATTTGAGATCTCTTCCGGCATGTTTGATCTCGATACCGCATCGGCCAGTTTCTGGGGGGACGAGTATGATGACGCTGTTACTATGTCCTTGGAATTGGAGCATCTTGTGCATGAAGTGCTGCTGCCTAGCCTGGAGCCGAAGAAATTACCACACGGGCACTTCAGGAGAACCCACTTCTCATCCACGATACGAGCAATAGTTCGCGGTTCAAGAGGTTGACTGATGTATGTAATGCCGATTCGAGAACATGGGCAGTACGCGGGTGGCCTTGGGATGGTTGTCCTCC